>JAZUMO010000050.1:0-92190 GCA_045603665.1 Acutalibacteraceae bacterium
AAGGGGGATATTTTCATCTCCTTTATTTCGCTGTGTGTTTGTTTTTGCAAAACTTGCATTTTTCCACAATTTAACATTTCCATGTTCGGTTTGGGTTATGAAGTGGGGGCTGTCACTCTTTCGTGCAACAGCCCCTTTTTATAATGTTTAAGCGGAAAAGAGCCAATAAAAACCTTAACTTCCTTGTGAAGTGTCGCCCAAAACAGTCCCTTTTTACACATTGTTTGTACTTTGTCTTAAAGCTTGTTTACATCCGCATCAGTAATAATGTGGTAGCCTGCATCCTCAAGAGCTTTTTCAGCTAAAGCATTGTCTTCCACTCTTATTACAACATAAGCGTGCTTTTCTGTACGGGACATAAAAGCGTAAAGATAATCCATATTGATTTTCTTTTCATCAAGAACACTAAGTGCACCGGAAAGCTTACCGGGAGCGTCACCGATTTTTACACCGACAACATCATTTACCTTTATGAGATAGCCTTCGTCGGAGAGAACCTTTTCTGCTGTTTCAGTATCATTGACGATAATACGAAGCATACCGAAATCCTGAGTTTCCGCAATAGAAAGAGCTCTCATATTAATGTTGTGCTCGGAAAGTGTCTTGGTTATGGAAACCAATGCGCCTTGCTTGTTTTCTACAAATACTGTTAATTGTTTAATAGCCATAACTAATCCTCCTTGTTTTTATATAAGCTTTCTCTTGTCGATAACACGTACTGCCTTGCCTTCACTTCTTGTAATGCTCTTGGGTGCAACAAGATGAACTGCAGGATTTATACCAAGCATAACCTTCAATGCATTGGCGAGGGATTTTTCCATAGCAATAATGTCAGCAACCTTGTCAGTGAATTTTTCAGCCGTCATTTCAATGTTAACTTCAAAGGTATCAGTATTGTTCTTTCTGTCAACAATAATCTGATAGTTGGGCTCGTAGCCTTCTTTCAGAAGAACGGTTTCAATCTGGCTCGGGAAAACATTTACGCCGCGGATGATAAGCATATCGTCTGTTCTGCCCATAGGCTTTGCCATTTTGACAAGTGTACGTCCGCAGGAGCACTTTTTACGGGAGAGAACACAAATGTCACGGGTACGGTAACGAAGGAGAGGGAAAGCTTCTTTGTCAAGAGAAGTAAATACAAGCTCACCCTTGCTTCCCTCAGGAAGAACTTCTCCTGTATCGGGATCGATGATTTCTGCATAGAAATGGTCTTCGTTAATGTGCATACCTGTCTGCTCACTGCACTCAAATGAAACGCCTGGGCCGGTCGTTTCGGTAAGACCGTAAATATCATAAGCCTTTATACCGAGTGTAGCTTCAATGCCTTTGCGCATTTCTTCTGTCCAGGGCTCTGCACCGAAGATACCTGCTTTAAGAGGAATATCCTCAGGCTTGTAGCCTTGTTCTTTGAGTGTTTCACCTATATATGCAGCATATGAGGGCGTACAGCAAAGAATGGTTGCATTGAGATCTGTCATAAACTGAATCTGTCTTTCAGTATTACCTGATGACATAGGAAGAGTGAGGCAGCCGACCTTATGTGAGCCACCGTTAAGACCGGGACCTCCTGTGAAAAGACCGTAGCCGTAAGCAACCTGACATACATCCTTGTTTGAGCCGCCTGCGGCAACGATTGCACGGGCACAGCAGTCTTCCCATAAATCAATATCCTTTTGTGTGTAGAAAGCAACTACACGGCGGCCTGTTGTGCCTGATGTTGACTGAATACGTACACAATCATCAAGAGGCTTTGCAAGAAGGCCGTAAGGATAAGCGTCACGTAAATCTGCTTTTGTAAGAAACGGAAGCTTGTGTAAATCTTCGATTCCGTTGATATCTTCAGGCTTTACACCTTTTTCATCCATAAGATTACGGTAGTAAGGTACATTTTCATAAACATGCTTTACCTGCTTGACGAGCTTTTCCGATTGAAGCTTCTTCATTTCTTCAGTCGGCATTGTTTCAATTTCTTTCTGATAATAATTTTGTGCCATCTTGAACACCCTTTCTTTACTGTATCTGAGCTTCGCTCAGACTGTAATGTTATTTCGGAGTATGAAACGGGCAAACAAAAAACGCCCTATGCATTCCGAAAAAAGAATACAGAGGACGAGAAAATTGACTATCCCGTGGTACCACCTCAGTTCGTTGCTGTTTCACAACAGCAACCTTATCAGGTACTGACATACCCTAGTTCTGTAACGGGAACTCCCGTTGCATCCTACTAAAGATTTCTCTCATTCAGTGCACTGCTAACAGAAGGAATTCGTGAAGGACATTATCTTTGCCTCGCACCGACCGGCAACTCTCTCCAGATTTGTTTCCAACCTACTGGTTTCTGCTCATTGCATTTAGTTGTAAACAGCTACCTATCAGACCGCTGTTTATGTTTTGGATTATATTCCTTTGGCTTTTAAATGTCAATACTTTTTTTATAAAAAAATGAAATATTATACAAAAAAATCTTCAGTTAAGCAGATTTTATATTAATAAAGTTGCGAAAATTCAATAAAAATACCTGCCTTATGAATAAAGATAAAAACATAAGACAGGTTTTAAAATTTGTTATTTTATCTGTGCTTCTACGAGGCTGCCCTGACAGTACTTTTTGCGAAGAACAGGCTTTTCAATTTTACCTGTTGGGTTTCGGGGTACCTTCTCGAAGATAATCTTTTTAGGTCTCTTGTAGCGGGGCAGAGCCTTGCAGAATTCGTTGATTTCTTCTTCTGTACAGCTTACGCCGTCTTTAAGCTCGATAATTGCAAGGGTCTTTTCTCCAAGACGCTCATCGGGAATACCGATAACTGCAACGTCCTTGATTTTCTCGTGTTTGCGAAGTGCATCTTCAATCTGTACGGGATAGATATTCTCGCCACCGGAGATAACAACATCCTTTTTACGGTCAACGAGGTAAATGAAGCCGTCTTCATCTTCGCGTCCCATATCGCCGGTATAAAGCCAACCGTCTTTGAGAACTTCATTTGATGCCTCTTCGTTTTTATAATAGCAAAGCATTACGCCGGGACCTTTAACAATAAGCTCACCAATATCGCCTTTGGCAACCTCATTACCCTTTTCGTCAACAATCTTTGCTTCCCAGAGGTAGCCGGGCTTACCGATTGCACCGACCTTATGGATATTTTCGACGCCAAGATGTACACAGCCCGGACCGATTGACTCAGAAAGACCGTAGTTTGTGTCATACTGATGGTGGGGGAATATGCTCATCCAGCGCTTAATAAGGCTGGGCGGTACAGGCTGAGCACCGATGTGCATAAGTCTCCACTGTGAAAGAAGATAATCGTCAAGAACGACTCTGCCGCTGTCGATGGCATCGAGCATATCCTGTGCCCAGGGTACAAGTAGCCAGACAATTGTACATTTTTCTTCGGTGATTGTACGTAGAATCCATTCAGGCTTAACGCCTCTGAGAAGAACGGCCTTGCTGCCACTGAGGAGACTGCCGAACCAATGCATTTTTGCGCCTGTGTGATAAAGGGGAGGAATGCAAAGGAAAACATCATCTTCTGTCTGTCCGTGGTGATTCTGCTCTGTCTGGCAGGATGAAAGAAGAGCTTTGTGGTTATGTAAAATAGCTTTCGGGAATCCGGTGGTACCTGATGAGAAGTAAATTGCTGCATAATCCTCTTCTTTCAGCATAATCGGAGGTGCTTCTGACGAACAGTAGTTCATCATAGCACAGCAGTCTTCACTGTAAGTCGGACCGTCCTTACCTACATAGAACATAGTTTTTACATCGGGAATCTCGTTTATGATTGAATCGATTCGTTCGATGAATTCCTTGCCGAAGATGAGAATTTCACAGTCTGCAAGCTCGAGACAGTATTTGATTTCATCTCCTGAATAACGGAAGTTCATAGGTACTGCAATACAGCCTGCCTTAAGAATGCCGAAGTAAAGGGGTAGCCATTCAAGTGAGTTCATAAGAAGAATTGCAACCTTTGTACCTCTTTTAAAGCCACGGCTGAGAAGAAGATTTGCAAAGCGGTTTGCTCTGCGGTCAAAGCTTTTCCATGTCATTTCACGGCGGTAGGGTGTGCCTGCATTGGCACTTTCTATAAGACTTGCCTCTCTCCAGGTGACGGCGCTGTCACGCTCTTCCGAGGGGTTAACCTCAACAAGAGCGATTTCTGAGCCCTTGAATCGGGCATTGCGTTCAAGTAAATCTGTGATTACCATTTCAAATTTTCTCCTTTACAAGATGGTGTTACACCGTTTAACAGGCTTTTATTCATATTTAAAACAACTTATCTGTTATTTGTGAAATCAAAGCACTTCATAATTTAACACATCAAAGTGCAAAAGTCAAGGGTTTAAAACTGAATAACATTTTAAACCTTGCATATAAACTTCTATATGAATATAAGCAAAATAATTATTTAATGATTTAGTTTAACTGTGAAATTCCGTTGCTTTTATATAATCGATAACGGTTTTCAGACTTTTTGATATCCATTTATCCTTATGATAAATAAGCTGTTTCCATGTTTCAATATTTATGTCATATATATCAAGATAACAAAGCTCACCGGAATCTATCAGATCTTTTGTGACAAAATCAGGCAAAAAAGAAATCATATTGCTGCGTGCAATTGTTGTAGTAATAATATCTGTTCTTCCGATTTCGAGGACAGGGGTAATTTCAAGGGATTTCTTTGCGAGCTCTTTGTCAAATACGCGTCGGTAGCCTTGACCGTATTCTGTCAGTATAAACGGTTCATTAGCGATATCCCTAATCGAAAGTCCTTTTATGCCGGCAAACTTTGAATCCGAACTTGCAACAAAGTGCATTGAAAGCGGTTCTTCTTTTGCAATAACATAGTCTTTATTGTAGGAGTGGGTGTCAAGAGTGATGATAATATCAGCTTCATTATGATCGAGCATATCAAACATAACAAGCGTATCTGCTGTAGTGAACTTTATGGAAATATTCGGATATTTGTTGTGAAAGTCAATATAATGAGAGTTAATTATCTCGTCGCACACGGAATCAGGAGTGACAAGATGAACATGACCCGAAAGCTCTTCTTTTGCAGACAGACCTTCTTTGAATTCATCTGTAAGAGAGCGAATCTGATGTGCATAGGATAAGAGCTCGTGTCCTCGTTCTGTAAGTGTTATAGTATGATTGATTCTGTCGAATAAAAGACAATCAAGCTCTTCTTCAAGCTGCTTTATCTGAAAGGATATGGTTGATTGCGAATAACCGAGCAGTTCTGCAGTCTTAGTAAAGCTGCCAAGCTCCGCCACATGAGTAAAGGTGATAAGATTTCTTAATTCCATTTTATTCTCCTTTCAATCGAAAACATAGATAGTAAACATCAAAACCATTCATTTGACTAATGATATATGTCATTATATAATCAAAAGCAAATAAAAGCAAGTCTTCATGAAATTAATATTTAAAACTTGCGTTAGGGGGAAACAAAATGACAAACGTTCAAACTTACACACTGGTTGCTCTTGTCGTATATGCAATTGCAATGGCACTCATAGGCTGTTTCAGCTATGGTAAATCAAAAACACTTGACGGATTCCTGATTGGCGGAAGAAATATCGGTGCTTGGGTAACAGCCTTTGCTTACGGTACAACATATTTCTCAGCTGTTGTTTTTGTAGGTTATGCAGGTCAACACGGATGGAATATCGGTATCGGCGCTATTTGGATAGGTATCGGTAACGCTGTACTTGGTTGTCTTCTTTCATGGCTTTTGTTCGCAAACCGTACAAGAAAGATGACCAAAAAACTCGGTGCACGCACAATGCCTGATTATTTTGAAAAAAGATACGGATCAAAGGGTATGAAGATTATGGCTTCAGTTATTATCTTCGTTTTCCTCGTTCCTTATTCAGCAGCTGTATACAAGGGCCTCGGTTCACTTTTCAGTGCAGTTTTTCCCGGCGTTGAAACATGGGTATGGATGTTAATTATTGCCGGTCTTACAGCCGTATATCTTGTAGCCGGCGGTTATGTCGCAACTGCTTATACAGACCTTATTCAGGGCATAGTTATGATTGCCGGTGTCGTATGCCTTATCGTTGCCGTACTCAGACACGATAGTGTTGGCGGTCTCACCGGCCTTTTCGAAAACCTTGCAAATTTCCAGTCGCTTCCCGATGACCCCAATCCTATTACAGGCAGTCAGCTGACCAACATCTTTGGCGGTTCATCCTTTAAGTTCCTTTGCTTCAATATTATGCTCACAAGCTTCGGCACATGGGGCCTTCCTCAGATGATAGGTAAGTTCTATGCTGTAAAGGATACAGCTGCCATCAAGCGTGGTACGGTTATTTCAACTGTTTTCTGTCTGATTATAGGCTGCGGTGCATATCTCATTGGAGCAACATCAAGACTTATTCTTGGAGGAAAACTTCCCGAAGGCGGAATTGACTCAATTATTCCTACGGTACTTATGGAAGTGCTCGGCGGCGGAACATTAGGCATTATCCTTCTCGCTGTTATTATGATTCTTCTTCTTTCTGCTTCCATGTCAACTCTTGAGGCTGTTGTTCTTACCTCGGCTTCAGCCGTTGCTGTTGACCTTATTCCTTCGGTAAGGAAGAAGGCAACAAAGCCTGAAACACAAATGCTTCTTACAAGACTTCTCTGCCTTGTATTTGTGGCTTGTTCCTTTATTTTTGCAACTCGCAATATTCCCATTATCGTTAGTCTTATGTCCTTCTCATGGGGACTTGTTTCCGGTTGCTTTATCGGCCCGTACATCTGGGGACTTTTCTCAAAGAAGATTACAAAAATCGGTGCTTATGCAGGTATCTTTGCCGGACTTCTTACAGTAGGCGGCGCAACACTTGTAATTTCTCTTCAGTCAGGTTTCTCAGCTGCTGCAGCCAAATCTCCTGAAATGGGTGTTGCTGCTATGGCAATTTCAATGATTGTTGTTCCTCTTGTGAGTGCAGTCACAAAAAACAAAAAAACTGACGCAGAGCGAGTGGACGAAATTTTTGAATGCTATAAAGAAGTATAACTACTGTAATCATAATCATCGGTTGAATGCATAGTAAAATAAAGGTAGATATATGGAAAACCACCATATATCTGCCTTTTTTGTACTAAAAAGTAGGGGTGATAATTAAAAAGGAATATACAAAATGAAAAAACGGATTTTTAAAGTACAGTTTCAGAACTGCTGTAACAAATTTAACTGAAATATCTGCAGTTTGTTATTTTAAAGTAAACAAAAATTTATATAGTTTATATTTTGTTGACAAAATGGCGGTTTTCAAGTAAAATAAAAGATAGAATATTTTCAGATTGGGAAATATTATAAGGCTACAGTTATTTGACTTTTTTAATATATCAAGAAAAAGTAATATGATTGCAGCAATATTACAAATGAAAAACAGAAGAGAGGTAAAAAAATGGCACTTTCAGATCTTGGCGTAAGACTCGGAAAAAACGTATTCAAAAGTATTGACAAGGTATCACAAAATCCCGGAGAAGTACAGAGAGAGCTTCTCATGTCCATTATCGAAAAAAACAAGAATACCGAATACGGTAAGAAAATCGGCTTTGACAAGGTTCACAGCGTAGAGGACTTCCAGAGAATAGTTCCTCTTACAACCTATGATGACTATGCAGATTATGTTGACCGCATGATCAATAACGGCGAAAGTAACCTTATGATGGCTGCAAAATGTCACCGTTATTGTTCCTCATCAGGCTCTGTAGGCAAGCCTAAAATTCTTCCTAAATCCGGCAGAGACCTTTTCCATATGCAGTCCGTTGGCTTTGTTGCCACGCCTACCTGTGCTTCAATGTGGTTTGAAAAAAGAGGCATAAAGTTCCCTAAGCAGGTCGGTACAGTTGCTATTGTTCTTACCGGTCACGAAATGGCAGACGGTAAAATGTGTAACGGCGCCGGTCAGGTTCCCTTTACCTACCTCAAGCCCATTTCAAAGTTCTTTATGACCACACCTAACGACTTTATGTATCCTGAAAACGAGGATGCTGTTGACTCAACATATTTCCACCTTCGTTTTGCTTTGGAAAACAGAGATGTTACATACATCGGTTCAATGGTTGTTACTCTTCTTACAATTATGTTTGAGTTCTTTGAAAACAACTGGGAGCTTGTGTGCAGAGACATTGAAAGAGGTACAATTGATCCCTCAATCAAATGTCCTCCTGAGCTTCGTGCAAAATACGAAAAGAAATTTAAGCCCAATCCCAAAAGAGCTGCTGAAATCCGCAAAGAGTGCGAAAAAGGCTTTGATGATCCTATCGCTCCCAGAGTATGGCCCAAGTTTATGTGGTCCTACGGCATGGTAGGCTCAACCCTTAAGTTCTATGTTCAGAAGCTTAGAAGATACATCGGTGATGCTCCTATTCATAATATGGGTTATGCTGCAGCTGAAGGCTACATGGGTATGCCCGTAGAGCTTAATGTTAATGACTGTGTTCTTCTTCCTAAGTCCGTATTCTTTGAATTCATCCCCATTGATGATCCTGAATGCGATAGACTCCTTACCGTTGAAGAGGTTGAGGAAGGCAAATTATATGAGCTTGTTGTTACCAATCATTCAGGTCTTTACCGTTATAAAATCGAAGATGTTGTACGTATAACAGGCTTCTATAACAAGGCTCCTAAGTTTGAATTCCTTTACAGAAACAACCTTGCGCTCAATATAGCTAACGAAAAGACAACAACCGATATGGTTGACTGGGCAGCAGGTAAGGTTCAGGAAAAATTCGGTGTCAGCTTCAAGGGCTACAGCTTCTACGGTGACACAGATTCAGCTGTTGTACGCTATATGCTTCTTGCAGAGCCTGAAGATGAAATTTCCAAAGAAACTATTGCTGAAATGGAAAAGGCTCTCGATGAGTTCCTCAATGAAAGCAACGAAAAGTACTTCAAGTACCGTCGCTGGAATATGATTGATTCACCGAAGATTCTTCTTCTCAAAAAGGATACTTATGCCGATTACAGAGAGATGCTTAAAAAGCAGGGCAGAGTTCTTAATCAGATTAAGCCCGTTACAGTTATAAACACCGACGAAAGAAAGGAATTCTTCTTCGCACACGTAGAAGAATAAGGGAAAAAACTATGTTCGGAAAGAAAAAAGATGTATCCGCCTATAAGCTTTATGATCTGTGCAATTCACAGGATGGTATGTATCTTATGTACAAATTTAATCTTCAGAAGCAGCAGGTGCAGATTCCCACCTCTATTACTGTTGACCGTGAGCTTGACTTTGACCTTTTGCAGAAGGCTTTCGATATGGAAATCGAGAGAAACGAAAGCTTCCGTATCCGCTTTGTTAAGGTTAAGGGTCAGGTTAAGCAGTATTTCATCGAGCCTTACAAATTCAAGGTTGAGCGTAAACACTTCTCCTCTGTAGAAGAGCAGCAGGCATTTTTTGATGCTGATGCACAGAAGCCTTGCTATTTCCTCAAGGATGAAATTTTCAGGATTTACTTTTTCTCAACCGACGGCGGTGAAAACGGTGTTTACAGCTGTTTCAGCCATTTGGTTATCGACGCTCTCGGTATAGTAGGCTTTTATATGGACCTTTTCCGTGTATACAGAGCACTTCTTAAGGGTTACGAGCTTCCTCCCGTACTCGACAGCTACGAGGAATATGTACAGGAACAGCTCGTTAAGTGCAGTAACGAAGAAAAGCAGAAGAAGCACGAAGAATTTTATAAGGATTATTTCCTTAAAAACGGTGAGCCTTACTATGCGGCTGTTCACGGTCACGAGTATCTTGACGCATACCGTAAAAAGAAAAAGAATCCCGATATCAGAGTTCCGATGGCTTATAATCCTATCTACAACAAATGCGATATGGTTGTCGAGCACATCGGTCCCGAAGATACAAAGAAAATATTTGATTACTGTATTGAAAATCAGATTTCTCCCGAAAGCATCTTTGTTATGGGTCTTCGCACCCATTGTTCAGGAGTCAACCGCCGTATTGATGATGTCTCTATGATGACTGTATGTAGCAAGAGAGCTACGGTCAAGGAAAAGAATATGAGCGGCTGTCTGGCTGAGCCTCTAATTTTCCGTTCAAAGCTCAGCGAGGATTTAACCTTTGCAGAGGCTGTAAAGGAGCTCGTAAGAATCAGAACCTCTCTTTACAGACATCTTGACTTCCCTTACACCAAGGCAAGAGATTTATCTCTTAAGCTCTTTAACTTCGGACCGATTCAGGGCGCAAACTCGCTTATGTATTCCTGGATTCCCGTTCCTATTGATGACAGCTTCCCCTTTAAATTCCATTTCAGAACCTATAATCTCGGAAGATATTTCACTCCTATGTATACTATCACCATTCCCACACCGAAGGATAAGGGTGTAGATGTGTACTATATGTACCGTGTGAAGCTTTCCACAGAGGCACAGATAAGACAGATGCACAGAAACTTCCTGAAGACTATTCTTGACGGTATTGACAATCCTGAAATTACAGTTAAGGAGCTTCTTGACAATGTATCTGGATAAACAATATGTAAAAGGCAATCTTTGGATTGCCTTTTAGTTTTATTTTAAGGTAAAAATATTACAATATATTCGTTTAATTGAAGTTGATTTTTATAATTGTATTTGATAAAATAATAAAAAAGAAAGATAAAGAGGAATGTCAAAATGAAAATGTTTAAAAGAATATTTCTTCCTGTTCTTATTTGTATCATAATTACCTTTGCTTTTACAGCCTGCCATTCCCATAATCCTGAGTGGAGAGTTGACAAGGACAGCCACTGGAGGGAGTGCGAATGCGGTGAAATAAGCGAGCTGGCAGAGCATAGCTTTGAGCTTGATATCTGTGCAGTATGCAGTGCTGAAAGAAAAACAGAAGACGGAAAAATAACAGAAATAAATGTCTTCAATGATTACGGCGACTGGATACAGCAGATATTTTACGATGAGGATGAAAATCCGATAGGGGAATATACAGCACGATATACCTACGATGAAAACGGCAATAAGCTCAGTGAAGATGTATACGATGGCCAGGAGCTGTATGTTTCTTGCGAATATGAATACGGCAGTGACGGCTTTACTTATAAAAAATATGAATCTGAGCCAACGGGTGACGGCGGTAAGTATGTGATTGAATTTGACGAAAACGGCGATCCGGTCGGAACATATGAATATGATGCAGACGGCAATATGATCGAGGCACGCCGCTCAGAGTATCTTACTGATGAAAACGGTGAGCTTGTCGGAGAAAAGGTTTATATAAACGATGTGCTCTCAAAGGAAATGAAATATGCTTCAGGCAGTGACGGAGAGGAAGAATATTTTTATATCAGCGAAGAGACAAATTACTCAGATGACGGCAGCAAGCTTGTGGAGGTGTATGATGAGGACGGCGATGTTGTCCGCGAAATTGCATATGACAGTGCAGGGGAAAAGCTTTACGATTACGAATTAGAGTATTTTTATAATGATGACGGTTATGAGACACTTATTGAAAAAAGAGAGAACGGAGTTCTCAGACAGGAAATAGTGTTTGAGTATGACGATGAAGGAAATATAACAGCTGAAAAGCTTTATGAAGACAATAAGCTTTTAAAGGAATCTGTTTACACAGCTGCCGAAAATTATTTTTATGTTTCAAAGATAATAACTTACAATCCGGACGGAACAACTTCTGTCGAAGAGTATGATGAATACGACGAAATAGCAGAATAAAAAATTAAAGAGGATGCAAAAACGAGAGTTTGCATCCTCTTTTCACTTTTTCAGCATCCGGGGTGTACGTAGGTGGCAGCAAGACCTCCTTGTGAGGTTTCTCTGTACATTGCATTAAGGTCCTTACCTGTTTTGTACATTGTTTCAATAACTGTATCGAAGCTTATTTTTCTTGTGGTTGAAAGGAAGTTTGCCAGCGAAAGGGCATTGATGGCTCTCATAGCAGCTACAGCGTTTCTTTCAATGCAGGGTATTTGTACCAGACCGCAGACCGGATCACAGGTGAGTCCGAGCATATGCTCCATAGCTACCTCGGCGGCATATTCAATCTGGCCAAGTCCCATATGGAAAAGCTCGCAAAGTGCCGCTGCAGCCATCGAGCAGGCCGTGCCTATTTCTGCCTGGCAGCCGCATTCTGCACCGCTTATGGATGCGTTTGTTTTGACTAAATTTCCTATAAGACCGCCTACTGCCAAAGCACGGCAGACATCGTCATCAGAAAAACCTTTTTTGTCCTGCATATATTTCAGTACACTGGGGAGAACTGCACAGGCACCGCAGGTGGGGGCTGTTACAATTACACCGCCTCCTGCATTTTGTTCGCTTACAGCAAAGGCATAAGCGCAAACAAGACGGTTTTCTTTGGTGATATCGCTTTCATCAATGTGGCTCTGATTGTAAAGAAACTGCGCCTTTCTTTCAACATTAAGTCCGCCGTCAAGTATGCCTCTTGTGGAAAGTCCCTCATTGATGGCATTTTTCATTGCTCTCCAAATTTCATGAAGGTACGGCCATATTTCTTTTCCTTCACATTCCTCAACATAGTCGGCAAGACGAATATTATGAGCGCGGCAGTAATCTACAATCTGACCCAGGGTTGCGAGGGGATAAACATCCTCTTCGTCGAGCTCAGGCTTTCCTTCGATAACAATCTGACCTCCGCCGACAGACATAATTCTCTCTTTGGCGATCTCCTTACCGTCCTTGTAAGCAAAGAATTCCATCGTATTTTCGTGAGGCAGATTTTCGGTATTGACACTTCCGAAAATTAGTGTGATGTCACAGCCGCTGAAAACATCGAGAATAGCTTCGTCTGTTTTGTGTCCTTTTCCTGTGCCGGAAAGTGAGCCGTAAAGAATTACCTTGTAGTTGTCTGCGTCAGGATAGGTGCTTTTGAAATAACGGGCAGCCTTATCGGGCCCCATAGTATGCGAGGAGGAAGGACCTCTGCCGATTTTATATAAATATCTTAGACTTTTCACTTTTATTGCTCCTTAGTTTTGCTTTTGTACTACTTTGTATTCGTCGTAGGGTGTAAAGTAACGGCAAAAGTCAATATTACCGCTTACATATTTTTCCATTTCATCCTCATCGAGGTTGACGGAGCAGTAATATTCATCGTATTCCTCGTCATAATTGTAATAAGCACACTGTTCACAGCATAGACTCATCCTTACACCCACCTTCTGCTTTTTTATTATTATAAACCCACAAGGGAAAATTATCAAGGATTATTTTCAGTCTTTATGTAAACAAAAGCTGACAGAACGATTGTTGTCTGTCAGCTTTTTATAAATTTTTTTGTTTTTATACCTGTTCGGTCAATATTTCTACTCTTACTTTACCAATTCTTCGGTCTTCAACATTGAGAATAGTGAATTTGATATTTTCAAAAACAACCTCATTCATATCTCCGTCCTTTGGCAGAAAGCCGAGCTGACTTATAATAAAGCCGCCGAGAGTATCGTATTCACCTTCGGGTATAACATCGTCAATAAGCTCGTTTACTTCCTCAATAAAGGCAGTTCCGTCAATGGTGAAAAGATTTTCGCTTTCTTCGATGATTTCTTCTTCCTCGTCATCGTCATATTCGTCACGGATATTACCCATAATCGCTTCAACGAGGTCTTCCATGGTAACTATGCCTGCTGTTCCGCCGTACTCGTCAACAACAACTGCCATCTGAACTCTTTTTTCTGTCATTTCAGAGAAAAGATCACCGCAGTTTTTACTTGAAGGAACATAGTAAGCTTCACGCATAATGCTTGCAGGACTTTCGTTTTCAGGAAGGGACGAAGAGATAAATTTGAGAAGGTCCTTTATATAAACAATGCCGATGATGTTGTCCTGATCTTCATGGTAAACAGGGATTCTTGAATAGCCGTGTTCCATTGAAAGCTTTACAACTTCCTCAAGTGAATCTGTATCCTCAACGGCAATCATATCTGTTCTGTGAGTCATAATGTCCGTTACGTCGATATCGTCAAACTCAAAGATATTATCAATCATTTCCTTCTGAATATCCTCTATAACGCCTTTTTCTCCGCCTACATCAACCATCATACGGATTTCCTCCTCGGTTACCACCTCTTCGTCAGCATTGGGGTCGAAGCCGAAAAGTCTGACAACAGTGTTTGTTGAAAAGGAAAGAATTTTGACAAAGGGCTTGGTTACGCTTTTTACAACGAGAAGAACGGGAGCCACAGCATATGCTATTTTTTCAGGCTTTTGCATAGCCATTCTTTTCGGAGCAAGCTCACCGAGAACAAGCGAGAAATATGACATTATAATTGTAATTACAAAAACGGAAACTCCGTTTACCACGCCTGTGGGTAAAGAGGGAGCAACAGCCATAACCTTATCCGTGAGAAGCTCTGCGAAGGTGGTTGAAGCACTTGCTGAGGTAAGGAAGCCCGCAAGAGTAACACCAATCTGGATAGTGGAAAGGAAGTTGCTGGGATTTTCCGTAAGCTTTTTGATTTGTTTTGCTTTTTTGTTGCCTTCTTCAGCGAGCTTGTCGATCATATTATCATTAAGAGAGATAATAGCTATTTCACTCATCGCAAAAAAGGCATTCACAAGAACGAGAACAAATAATAAAACAAGATTAAAAATTATACTGCCGGGGTCATCCATGACGGATATTGCTCCTTTCATAAAGAAAAAATAATAAAGAAATACATTGTTTCAACTAATCATTATACTGTAATAACTATAAAAAGTCAACATTTTTATTGCAGTGCTTGAAATACATTTATTGCAGTGCTTGAAATATCCGCCTTTTATTTTGCAACAGAAAAAGAGCTTTTGTATCATTAAAAGTGAAATAAATAAATAATGTTTTATATTCTCTATAATAGCAAAAAAATAGCAAAACTTGTTTACATACATTTAATTGATATAGCGGAAGAACTGTGTTACTCTTTAGGGGTATAAATTTAATTTGGGTGGATATTATGAAAGATAAACTCGGAAATAAAGTCAGGGCAGGTGCACCTGAAACAGAAAAAATGGATTTATGTAAGCCTATGGTTTACCAGGATCCGTTTCTTATGCGTCTTCTTGCATGGCCGGTGGCAAACGCACGCAAGATCATATCACATTCTCATATAACAAAAATCAATATGGATGGACTCAAAGCACCCTTTATCCTTGTGTGTAATCATAACGCATTTTATGATTTTTACATAATGGTTGCCGCAACAAAGCCTTATACGGGAGTTTATCCGGCGGCTGTTGACGATTTCATCGGCAGAGAGTGGTTTTTAAGAAAGGGTGGCTGCCTGCCCAAAAGAAAATATACAAGTGACCTCAATACTGTCAGACAGTGTATGAGAGCTATCAAGGACGGGGAATGCTACGGTATTTTCGCTGAAGCGAGATATTCTCTTTGCGGTGTTACTGAGCTTGATGCGGTGACCGATGCTGTTGGTCAGCTTGTGAAGCTTATGGGCGTGCCCTGTGTAACCTTTACTTCAAAAGGCCATCATATTTACGATCCTTTCTGGGGGAATCACAAAAGCCGTCATATGAAGCGTACAGAGGCTGTTATTGAACAGATTTTCACGGCTGAAGAGGTCAAAAATGCTTCTGTAGACGAAATAAACGATAAAATCCGTGACCGTATTTATAACGATGATTGGCGATGGCAGAGTGAAAACCGGGTGAAGGTAACCTATAAAAAGCGTGCTGAAGGACTTCACAAGCCTCTTTATCAGTGTCCTAACTGTATGACAGAGTATAAGATGAATTCAAAAGGTTCAGTAATTTACTGTGAGCACTGTAAAAAGAGCTGGTATCTCAATGAATACGGGGAGCTTGAGGCGGACAGCGGAAAAACTGAATTCAGATATCCCTCTGACTGGTATAAATGGGAAAAGGAGCTTGTTGAAAAGGAGGTCCGTGAAAACAGATATCACTTCGAATGTGATTGTCATGTAAACGATCTTCCTAATTCAAAGGGTTTTGTCCGCTTGGGAAAGGGAAAGCTTGTTCACGATATGAACGGCTTCACTCTTGAAGGTGTAAGAGATTATGACGGAGAAAAATTTTCTATGAAAATTGATTCGGCTGTGCAGAATTCCGTTCACGTCGAGTATAATTACCGTTTCGGAAACGGACTTGACTGTATTGACCTGAACACTCTTACAGATACCTGGTATGTATTTCCTGAAAACTGCGAATTTTCTGTAACAAAGATAACCTTTGCTACGGAAGCTATATACAAAGAGGTATGGCGCAGAAGGAAAGAAGAGAAGGAAAAGAAATAATAAAAAGGCATTCCGCAATGTATGTGCGGGATGCCTTGACTTTTTTACAGGAACTTCTTTTTGAAAATTTCTGTTGCATCTTCTTTGGTAAAGCCTCCGGGGGAAAAGATGAAGTTATTCGGTATCGTTTCAAAACGGGTGCAGAAGCTTAATATTTCATCTTCGGTCATTTTTATATCGGGTAAGGCTGTTAGCTCACGGATAATTCTTTTGAAGGTTTCTTTGTCCGTTTTCATTATTGAAAGTACTTTTTCAGTCTTTTCTTTTTCAAATTTTTCGCTACGGTCAATAAACTCTTCCATAAATGCCGTACAGGCTTTTCCGTGAGGGATGCCGTAATTTTCGGTGAGGATGTAACCGAGAGGGTGGGGGAAGGCTGTTCCGCAGTAAGCGAGAGTTATACCTGCATAAAGTGATCCGTAGTAAAGAGACTCTCTCATTTTTTCGTCGGGGTTTTCCTTTGATGAATGGAGATAAACAAGGGCCTTCCATATAAGGTCAATAGCCTTTTCTCCAAAGAGAGTAGGAATGTCTGAGCATTTGCTTGTCATATAACCCTCAAGAGCATGTGCCAGTGCATCAAGAGCCGTTGAGACTGTGATGTCATAGGGCATCGAGTGAGTGTAGGTCGGGTCGGCGAAGGTGAGAGAGGGGAAACAGTCGGTGGGAGAGATGCTCTTTTTTCTGCCCGTAGCGGGATCGGAGAGCACACTTACCTTACCTACCTCACTGCCTGTTCCTGCGGTTGTTCCGATAAGAATGATGGGTAAGGCTTTATTTCTTTCTGAAGCTGAATAAATATCATAGAGAGAAAGACCGGGATTGGCTGCATAAACAGCAACGGCCTTTGCCGCATCCAGAGGAGAGCCGCCACCGATACCGATAACGAAGTCGGCACAGAATTTTCTTGCTTTTTCTGCCGCCTCAAAGCAATGATCAAGACGGGGATTAGGGCCAATACCGTCGTAAACAATGCTTTCGATGCCTTCTCTGTTAAGTGCATTGAGAACATCTGTGAGAGCACCGCTTTTTTTTGCAGATGAACCGCCGGTAATTATTATGCATTTTTTTCCGAAATCTGATAAAAGAGAGCTGTTTTCATTGACACAGTTTTTGCCGCTGACAACTTTAATGGGAATAAAGAAATTAAAATCCATAACCGTTATCTCCTTACGATGATATAATATAGATATTATATCAAAGTTATAATTTTCCTGCAAGATTTATTTATAAAGACTTGAAAAATAAGTGGATATGGTATAAAATGAATAGGATATAAAAGTATTATCGGTTTTTATTGTCTATTTTTAATGAATTACGGTGTTTTGTATGAATAACAAAGGCAAAAAATTAAAAATTATAGGAATCGTAACTGCAATTCTTATCGTTCTTTTTTTGTTATTATTCCTTTACGACAGAGAAAAGAAATATGAATTCACCGAAAAAAGCTTTATTTCTATGGACACGGTTGTTACAGAAAAAATTTACGGTGAAAACACAAGTGTTTTTATAGCTCCTGTTTTTAATATTATCACCGGACTTGATGAAACCATTTCCCGATTTGACGAGGAAAGTGCTCTTTACCGTTTTAATAAAGAAGGCGCAACAACAGATAAGGCAATTATCGAAATTATAAACAGCGTTAAAAAAGTAAGCGATGATGTTGATGGTGCTTTTGACATAACCGTCGCCGGACTTTCTGATTTGTGGAGCATCGGCAAGGAGGGTGAGAGAATTCCCACCGAAAAGGAAATTGCTTCAGCTCTCAGGGATATCGGTTATGAAAAAGTAAAGCTTGAAGGCGGCACAGCATATTTCGAAGGCGATGGGATTGATCTTGGCGCCGTCGGTAAGGGTTTTGCCTGCGACCTTGTAAAAGCCTACCTTTCAAAGACGGATGTGAAGGGAGCTGTAGTTTCTGTCGGCGGAAGCATTCTTGCTTATGGTAACCTTAATAAAAAGGATGACAAATGGAGCATAGCTATCCGTCATCCCCGTTATGAAAATGAATTTCTTGGTATAATCAGACTCGATGAGGGATTTGTTTCAACATCAGGAGATTATGAACGCTATTTTGAAAAAGACGGAAAGCGTTATCACCATATTTTTGATGCCCGAACAGGAAAACCTGCTTCTTCAGGTCTCATAAGTGTAACTGTTGTTGCTGACAGCGGTATTCTGAGCGATGCTCTTTCTACGGCCTGTTTTATCGTGGGTGAAGAAAAGGGTAAGGCTCTTATTGAAAAATACGGAGCATCAGCGATTTTTGTTGATGAAAAAATGAATATCACTACCGTGGGAGAAATTGATTTTGAAAAGCAGTAAGCTAATTAAAAAGGGCGATGTTTTTGTTATGGCAGTTATTTTTGCCGTTTCGCTTGTCTGGTTTATGATAACCTTTCTTTCCTTCGGTGAAAGCCGACAGGTGAAAATTTATCTTGAAGGTGATATTTATAAAACGGTTGATCTTTCTGTTTTGGAGGATGAAGAAATAATAAGTCTTGACGGCTGTGAAATAAAGGTTACAAAGGACGGAGCTTGCTTCCTTTTTTCTGACTGTCCCGATGGTCTTTGTGTTAAAAGGGGAATGCTGAAAAAGGGCGGTGACGTAATGGCCTGTGTGCCGAAGGGCATTACCGTGGAAATCACTTCAGCTGAATCCGTTGACGGAATTTCATATTAGGATGACAGATATCAATGAAAACTAAAAAAATGACCTTACTTTCCCTGCTTTGTGCTCTTGCTCTTGTTTTGGGATTTATGGAAAATATGCTTTTGCCCGATATACCCTTTCTTCCGGTCGGAGCTAAGCCGGGGCTTTCCAATATTGTTACAATGTTCACAGCGTCGCTTTTCGGCTTTCCTGGAGCGATTTATATTACGCTTATAAAAGGTCTTTTTGCTCTTATTACCCGTGGTGTAACTGCAGCGGTTATGAGCCTTTGCGGAGGTATTCTAAGTACAGCCGTAATGTGTCTTATGATAAAAAAAGAGTGGAAAAGCCTTTCATATATTGGCATAGGTGTTCTTTCGGCAGCGGTGCATAATTTAGGACAGCTGGTTGCTGCCTGCTTTATAACAGGTACGGCATCTCTTATGTCCTACGGTAAATATCTTCTTCTTTTCGGTCTTTTTACGGGCTTTGTGACGGGGACTGTGCTGGAGGTATCAATGCCGAAAATTAAAACGATACTCAATCAAATTTTAAAAAAAAGGAGAAATGAAAATGAGCAAAAGGCTTGACGGAGTTCTTACTGCCGTAAAGCGTGGCCGAGGCGGTGTTGCTGTTGCACACAACAAAAACACAGCTGAAATGCCAGTGGAAAGACTTCCTATACCCGAAAAGGTAGTTATTTCCATGCAGCAGCACATAGGTGTACCCTGTACGCCTGTGGTCAAGGTCGGCGACGAGGTGGCTGTAGGACAGGTGATAGGTGACAGCGATAAATTCGTGTCTGCACCTATTCACGCAACAATTTCGGGTAAGGTAACAGCAGTAGGTGACATCAAACTTGCAAACGGTATTGTCACAAAGGGCGTTACCATCGAAAGTGACGGAGAAATGCGGCTTTATGAGGGCATCAAGCCACCGGTTGTCACCAACAAAAAGGAGCTTTGCGACGCAGTCAGAGCTTCAGGTGTTGTAGGTCTCGGCGGTGCAGGCTTCCCGACGCATGTCAAATTCAATTTACCCGAGGGCAGCAAGGTTGATACTCTTATTATCAACGCTGCCGAATGTGAGCCTTACATTACCGTTGACTACCGTGAATGTATAGACAACACCAAGTATATCATCAAGGGCGTTGAGCTTCTCAGGGATATATGTGGCTTCAAGCAGATAATTATCGCTATTGAGGATAACAAGCCTCAGGCCTTCAAGGAGCTTAAGGATTTTGCCGACAGCGATAACGATGCAGATGATACAATCAAGCTTATGACTCTTAAGTCAAGATATCCTCAGGGTGCCGAAAAGATGATGGTGCTTTCTGCAACGGGCAGAAAGGTTCCTCCCGGAAAGCTTCCTTCAGATGTAGGCTGTGTGGTTATCAATGTCGCTTCGCTTGCTTTTATCGCAAGATATGTTGAAACCGGTAAGCCTCTCGTTTCCCGCTCAATTACTGTTGACGGTTCAGCAATCAAGGAACCTAAAAATCTCCGTGTGCCCATCGGTACAAACATTCAGGATATTATCGACTATTGCGGCGGCTTCAAATCTGAGCCCAGAAAAATTCTTTCGGGCGGTCCTATGATGGGTATAGCCATCTGTGACACAAATGCTCCCATCTGTAAGCAGAACAATGCCATCCTCGCCTTTGCTGACAGAAAGGACCTTGTAAAGAAGGAAAGAGAGTGTATCCGTTGCGGCAGATGTGTTGATGTTTGTCCCATGAGTCTTATGCCCACTCTCATTGAAAGATATGCCCGTGTAAAGGATGCCGACAAGCTTTCAGATATCGGTGTAATGGTATGTATGGAATGCGGCTCCTGCGCTTATGCGTGTCCTTCGGGAAGACCTCTTGTTCAGTATATGAGACTTGCAAAACAGGTCGTAAGAGAAGGAGGTAAAAAATAATGAGTAAAAAACTTACAGTAAGCCCGTCTCCTCATGTCCGCTCAAGAGAGACGACGACGGGTATTATGCTTGATGTTATCCTTGCTCTTATTCCTGCTCTGGCAATGAGCGTTTACTATTTTGGGTTAAGAGCGCTCCTTCTTACCTTTGTCTGCGTTATCAGTGCAGTTCTTTCGGAATATGTTTCAAGAAAGGTAATGAAGAGAAACAATACAATCGGTGACCTCAGTGCTATCGTGACAGGTCTTATCCTTGCTCTCAATCTTCCTGCTTCTCTTCCTTTATGGATGGGTGCATTAGGAAGCATTGTTGCTATCGTTGTGGTTAAGCAGATGTTCGGCGGTATTGGTCAGAACTTCGTTAATCCCGCAATGACAGCCAGAATAGTTCTTATGGTGTCCTTCCCCACAGCAATGGCTCATTGGGTAGCTCCCTTTGCGGGCAGCTGGAGTCCCGATGCAGTTACAGCGGCAACACCGATGGCTGTTTTAGCCGGTGTAGAGGGCGGAGATGTCTCTGCTGTTGCCGATTCGCTTCCTTCACTTACGGGAATGCTCTTTGGTGCCCACGGCGGCTCAATGGGTGAGGTTTGCTCCCTTGCACTTATTGCAGGCGGTCTTTACCTTATAATCAGAAAGGTAATTTCTCCCATCATTCCTTTTTGCTTTATCGGTACAGTTGCCCTTGTGATGCTTATTGCAGGCGGCAATCTGGAATATATGACATATCAGCTTTTGGGCGGCGGTCTTATGCTCGGTGCATTCTTTATGGCAACCGACTATTCAACCTCACCGCTTAATAAGAAGGGTAAAATCATATTCGGTATCGGTTGCGGTCTTATTACCTCAATCATCCGTCTTTTCGGCTCTCTTCCCGAGGGTGTATCATTCTCTATTATTCTTATGAACATTCTCGTTCCTCACATCGAAAACCTTACAACACCCAAGCCCTTCGGCTATGTTAAGGAAAAGAAGGGGGGCAAGGCAGAATGAAAAAGTTAGACGCTAAAGCAGTTCTTATCCCCACAGTAGCACTTCTTGTTATCTGCCTTGTGGCAACGACGCTCCTTGCTTTCACAAACAGCATCACCGCTGAAAAGATTGCTCTTAATGCTGTTGAAACAGAGAATGCCAGCCGTAATGTTGTTTTACCGGATGCAGTCTCCTACAGTGAGGTTACTACGACAGAAAACGGAGTTACCTACTGTACAGGCTATGACAAAATCGGTAACGAAATCGGTTATATTTTTACAGCAGGTGCAAAGGGCTACGGCGGAACAGTTTCAGTAATGGTCGGTCTTGATGCTGAAGGTACAATCACAGGCCTCGAAATTCTTTCACACAGTGAAACACCGGGTCTCGGTGCAAATGCTGTCAAGGACGATTTCAAGGGCAGATTTACCGGTAAAAGTGGTATGCTTACCGTTGACAAGGTGTCAAACGACGGTCAGAATATTCAGGCAATCACAGCTGCTACAATTACATCAAAGGCAGTTGTAAGTGCTGTAAATACTATCACAGAAGCATTTGAACAGGTAAAGATAGGAGGTGGCACTAATGGCTAAGCTTACAAAAGAATTTTCTAAGGGCATTATTACCGAAAACCCTGTTCTGAGATTGGTTCTCGGCACCTGTCCCACTCTTGCAACGACAACCTCAGTTGAAAGTGCCATCGGTATGGGCCTTGCCGCATCAATTGTTCTTGTTTGCTCAAATATAGTTATTTCCGCCTTAAGAAAGGTTATCCCCGACAAGGTAAGAATCCCCGCATACATCGTTGTTATTGCGTCCTTTGTTACTATCGTGCAGATGGCAGTAAAGGCTTTCCTTCCGTCTCTTGACGAGCAGCTCGGTGTTTATCTTCCTCTTATCGTTGTTAACTGCATCATTCTCGGCAGAGCAGAGGCATTCGCAGGTAAAAATTCTGTTCTTGCTTCAGCCTTTGACGGTCTCGGTATGGGTGTAGGTTTTACGGCAGCTCTCTTCCTTATGGGCTCAATCCGTGAAATTCTCGGTGCAGGTACCTTCCTCGGTACAGGCGTACCCTTCCTCGAAAACAATCCCATGCTTATATTTATTCTTCCCCCGGGCGGCTTCTTTGTATACGGTATTACAATGGCTTTTGTTAACCGTCTTGCTGAAAAGAAGGGTAAGCCCAGAGCAGAACTTCGTGGCTGTGAGGCTTGTCCTATGGCACAGAGCTGTGCTATAAGAAAAACAGATAAGGAGGTAGCAGAATAATGACTAAAGAACTTTTTTCCATTCTTTTAACTGCCATTCTTACCCAGAACTTTGTTTTGGCAAAGTTCCTCGGTATCTGCCCCTTCCTTGGTGTTTCCAAAAAGCTTAATACTGCAGTAGGTATGAGCGCAGCGGTTATTTTTGTTATGGCTCTTTCCACAGCGGTTACCTATCCCATAAACAAATTCTTATTGGTTAAAAACGATCTCGAATATCTGCAGACAATCGTGTTCATTCTCGTAATTGCTGCTCTTGTTCAGCTCGTTGAAATCATCCTTAAAAAGTATATGCCTCCCCTTTATAACGCTCTCGGCATTTACCTTCCTCTTATTACCACAAACTGTGCTGTTCTCGGTGTTGTTATTCTTAATGTTGACGAAGGCTACAACTTCGCACAGTCAATGTTTAACTCAGTGGGTGCAGGTCTCGGCTTTATGCTTGCTATGGTAATGTTTGCCGGTGTAAGAGAGAGACTCGAAAGCTGCGATATTCCCAAGTTTATGCAGGGACTTCCCATCACTCTTGTGGCGGCATCACTTGTTTCCGTTTCCTTCCTTGGCTTTACGGGAATTGTTGAAAATATCTTTGCGTAAGGAGGTAATAAAATGAGTCAGATTATTATTGCGGTTGTAATTGTTGCAGTTATCGGACTTATTGCAGGTCTCGGCCTTGCAATTGCTTCCATCGTTTTCGCTGTACCCGTTGATGAAAAGGCGGAAAAGATAAGAGAATGTCTTCCCAGCGCAAACTGCGGTGCCTGCGGCTTTACGGGCTGTGACGGCTATGCGGCTGCTCTTTCAAAGGGTGAGACGACAGAATGTAATCTCTGTACCCCCGGCGGTAACGACACTGCAAAGCAGATAGGCGAGATAATGGGCCTTTCCGTGGGTAAGATTACACCTATGGTTGCCGCTGTTATGTGTCAGGGCAACAGAACAAATGTTGAGGATAAGCTTGAATACAGCGGTGTCCATTCCTGCAAGATGGCTACACAGCTTTTCGGCGGTCCCAAAAACTGTGTTTACGGATGTATCGGCTTCGGCGACTGTGCAGAGGTTTGTCCCTATGATGCAATCTTTATCTGCGACGGTGTTGCACGAATTAATCCCGATAAGTGCCGTGCCTGTAAGAAATGTATTTCAGCCTGTCCCAGACATCTTATCGACCTTTTCCCCCTGGATACCACAAAAGCGGCTGTATTATGCCGTAACCACGATAAGGGTGCTCAGACACGTAAGCAGTGTAAAGCGGGCTGTATAGGCTGTATGAAGTGCGTTAAGGCATGTCCCGTTGAAGCGGTAAGCATTGATAACTTCTGTGCTACCGTTGATTACGATAAATGTATCGGCTGTGGCAAATGTCACGAGGCTTGTCCCGTTGGTGCAATTGATATTTACACCATTAAAAAGCATTTCTGATGAAAAGAAAAAATGAAAGCTAGCACCGCTGGACATCAGTTCAGCGGGGCGTGCTTTATACCTTGACAACATAAATAATTTATAGGATAATATCCCTAGTAGGGACACGGCGTGCCGTGTCCGTGAAGAGGGCGTGCCGTATCCGTGAAAAAGGCGTGCCGTGTCCGCAAACCACCCCCCTAAAAAAACAAAAACCCTCACCGAAAGGTGAGGGTAATTATTTGCGCTGTGATTATTCTTCGTCTTCTTTGCCCCAAAGGAACATATAAATGTCATCGAGAATCTTTTTGATAAGCTCAATGAAGCTGTCGAGGTTGAATTCGGGTAAGTTTATTTCGATATCCCAAAGCATTGATGGTTTCCTCCTGTATACTTTTTATTTTATTAAATACATTCTAACCTATAGCTATTTATTTGTCAACATAAATAGCATCATATTAATTCTTTTAAATAAATTTAATAAAATAAAAAACCCCATCATAAGATGGGGCTTTATACGATTTAAATCATATAAATGATAAATTATTCACCTTCAGTCCAGCCTTCTTCTTCAGCGATGAAGCCGAATACGTCAGCAAGAATTCTCTTGATGAGGTCGATGAACCACTGAAGATAGTTTTCAGGTTCAACTTTTGTTGCGTTATCGAGTTCGATATCCCAAAGCATTATAGTATCCTCCTTCTTAAAAATTTTTACAATTCATACAAAAAACTAATCAAAATTAGAATTCAAATTTGATGAGGTTTCTGATGAATTCAAGGATTGTGTTGATGAGTTCTGTAAGGTCGAACTTGTTTGACCATACCCATGTGCCGTCATCTCTCTTATCAATAGCGGTACCGGTTACGTTCTCTACATCTTTGATTTCGATATTCATTATACGAGTCCTCCTTTATGTATTTCCTGATATTCCTCAGGATGGCTATATTATATAACATCCAATTTCATTTGTCAATAGAAAATTCATAAATTTGTTAAAAAACTTTGAATGGACACAAATTTGTTGATTATGTCAAATTTTACCATATAAAAATAATGTTTCTTTATCGAAAAAATATGATAATTACAGTTCGGATTTTTACTTCTTCACTCTTCCTTTTTCCCTCTTACCTAAAAAATGTCTCCCCCGACGAATCAGGGGAGAGTCAACAAATGCGTATATATAAAGCACAGCGTCAGATTTCATTTCGGAAATTTATTATATGAGTAAAGATTTCTCTACTTGTTGCCATATAAGTTTTTTCTTTGCTTTAGTTTCATTGGCTGTGCGTTGTAGGAGCAGCTTATTTCGTGCGGACTGTGATTACGTCGCTCTTTTCTGTCCGGTAAATCTTATCACCGTGTTTGTAATAACCCTGGACATAGAACTTGTATTTTTTGCCCGATCTGAGACCCTTGACTGTTGTTGTGACCTGCTCAAAGTCCTTTACAGTTTTAACACGGGTCCATTCGCCGTCCTTTTTCATATAGACATAATAACCGGTCGCCCAGGATAACTGCTTCCATTTGAGAGTTACTGAGGTTTTGCCGAGCTTTGATGCCTTGAGCTTTGCGATTTTTTTAGCGGAGAAATCCTCGATTGTGAAGGATGCAACCGCTTCCTTGGTTTTCTCACCGCACTGGATGCAGATGAGAGTTTTTCTGCCCTTTTCCACTATGGTGGGCTGTTTTGTTACCGTTTCCTTGAAAACGTGAGTTTCACAGTTAACGGCAAAAGAGACTGAATTACTCTTTGTATTTACGTCTGTTGCGTCGTTTTCTGCTCGGACGTAAGCTTTGTATTTACCTGTGGTTAAGGTTTCAGCCTTGATTGTTTTCTGAAGGCTTTTACCTGTGAGAGTGTAGGTCTTGGCTTTTGCCCAATTCCATTCACCTGTTTTTTCGTTCTTCTTAGCGATACGAAGAACGTACTTGTCGGCATCGTTACCTGCTGAGGTCCATTTGAATTTAAGCGGGTCGTCGATGTCGATGGATGAATCCTTGTCAGCTATAGTGAGAGTAACATCGGAAAGCTCTTTGTTGCCATAGGTTTTCCAATAATTATTCTTTGCGGAATTACCTCTCTGTTTTGCCCTTGTGTATCTGTTTGCGGGAATCTCAAAGTAGTAGCACCAGTAGTGGGCTGCATCATAAGCGCCCTGAGCTGTTTCGGGAACACTTTTGAGGTAATCATAGATATAACCGTAGGCCTTGCTGTCTAATTCCTTTTTAAGGTAGCTGAGCTGACCTTCGACGGAAAGATAGCTGATGCCCTTGTTACGGCAGTGAGCACGAAGACGTGAAAATCTGCCGCCGTTCCATTGACACAAACCGCCGCTTAAAAGTCCGTTTGTATCAACGATAACCAATCTGGGGTTAAAATCAGATTCCTGGTCAATGTTCGCCATAACTCCGCAAGCTGCAGCAGAGTTAAGATTCATCTCTTCTGTGAGATATGAGAAGATTTCGGTTTTCAATTCGTTTTTGTTGCTGGAACTTGCATTTGCTGAGAGTGGTACGATTGCGGCTAAAATAACAAGAGTAAATGCTGTAAGCAATACCTTTGTTAAGGCCTTTTTCATTTTATCACCTCTAATATTTTTTTGCGGTCGGTTTCCTTATCGTTAAAGAAGCTTACCGCGGCAGGTTGACTGCTCGATATAATGAATGGAACGGATTCGCATTTTGAATTTGCATAGACCGTAACGAAACACAAAATACACTTTCTTTAAAATATAGTTTGTCTTTGTTAATGGGTTTTTGCCGGTGTTCCGCCCGTGTCTCTGACCGTGCAGATGCGAATCTCAGCAATCTTTTGCCTGCCTGAATGAACTTATAAAAATTCATTTTTTTACTTTTCCTTATAGGCAACAGGTGGTATTATATTGATTTTTGACCCGTTTGTCAAATTTTAAACCGAAAACTGTTTTTTATTTTCAATTAAAGAAATTCAAAAAAACACGAAAAATGGGTTTTCATTGTGCAAAATATACAAAAAATTAGACTTGCTTTTGTGATATATATACTTTGAGCCGAAATTGGCATTTTTCGTGAAAATTGCTCTTTTTGTTCACTTTGCACAATAGAAATCTCCATATTATCCGTTAGATTGGATAATATGGAGATAAAATCGGCTTTATTTTGCTGTTTTAGATTAATATGCTTTACCCCAGTAAACTAAATGCTTAGCTTCCTTACCGCAGCATACGCATTTTTCAGAGATATTTTCCTGCTGAAGGGGCATACAACGGGAGCCGACGCCTGTGATTTCCTTGACTTTGTCTTCACATTCCTCGTCTCCGCACCACATTGCCTTGATAAATCCGTCACCCTTTTCGTTGAGAGTGGCTGTGATTTCGTCGAGAGTGGTGCATGCATAAGTTCTCTTTTCTCTGTTTTCGAGAGCTTTTTCAAAGATACCCTTGTTTACTTCCTCAAGCTTTGCCTTGATTGTATCTGCAAGACCGTCAAGTGAAACGAATTCCTTTTCTCTGTTATGACGGGTAACGGTTACGCACTGACCGTTTTCGATGTCACGGGGTCCGAGCTCAATTCTTACGGGAACACCCTTCATTTCATATTCGGAATACTTCCAACCGGCGGAGTTGTTTGAATCATCGAGCTTGACTCTGATGCCTGCATCGGCGAGAGCCTTTCTTACTTCTTCAGCCTTTTCAAGAACACCGGGCTTGTGCTGTGCAACGGGAATGATAACTGCCTGGATAGGAGCAACAGCAGGGGGGAGAACGAGACCGTTATTATCACCGTGGGTCATAATGATGGCACCGATAAGACGGGTTGTAACGCCCCATGATGTCTGGTGTGGATATTCAAGCTTGTTTTCCTTGCTCTGATACTGGATGCCGAAGGCCTTTGCAAAGCCGTCACCGAAATAATGGGAGGTACCTGCCTGTAAAGCCTTGCCGTCGTGCATAAGAGCTTCAATAGCATAGGTGGAAACTGCACCGGCAAACTTGTCGCTTTCGGTCTTCTTACCCTTGATTACGGGCATTGCAAGATACTTTTCGCAGAAGTCAGCATAAACATTGAGCATTCTCTCTGTTTCTTCGATTGCTTCCTCTGCTGTGGCATGGATTGTATGACCTTCCTGCCAAAGGAATTCTCTTGAACGAAGGAAGGGGCGGGTTGTCTTTTCCCAACGTACAACGCTTACCCACTGGTTGTAAAGCTTAGGAAGGTCTCTGTGAGATTGGATAATGTTTGCATAATGCTCACAGAAAAGGGTTTCAGATGTGGGACGGACACAAAGCTTTTCTTCAAGCTTTTCTGTACCGCCGTGAGTTACCCAGGCAACCTCGGGCGCAAAGCCTTCAACGTGGTCCTTTTCCTTTTGTAAAAGAGATTCGGGGATGAACATGGGCATGCAAACGTTTTCGTGGCCTGTTGCCTTGAACATACCGTCGAGTATTCTCTGGATGTTTTCCCATATTGCATAGCCGTAGGGACGGATAACCATACAGCCCTTTACACTTGTGTATTCAATAAGCTCTGCTTTTTTAACGATATCTGTATACCATTTCGCAAAGTCTTCTTCCATTGAGGTGATATCCTCAACCATTTTTTTGTCGTTTGCCATTTCGGATTATCTTCCTTTCATAATACTATATATATAGTATAGAGAATCGTATGAAAAACAGCATATAAAATGCATATATAATAGTATACGAAAATACATATATAATAGTATAGGGATTTTTATTTTTTGGCTAATCAACCCACAGAAAAAACTGTGGGTTGAGATGAATTTTTTCTTTTATGCCTTCTTGACAGAGAGTGTAACCTCGCCATCACCGATTGAGGCAGTTTTTGTAAGGTCAGCAGCAATTTCTTCGCCGAAGAGAATATCATCGGCAAGAAGCTCATTTGCCATATGGTCCTTGCTTTCCTTGAGAGCTGCAAGGATATCTGCATTTTCAGTAGCGATAGCCATAACGACTCTCTGCTCAACCTCATAGCCTGCTTCCTTACGGATAAGCTGACACTGACGGATTACATCACGGACGATACCTTCCTTGATGAGCTCTTCGGTAAGAACAACATCGAGACCGATTATTGTGCCGTCCTGACCTTCAGCGGAAACGATACCTTCCTTGGTCTTTGACATAACGGTGAAGATTGAACCGTCATATTCTTCATCAAAGCCCTTGACGAGAACCTTTTCGCCGGCGATAACCTTTGCGGTATATCCAGCCATTTCTTCCTTTGTGGCAGCTTCGAGAGCCTGCTTCATCTTGTTTACGTTCTGCTTGAGAACTGCACCTGCAACCTTGAAGTTAACCATAAGGTAGTTATCCTCAAGAACACTGCTGTCGGTGATGTATTCGAGAGCTTTGATGTTAAGCTCGTCGAGGATGTTCTTTTCGTAAACCTTGATTTTATCTGTCTTGTCGCTTGCAGCGCAGACAAAGAGCTTGCTGAGAGGCTGTCTTACTTTAATCTGATGCTCGTTACGGAGCTTGAGAGCGACAGCGATTACGTCACGGGCAAAGGCTGTGTCAGCGATGATACCGTCATCCTCGAAGCCTTCCAAAACTGTGGGCCAGTCACTGAGATGAACGGAAAGCTCGCTTGAGGGAAGAACTCTTCTTGTAAGGTTCTGCCAGATGCTTTCGGTCATAAAGGGAATGATGGGAGCCATTACCTTGACGCAGGTATTGAGAGCGTTGAAGAGTGTCCAGTAAGCAATCATCTTATCGCTTTCGTCACCTGTTTTCCAGAAACGGCGGCGGTTAGTTCTGATGTACCAGTTGGAAATATCGTCAACAAAAATTTCAAAGTCCTTGATAACGTTGTAAGCCTTGTAGTCATCCATCTGGGCAGTAGCCTTTTTGATGAAGTCGTTTGTTCTTACAACAAGCCATTTATCGGTTACTGTCATCTTGCTCTTATCGGGTGTATAGCCTTCAAAGTTAGGCTTATCGATACGGGCATAGGTTTCAAAGAAGGTGTAAATATTCCAGAAGCCGAGGAGCTTTCTTCTTGCCTCGTCACCGAGGTTGAAGCCGAAGCGGACATCGTTGGCAACGGGGCCGCCTGCATAGAGATAACGGACGGTATCTGCACCGATTTTTTCTGCTGCTTCGTCAAAGCGGATCATAAAGCCGGTCTTTGAGAATTTCTCGCCGCTTTCCTGAACAACGCTTGAGTGGCAGAGAACTCTTTCATAGGGAGCTCTGTCTTCGAGTACGGTACTCATAAAGAGAAGTGAATAGAACCAGAGACGAACCTGCTCACGCATTTCAACAACCCATTCAGCGGGGAAGTTCTTTTTCCATTCTTCCTTATCAGTGAAATAGCCTGTGGTTGAGAAGGGAACGATACCTGCATCGAGCCATACGTCACCGACATCGGTGATTCTCTTTACATTTTTGCCACACTTGGGACATTTGATTTCTACTTCGTCAATCCAGGGACGGTGAAGCTCGGGAAGAGCATCAACCTTTGCGGGATCAACTGCTAATTCTTTAAGCTCTGCAAGGCTGCCCACAACGTGAACGTTACCGCAGTCCTCACATACATAGAAGGGGAGGGGCATACCGTAATAACGCTTACGGGAAATGTTCCAGTCACCCATATTATTGAGCCAATCAAGCATTCTCTTGCCGTTTGATTCGGGCTCCCACTTAACGCTCATAGCGTTTCTGATAAGACGGGGCTTGAGCTCTTCTGTACGGATGAACCAGGAGGGAACAAGACGGTAGATAAGCTCTTCCTTACATCTCCAGCATACGGGGTAGGAGTGCTCGTGGGGCTTTACGAGATAAAGCTTGTCTCTCTTTTTAAGCTCGTCAAACACCTCGTCAGCGATTTCTTTTGAGTTTTTACCTGAGAAGAAGCCGAAGCCCTTGAGGAAGATACCCATATCGTCAACGGGCATAATTTCGGGAAGGCCTAATCTCTTACCGAGCTCGTTATCTTCTGCACCGCAGCCGGGAGCGATGTGAACAACGCCGGTACCTTCTTCAGCGTCAACATCTTCCCATGCAACGATTTTATGCTCGAAGCCCTGCTGAGCCTCAAGCTCGGGGAAGCAGGTGTCATATTTTTTGCCTACAAGCTCGTCACCCTTGAACATACGGAGAACCTCAAGCTTGTCTTCGCCAAGATATTTGATGGCGTTCTTAGCAAGGATGAGAGTCTTTTCGTCGCTCTTTACCTTTACTTCAACATAGTCGATTTCGGGATTAACTGCCAGAGCAACGTTTGAAGAAAGAGTCCAGGGAGTGGTTGTCCAGACAACGATCTTGCTGTCTGTGCCTTCCACGGGGAGCTTGAAGAAAACAGAGTTATGAGTTATGGTTTTGTAAGAACCGGTCATTTCATGCTCTGAAAGAGAAGTACCGCAGCGGGGACACCAGGGCATAGGCTTGTATTCTCTCTTGATCCAGCCGTTTTCGTCGCAGGTCTTGAGGAAGTGCCAGATGCTGGTGATGTTGAGGTCTGTGTTTGTGTAGTAGGAGTTATCCCACTGCATCCACTGACCGAGTCTCTTTGACTGCTCGGCGATGATGCCTGAGAAGTGGTCAACTCTTTCAACGCATTTACGGGTGAAATCACCGATACCGTAATTTTCGATATCCTTCTTTGTCTGAAGACCGAGGTCCTTTTCAACGCCTACCTCAACCCAGAGGCCCTGGCTGTCAAAGCCGTTCTGACAGCGGCAGGAGTATCCCTGCATTGACTTATATCTGATGAAGGTATCCTTGAGGGTACGTCCCCATGCGTGGTGGATACCCATAGGGTTATTCGCTGTGATAGGTCCGTCGATGAAACGGAAGCGGGGTTTGTCTTTATTTTTTTCTTTACGCTTATTGTAGCAATCGTTATCTTCCCAGAACTTCAAAACTTCATGTTCCATATCGATAAAACTGTTGCTTTTTTCGATTTCTGCCATAGTTCAATCCTCCGTTGATTTTTTAGGTACCATAAAAAACACGATACCAATTTACATACTTAACTAGTATACTATAATATAAAGAGATTTGCAAGAAGTTTGAGGAAGTTTATGGGAGAAAAGTTAAAAAAATTAAATTTATTTTGTTGAGAAAAGATAAATAATAAGTTAATAATTACATAGTTCTATTGACCGTTAAGAAAAAAAGAGTATTATCATATATGACAATACAAGGAGGAGGTGTAAAATGAGAAAGCCCGGAAGAATAGTATCGCTTCTTTTAGCGACAGTTATGATGTTCGTTTTTGCCGTTGCATCCGTAGCCGCGGACGATGAAACAGATTTAAAGGATTTAAAAAAGGTTATAAGCATAACCGAATGTAAATAATAGATATAAAAAGTGCTGTGAAAACAAAAGTTTTTACAGCACTTTTTTAATGATTGATTATTTCATTGTTATATATCCCGCCTGACCGACGCATCTTTGTCCCTCATCGGATAAAATCCATCTGAGGAAATTCCCTCCTATGCCGTTTTCGTCTTCTTTTCTGATAACACCGTAGTAATTAGTGGTGTAGGGATAGGTTTTGTTTCTTATATTTTCATCGGTAGGATGAATGCCGTCAATGGCGATTGTTTTTATCGCATCGTTTTTATAAAGATTATCTATGTAGTAGCGGTAGGTGTAGCCGAGACTTGCCGTGTTATTTTCGTATTCGGCCACGGCATCCACCAGCACACCCATCCCTTCGACAACCTTGATTTCTATCGGGTCAATCATATCAGCTCCGCCCATAATGAGCCTTTCCATAGCCGTCTGACTGCCTGAATTTTTCTCTCTTTGGAAGGCTCTTATTTTTTCGTCATTGCCTCCCACATCCTTCCAGTTTTTAATCTTTCCCGAATAGATATCCTTTACCTGCTGTGCCGTAAGGCTTTCTACGGGATTGTCCTTGTGGGTGATAAAAACGAATGCATCGTAGCATACAGGCTCCATAACTAATTCAATCCCTGCATCCTCCGCCATTTTCAGTTCATCCTTCGATGGGTGTGTTGCTATAACAAGGTCAACTGAGTTTGTTTTGTATTCTACGAGGTACTCTTCGTTATATGTAAAATTGCCATAATTGTCAGTATTATTTGTAATGAGATTTTCATAGGCATAATGGGTAGTGGAAAACCTTACAAAGTTACGGCTGTTATTATCATCAAATCCGAGATGCTGTCGGGCGAACTCAACAGCCATAGGTACACACACTGTTGAGCCGTCTATGGAAGGATATGTGGCGTTATCACTGTAATGAATAATCAAACCGTCAGAATAGGCTCTCTCGTCTATTTCTCCAAGTGTAAAGGGTGACTCGTTAACGATTTTCTCCCATCCATCCTGCTTTTCGATTATCTGATTGATTGAGTCCCAGGAGGAGGTACGGTCTGCAATTCCGATGATAAGGTCTTCGTATTTGCGGCGCAAAGTGTTTGTGTTTGCTGATAATAAGGCGAAGGTTATGCAAATAGCAACAGACAGCGGAATCAGCTTATATTTTTTTAATCTTATGAAATCAACAAGTAAAAATCCTGCCCTTAAGGCACTGAGAAGAAGAATACACTTAAGAAAGTCGAAGTAACCGGTATAATAAGTCAATTCGAAAGCAAGGGTAGTCAGGGTTACGGCTAAAACGCAGAAGAAAAAAGTGTAAGGCTTAATGCCGATACGCTTTGAAATAAGGGTTTCAATCAGATATACTATGGCGGTGAAAAGAAAAAATACCGAAACGTTGGGCTCGAACTCTGAAAGCATAACTAAGAAGAAGGTCGAAAAGCCGTAAGCTACGGTAAAGAGAATTATTGCAGACGCTTTCTTTACTTTTTCTTTTTTCATATATCAATCAGCTCCTTTATATTTGTATTATAACGGATAAGGGGAGATTTTTCAATATAAACGGCTGCAGTGTAAGAAAACCTTAAGATATGTAATTTGTCCCGTCTAATCTTGACCTTGCCTGTTATTCGTGTTATTATATTATGTAAACTATTTTCGTAAAGAAGGTGAAAGCGTGATTACCCGTATAACCCGCAGCACAGAAGAAACAGAGAACTTTGCTTCCGAAATAGCAAAGCACTTGAAGGGCGGCAATGTAGTAGCCTTTTTCGGCGGCCTCGGTATGGGTAAAACAGCCTTCACACGCGGACTTGCAAAGGGACTCGGAATCAATTGCAATGTCTCAAGTCCAACCTTTGCCATTGTCAACGATTACGGCGGGAATCCGCCATTGGTGCATTTCGATATGTATAAGGTTGAGAGCTGGGACGACCTTTACTCCAGCGGCTTTTTCGATTACCTTGACATGGGTGCCATTTTAGCTGTGGAGTGGAGTGAAAATATCGAAAATGCTCTGCCAGAAGCAACGGTCAGAGTTACTATAGAAAAGTACGAAGAAGAAAACAGCAGAATTATAACTGTGGAAGGAGTGGAAAGTGATGAAGATTTTAGCAATTGACACAAGTGCTGTCTGTGCCTCGGTGGCTGTTACAGAAAATGGCAAGGTTTTAAGTGAAAGCTCCGTTAACACCGGTCTTACCCATTCCCGTACCCTTCTTCCGATGATTGACAGTACCCTTAAAAACGCAGAAATCCAGCTGTCTGATATTGATTTTTTTGCCTGCAGCGTGGGCCCCGGCTCCTTTACGGGAGTGAGAATCGGTGTTGCGGCGGTGAAGGGGCTTTGCGACGGTCTTGATAAAAAGGCGATGCCCGTTTCAACTCTTGAGGCTCTTGCCTATAATCTTTCCGACAGGGACTGCATAGCCGTTTCCGTTATGGATGCGAGATGTCAGCAGGTTTACTGTGCTGTTTTTTTGAATGATGGCGGTACGGTATCAAGACTTATGGAGGACTCAGCACTTAAAATAGACGACCTTGGTGAAATTCTTAAGGAATATGACGGTGAAATCATCTTTGTCGGTGACGGTGCAGAAATTTGCCATAAGGCTTTGGGCTATAAAAAAGCAGGTGCATCCTGTGTTTATCAGAGAGGCTCTTCCGTTGCCTTTGCCGCTGAAAGGAATTACAGCGAAGAAAAGCTTCTCGACGGTGCAGAGCTTATGCCTGCTTATCTTCGTCTGCCTCAGGCTGAAAGGGAGCTGAAGGCAAAGAAGGTGAACGCCGATGGTTAAAGCAATAAAAAATTTTTTAAAAGGAACAGACCTGATAACTGTTTTCCTTTGTGCGGCACTTTCCGTATTCGGCACCGTAGCCGTAAGCAGTGCTACCTTTGATGCGGAGGCGGGAACATATATTTCCCGAGATACGAGAGTTATGATACTTGCTTTTTGTCTCGGAATAGTGGCGGCATTTATAATTTCGGCTATTGACTATGATATAATCCTCAAGCTATGGCCTTTGATAGGTATAGTCGGTATCGGTCTTATGCTTTCTCTTTTTGTTTTCGGTGTTTCTCCCGATGCGAGAAGTGATGCTATTTCCTGGCTGAAGCTTCCGGGAAGTCTTTACTTTCAGCCGTCGGAGATAGTCAAGATAGGTTTTATTGTTACTTTTTCTTTTCATTTAAGTAAGGTAAAAAATGATATTTCCTCACTCAAGACAGTTTTCTTTCTTTGCGTTCACGCAATGATTCCTATGGTTCTCGTTGTTGCGACGGGTGATATGGGATCGGCGCTCATATTCGGTCTGATGTTCATCGGTATGATGCTCGTTTCAGGTGTCCATTGGATTTATTTTCCGGCAGGCGGACTTCTGATTGCTGCCGCTTCACCGGTTATCTGGCTTAAGGTTTTTGATAATATTCAAAGAAACCGAATTCTTGCTCTTTTTAATCCCGAAGCTTATCCGACTGAAATTTATCAGCAAAGCCAGGCTCTCAAGGCAATACAGAACGGCGGCTTTCTTGGTATGGGGTTATATAAGGGTAAGCTTACCCAGAGCACTCTCTTACCGGAAAAACAGAATGATATGATTTTTTCTGCTATTTGTGAGGAGCTGGGTTTCATCGGTGCACTTATTCTTTTGAGTTTTTTCCTTCTGCTTGCAATCAGAGTTGTTGCTGTCGGCAGACGTGCAAATAATTTTGCGGCGGAAATGATGTGCTACGGCGTAGCCTTTATGCTCATTGCTCAGGCTGTTATCAATATCGGTATGTGTACCCGTCTTCTTCCCGTTATCGGTATCACGCTTCCCTTTATAAGTGCAGGCGGTTCATCAACAGTCTGTGTATATTTAGCCATTGGTCTTGTGCTGAGCATTTATCGTTCTTCGGGTACTATCAGCTATGAAAATGACTATCGCTTTGCAAGAATAGCCAGAGAATATTAATTCACCCTTTTGTATATGCAAAAAAAGTGAATAATGAATAATCCTCATTATTTTTCAACAAAAATGTGGAAAACTCTGTCAGTAAAGTTGAAAACTTTACAACTTTTCACACTTTAAAGTCCATTTTAAAGGTACGGATGTTAAATTTTCCGTGCCTTTTAACATATTTAACCGTGTTTTCCACATAGTAAAGAAAAAAACTTTACAGTATCGATTTGGATGTAAAGGAATTTACTTTACGAAAAATCGGCTTGTTTTATACATTTTTGCTCATATCGGGATGCGCAGGCTGAAAAAAGAGCAGGATAATCTATCCTGCCCGTTTGGTTATCTATGTGCTAATATTTAAAGGTTTTCACAGATATCTGCCAGGTTTTCCATTGAAAGCTTTTCAGCTCTCACATTAACATCGAGCCCTGCGGCGACGATTGCTTCTGCTACGGCCTCCTTCGGTAACGACATACCGCTTGCGATGGAATTTACAGCTGTTTTTCTTCTTTGCGCAAAGGCGGCCTTTACCATTCTGAAAAAATTCTTTTCATCGCTTACGGTTACTGCCGGCTCTTTTCTGATATTGAGTCTTATTACGGTGCTGTCAACATTCGGAGCGGGCATAAAGGAGCCTCTTGAAACATTGAAAAGATGCTCAGGAACAGAATAATAATTTGTACATACGGTTATTGCACCCGAATCTCTTGAGCCTACGGGTGTGCAGAGTCTGTCTGCAGCTTCCTTCTGTATCATAACCGTAACCGCTTCAATGGGAAGCTTGCTTTCCAGAAGGAGAGTTATGACGGGGGATGTGATATAGTACGGAAGATTTGCGCAGACAACAACCTTCATACCTTGAAATTTTTCTTCGATGAGAGCTTTGAGATCGGTTTTCATAACATCGGCGTTGATTATTTCGATGTTATCAAAGTCAGCGAGCGTTTCGTCAAGAACGGGAAGCAGTCTAGTATCAAGCTCAATACAGACAACCTTTTTTGCTCTCTTTGCAAGCTCAGCAGTAAGAACACCTACGCCTGCACCGACTTCAATGACACCTGTGTTTTCATCAGCACCGCACATTTCTGCCATACGGGGGCAGACTGTAGGATTAATAAGAAAGTTTTGTCCCAGGGCTTTGGAAAAGTTGAAGCCATGCCTTTCCATTACTCTTTTTATGACGGAAATGTCCGATAAATTTTCCATAATTTGAATCTCCTTGTATTAAAAACTATTGAAAGTTAGAATTTTTTATTGTATAATCAAAAGGTAATTTTTTATATATTATAAACGAGGTGAATGAATATGTCAATTCTTGTTACAGGCGGTGCCGGATATATCGGCTCACACACATGTATTGAACTTATCAAAGCAGGCTACGATGTTGTTGTTGTGGATAATTTTTATAACAGCAAAAGAGAAGCTCTTAAAAGAACAGCGGACCTCAGCGGTAAGCCCGTCACATTCTATGAATGCGACATAAGAGATGAAAAAGGTCTTGATGAAATTTTTAAGGCTGAAAAAATCGATGCTGTAATCCATTTTGCAGGTCTTAAGGCTGTCGGAGAAAGCTGCCAGAAGCCTCTTGAGTATTATGACAATAATGTTACAGGTACCCTTGTGCTTTGTGACGTTATGAGAAAGAATGGCTGTAAAAAGATTGTTTTCAGCTCTTCTGCAACCGTTTACGGTATGAACAATGTTTCTCCTCTCAAGGAGTCAATGCCTACAGGCGGTACCACAAATCCTTACGGTACAACAAAGTTTATGATTGAAATTATCCTTTCTGACCTTTTCAAATCCGATAAGGAATGGTCAGTTTGTCTGCTTCGCTATTTCAATCCTATCGGAGCTCATGAAAGCGGTCGAATCGGTGAGGATCCCAACGGTATTCCCAACAACCTTATGCCCTTTATCACACAAGTTGCAATCGGTAAGCGTGAATGTCTGAGCGTTTTCGGTGACGATTACGATACTCACGACGGCACAGGCGTAAGAGACTATATTCATGTTGTTGACCTTGCAGCGGGTCATGTAAAGGCTTTACAGAGAGTTCTCGGCAAAAACGGACTTGATGTTTACAATCTTGGTACCGGTACAGGCTACAGTGTTCTTGATGTTGTAAAGGCATTTGAAAAAGCAAGCGGTGTAAAGATTAACTATAAAATCGTTGACCGCCGTCCCGGTGACGTGGCTGTATGCTATTCTGATCCTTCCAAGGCCTATGCAGAGCTCGGATGGAAGGCTGAAAGAGGAATTGACGAAATGTGTGCCGATTCCTGGAGATGGCAGAGCCAGAATCCCAACGGATATCCGGATTGATTAAAAAAAGAAAACAAAACAAAACGGAGAGTAGTTTTACTCTCCGTTTTGTTATTCAGTTTGCAATTTTGCTGTAAAGATGCTTTTCAAGGAACCTGTCAACTGTTTCCCAATATTCTTCAGGGAACCAGAAGGCGGAAACCGCATGCTCTGCACCTCTGATTATATGCTTTTCTTTTTCAGCGGCACAGGCATTGTAAACAGGATCGAGATTAGAAATCAGCACGAAATCATCCTTGTCACCGTGAATGAAGAGCGTAGGCGTTTTTGATTTTTTCAGCTGTTCAATGCTGGAGGCCTTAGACCAGTTGAAGCCATTCAGTAAGCGGCAGATAAGAGCAGCGGGAGGCATAACAAGCTTTGGGGGAAGCTTATATTTTCTTTTACAGCGGTCAGTAAAAATTTCTTTGACATTTGCATAGCCGCAATCTTCAACGGCAAGCATAACGTTTTCGGGAAGCTTTTCACCTGTTGTCATCATAGTTGTAGCACCGCCCATAGAAGTTCCGTGAATGATAATTTTTGCCTTGGGATTTTCCTTGACGATACTGTTTATCCAATCTACTACATCAAGTCTGTCCATCCAGCCCATTGTTACAAACTTATGCTCGCTGTTATTATGACCACGCAGGTCGGGAAGAAGAACATTGAAGCCTCTTTTGTAATATTCCATACCGTAAACGGACATTTCACGGTTTACGTTTGTCCAGCCGTGAAGGACAACTGCCCATACATTGCTGTTGGAAGGGTTGCGGAATTCCACACCGTGAAGGTTTTCGCCCTTTCGGTTTTTGATAATAACCTCCTGGTGGTATGTATTGTCATACCATTTATAGCCCTTGATAAGAGTGGGATTAGAGGCATTTCTTTCGAAAAGACTGCCCTTACAGGGAACAGTTATGTCAGGTCTTTTTTTGTTGCCTAAAGCGATGAAGAAAAACAGAAGGCCGAGACCTATCCAGGCAACAAGAAGAACAGCCGCAATAACAGCCAGAACCGTGAGTGTAGTTTTTATTTCGTGAGGCATAATAAGCATCCTTTCCGTTTTTGTGTAATAATTATACACTTATTGCGCGGAAAAATCAAGAGAGGGGATGGGTGATGTGTAGTCAACAGCGTGAACAGCAAAAAGAAGGCCCCTGCAATCGGAAAAAAAGCATTCGGCAAAACTGCTGAGGGCATCAGATTCGTTGCCAAAAACAGTATTGCCGCAAAAAGTTGGAAGTCTGCAGTTAAAAAATCAGGCCTAAAAAAAATGAAGGTTTGTTATGTCAAGTATGTTAATGTGTGATATTTTGTAAAACAGGAGAGCTTTTGCTCTTCTGTTTTTTGTAATTTTTTTGTATATTTTGTATGTTTTTGGTTGAAATTATCAAGTGATAGTGGTATACTATGTAAAAATAAGCAGTTTAAAGGAGAAAGATAAAATGAAAAATAAAACTGTCTTAAAAAGAACTATTTCACTTTTACTTGCCGTGATAATGCTTTTCGGTCTTACTGCCTGCGGCGGTGACAAAGAAGAAGAAACCACAGCACCCGTTACTACAACAGAGGTTACCACGACAGAGCCTCCCGTTGATACAAGAAAAATCAATAGGCTGACAGGTCTTGCCACTCTCAGCGAAAAGGCTTACGGCAAGCGCCCCGTTGCTATTATGATAAATAATATCCGTGCTGCACTTCCTCAGTACGGTGTAAGCAAGGCTGATATTATGTTTGAGGTTATCGTTGAGGGCGGCATCACACGTATGATGGCAGTCTTCGGTGATTACACCAAAGTGCCCAATGTCTGCTCCGTAAGATCCTGCCGTTATTATTTCCCGATTCTTGCTTACGGTCTTGATGCGGTTTACATCTGCTTCGGCAGTAACCCGACCTTCGGTACACCTACACTTAAAAGACTCGGAAATGAATATTTTGACGGTGCTGCAAATTATATCACTGACCTTTTCGGCAGAGATGCAGCAAGACTTAAAAAATACAGTAAAGAGCATACAGCATATGTAAAGGGTGAAAATATTCCCGCTGTTTTTGATAAGTACAATGTAAGAACTGACTATAAAGAAGGCAGAGATGTGCCTGTCTTCAATTTCCGCGAGGAGGGCCAGGCTGTGGCTTCCGGTGATAAATATTGCGATAAGGTAAAGCTCAGCTTCTCAAACTCCTATTTCAGCACCTTCACCTATGACGCTGAAAAGAAGGTGTATTACAAACAGCATAACGGCTCAGCTCATATGGACAGCGTTGCAGGTGAGCAGCTTAATTATACAAATGTTTTTGTTCTTGAAACAAATGTTAATCCTCATACGGACGGTTATCTTATGAAGGTTGAGCTCAAGGGCGGTAACGGTTATTATATTTCTATGGGTAAGAGTCAGAGAATTACTTGGACAAAGCCTGCAGAGGGCGAAACAATCCAGGTTTTTGACAGTACGGGAGCTCCCTTACAGGTTAACCCCGGAAAGAGCTATATCGGTATTATCTCACCCGAATCAACAAAGATTACAGGCACAGACCCCAATGCAACAACAGCTGCTTCCACATCAGCAGCACAGTAAATCAACTAAAGCCGTTGTACAGTCCGTACAGCGGTTTTTAGTTTTTAAAACTATTGCCAAATTTTATATTTTATGCTAAAATAAATTGTTATATTAAATTTACCCCTTACGAGGTGATATTTTGGCTTCTAAAAAAGAAAACATAAGAAATTTTTCTATCATCGCTCATATTGACCATGGTAAAAGCACACTTGCCGACAGACTCCTTGAGATAACGGACTCTGTTGCCAAAAGAGATATGTCTGCTCAGCTTCTTGACGATATGGAACTTGAAAGAGAAAGAGGCATTACAATAAAGGCCCACGCCGTAAAGCTTAATTACAAAGCAAAGGACGGCGAGGAATATGAGCTCAACCTTATTGATACTCCGGGCCACGTTGACTTCAACTATGAGGTTTCACGTTCTCTTGCTGCTTGTGAGGGTGCAGTTCTTATCATCGATGCATCCCAGGGTATTGAGGCACAGACTCTTGCAAACACTTATCTTGCTCTTGACCACGATCTTGAGCTTGTACCCGTAATCAATAAAATTGACCTTCCCGCAGCCGAGCCGGACAGAGTTGCCGCTGAGGTTGAGGAGGTTATCGGTCTTGACTGTATGAGTGCGCCCAGAGTTTCGGCAAAGACAGGTGAAAATGTGGAAGAGGTATTGGAGAAAATTGTTTCTGATATTCCTGCTCCCTCTGACTGTGACGATAAAGCACCTCTCAAGGCTCTTATATTTGACTCTGTTTATGATAATTATAAGGGCGTTATTGTTTATGTGCGTGTTATGCAGGGTGCCCTCAGAGCCGGCGAGACTATGCGTATGATGGCTACGGGTGCCGAATTCAATGTCGTTGAGGTCGGCTATATGAGAGCTACGGGACTTGAGCCCTGCAAGGAGCTTTCCTCAGGAGAGGTTGGTTATATTACCGCATCCATCAAGACAGTTCGTGATGCTAAGGTCGGTGATACTGTTACTAAGGTGCAGAATGCTGCTTCTGAACCTCTTCCCGGTTACAGAAAGGTTAATCCTATGGTTTATTGCGGTGTTTATCCCGCTGACGGAGCAGACTACGAAGCGCTCCGTGATGCTCTTGAAAAGCTGCAGCTTAACGATGCTTCACTTTCCTATGAGCCCGAAACCTCAGGAGCTCTCGGCTTCGGCTTCCGCTGCGGCTTCCTCGGTCTTCTTCATCTTGAAATCGTTCAGGAAAGACTGGAAAGAGAGTATAATCTTGATCTTGTTACAACTGTTCCCTCCGTCGTGTACAAAATACATCTTACTGACGGAGCGGTAGTCGAAATTGACAACCCCACTCATTATCCCGAGCAGGCCAATATCGACTTTTGTGAGGAGCCTATTACAAACGCACATATTTATTCTCCCGCTGATTATGTCGGCTCAATTATGGATCTTTGCCAGGACAGACGAGGCATTTTCAAGGATATGAAATACATCACTCCCGACCGAGTGGATATTCATTATGAGCTTCCTCTCAATGAAATCATTTATGACTTCTTTGACGCACTCAAATCGAGAACAAGAGGCTATGCTTCCTTTGATTATGAGATTTTCGAATACAGACGTTCATCTCTTCAGAAGGTCGATGTGCTTCTCAACGGTGATATTATTGATGCTCTTTCCTTTATTATTCATTCGGAAAAGGCTATGTCCCGTGCCAGGAAAATTGCCGAAAAGCTTAAGGAGCATATTCCGAGACAGATGTTCGAAATCCCCATCCAGGTTGCCATCGGCAGCAAGGTTATTGCCCGTGAGACTGTCAAGGCTATGAGAAAGGATGTTCTTGCAAAGTGCTACGGCGGTGACATTACAAGAAAGAAAAAGCTTCTTGAAAAACAGAAGGAAGGTAAAAAACGTATGCGTCAGTTTGGTACTGTTGAAGTGCCGCAGGAGGCCTTTATGGCTGTTCTCAAGCTTGACGACAACGGTTAACAGTATGACAGGAATATATATTCATATTCCCTTTTGTAAAACAAAATGTCCTTACTGTGATTTCTATTCCTTTAAAGGTGACGAAAAACAAAAGGACAGCTATCTAGAGGCTGTCCTTTTATCTTTAAAAGGCTATGCCGATAAAAAAACAGAGGTTGATACCCTTTATTTCGGTGGCGGTACACCCTCGGTTTTCGGCGGTGAAAGAATAGAAAGGATAATAAAATACATAAGGGAAGGCTTTGACTTAAAAAAGGATGCAGAGATAACAGTCGAGTGTAACCCTTCTTCAACGGATGTTGATTTTGTCCGTGAGCTGAAAAGGGCGGGGGTAAACCGTGTTTCAATGGGAATGCAGTCGGCAGTTGAAAAGGAAAGGCAACTGCTCGGCAGACCCTCGAGAAAAGAGGATATAAAAAGAGCGGTAAGTCTTTTCAAAAATGAGGGCATAGATAATATTTCTCTGGACCTCATGCTCGGTGTGCCTTATCAGAATATGAATAGTCTTGATGAAAGCATAGATTATATTCTTTCTCTTGGAGTTAAGCACATCAGTGCCTATATGCTTAAAATAGAAAAGGGGACACCCTTTGAAAGAGACGAAGAAAGGCTCTGTCTTGCCGATGAGGATACGGTTGCAGATATGTATCTTCATACTTCGCAAAGACTTGAAGAAGAAGGCTTTGTCCATTATGAAATTTCGAATTTCGCACTTGAAGGCTTTCGCAGCAGACACAACACAAGGTATTGGCAATGTGAGGAATATATAGGCATAGGACCTTCGGCGCATTCCTTTTATAAAGGAAAGAGGTTTTATCATTCACGCTCCTTTGAGGATTTTATTTCAGGAAAAGAGCCTGTCTTTGACGGCGAGGGAGGAAGCGAAGAGGAATATATAATGCTCGCTTTAAGGCTTAAAGAGGGACTTGACGGAAAAGCTTTCCGCGAAAGATACGGCAAAGAAATTGACGCTTCTTTGTTTGAAAAAGCGAAAAAATATGAAAAAAACGGTTTTATTAAAATAGAGGGAGAAAGAATTCATCTTACAAAAGAAGGCTTTCTTCTTTCAAACAGTATAATTGCAGATTTATTATATTGAGGCGGTGTTACTATGATTTTCAAAAAATACGGTCTTGTTCTGGCGGGCGGCGGAGGCAAGGGTGCTTATCAGATCGGTGCATGGAAGGCACTTCGTGAAATGCATATATCTTTCGATGCAATTGCCGGTGTCTCAATCGGCTCCATAAACGGAGCTCTCATTGCTGCGGGAGATATGAACAAGGCGGTTGAGTTTTGGCACAATGTTTCAGTTAAAAAGGGTATAAGAATCGAAACGGAGCTTGTTGATCCTGAAAATCTTTTCAGCAAGAAAAACTGGAGTATTCTTTTCAGGGAATTTCTGAAAAACGGCGGCTTTGATGCTTCGCCTGCTGAGGAATATATAAGAGCATATATTGATGAGGATAAGGTAAGAAAAAAGAAAATTCCTCTCGGCATTGTTACGGTGCATCTTTCTCAGAGTGCTACACCTCTGGAAATTTTTGTTGACGATATTCCTCAGGGCGAGCTTGTGGATTATCTTCTTGCTTCATCGAATATTCCTCTTGCGACAAATATAGGTCCCGAGGGTGAAAAGTTCCTTGATGGCGGTGTTTATGACAATACACCCGTTATGACGCTTAAAAAGAGAGGATATAATCAGCTTATCGTTATTGATATATCCAACATAAAGGGTGTCGCACACAATCTGAATTTCAATAATTCTCAGGTGGTATATATACGCCCTTATGACCTTGAAGATCTGGGACCTTCCTTTGATTTCAGCGGTCCGATGGTGGACAGAAGGATACAGCTCGGTTATCTTGACACCAGAAAGGCCTTCGGTCATTTGTCGGGCAATATTTACTATTTCACTCCCGAGGTCTTTGACCAGATGGTGCAGCAGTACGGTGCTGATGCAATTTATGAGCTTGAAGAGCTTGCACATAAGCTCAAGGTGGAAAAGACCGTCATATATTCAAAGGATGAATTCATCCTTGCCGTTAAAACTGCCTTTGATGCTATCGGTGCTGAGGAAGCAGAGGTAGAGGCTGTCAAGGCTGCAGAGCCTGCAGCCGAAGAAGAAAATGGCTTTGACTGGAATGACATAAAAGAGAAATGGAATCAGCTGCGAAGCCGCAACCAGAAAAAGGATTTTGCTGAGTATGCGGAGGCTATTGCGGTTCTCGATTCAGTTGTAATGTAAAATTTTACCTGATGAAATTTTATTAAAGCTATTGACAAACAGAGAAAACTGATATATCATTTTCACATAATAATTCAAACCGATGAGCAAGAGTAGTAGCATTATCCGAATCTTACAGAGAGCCGCAGACGGTGGAAGGCGGCAGGGGAAGGTAATGTGAATGGACTTGTGAGGGCGGCTCCGAAAAAAGCAGTAGGTGCCGACGGAAACTCTACCGTTATATTGAGAGCGTATGTCAGTACGTGAAAAACCATTAAGGTGGCAACAGACTTCTGTTCCTTTGTGGAGCAGAAGTTTTTTATTTTATAAAAAGCTGCCGATGGAAAATTTATACCAAAGGATGAGTGATTTATATGTATTTTTCAGGTGTACGATGGCGTAGCTGCAAAGCTGTCTGATTAATAAAATTGCTATACAATTATATATATAAGGAGAATTTCAAATGAATACAAACTATAAGGATTTCGACAATTACCTCAAACAGTATCCTGATAAAAACGGCTATTTCGGAGCTCACGGCGGAGCATTTCTTCCTCCCGAGCTTGAGCCTGCCTTCAAGGAAGCAGACGACGCTTATGAAGCAATCTGCCAGTCAGCACAGTTCATTTCCGAGCTTCGCAGAATCAGAAAGGAATTCCAGGGCAGACCTACACCTGTTTACCATTGCGAAAGACTTTCAAAGCTTTTCGGCAATTGCCAGATTTATCTTAAGCGTGAAGACCTTAACCACACCGGCGCCCATAAGCTCAACCACTGTATGGGTGAAGGACTTCTTGCAAAATATATGGGCAAGAAAAAGCTTATCGCTGAAACCGGTGCAGGTCAGCACGGTGTTGCTCTTGCTACGGCAGCGGCATACTTCGGTATGGAATGTGACATTTATATGGGTGAGGTTGATATTGCAAAGCAGCACCCAAATGTAATAAGAATGAAAATGCTCGGTGCAAATGTCATTCCCGTAACTCACGGACTCAAAACTCTTAAGGAAGCTGTTGACGCAGCCTTTGAAGCATATCTCAAGGAATATGACCACGCAATTTACTGTATCGGCTCAGCTCTCGGCCCCCATCCCTTCCCGAAAATGGTAAGAGACTTCCAGGCTATTATCGGTATTGAGGCAAGAGAGCAGTTCCTCGAAATGACAGGCCACCATCCCGATGCTGTCTGCGCTTGTGTGGGCGGCGGTTCAAATTCAATAGGTACCTTTGTTCCTTTCCTTGGTGACCCCGTTGAAATTATCGGTGTTGAGCCTCTCGGCAGAGGTGAAAAGGTAGGTGACCACGCCGCAACAATGGCCTTCGGCACAAAGGGCAGACTTCACGGCTTTGAAAGCTATCTTCTTCAGGACGAAAACGGCGAGCCCCTTCCCGTTTATTCCATCGCAAGCGGTCTCGATTATCCCGGTGTAGGTCCCGAGCATGCAAATCTTCGCGATATGGGCAGAGTGCAGTATGACACCATCTCAGACGAGGAGGCTATGGAGGCTTTCTTCCTTCTTTCAAGATATGAGGGTATCATCCCCGCTATCGAATCCTCTCATGCTGTGGCTTATGCCATCAAATATGCAAAGGAGCACAAGTCCGGCTCAATCCTCGTTACCCTTTCCGGCCGAGGCGACAAGGATATTGATTATGTTTACGAGCAATACGGCTGCGGTGAAAGATTTATGGAAAAGTACGAAAAGAAATAAAAAGCCATGTTTTTTAAAAACAAAAGCTCTCCTCAATGAGGGGAGCTTTTTATATCCGAGCTGAAAAATAAAAAGCTAAAGGATGATTATATGAATAAAAACCCGTATACAAAATGCACAAAAATGTAACCTGAATTTTTTATTTGAATTTTTAATATTTTGTTAAAAGCATATTGATTTTATCCTTCGATTGCATTATAATGAGTATGTGTAATTATAGGGGTTATTGTACCCTTTTACCATGAAAAAGGATAAAAAATCTCCGGTAAAAGCACAGGGAGGTCAGTTGTGCTCGGAGCATTTTTATCGGCTTTCATCTATGTTTAAACCTCGGGGAAACCCGAAAAAATCTGAAACGCTTCTGAACGGTGATGAACCTTTTTTTGAAGGTGTCATCCTGAGCGTAGCGAAGGATCTTAAACTTAAAAGATTTTTCACTTCGTTCAAAATGACAGCTGCCTCTCTGAGGGAGTAACACAAAAACCTCAGCAGCCGTTTCAAATATCTCATAAGGGGGATAAATAAAAATATGAAAAAGAAACATTTAACTTACGCAAAGAAAACCTTATCAGTATTTCTGACAGTGCTTATGCTTATGTCGGCATGGGTGTGGGTAGCACCTGAAAAGGCGAGTGCTGCATCGGCTGTAGAGTATCCTTTATCAGTCACGGTTTATAATACAACCAAGTTAAATAATGGCGGTAATATTAAGGTTTATTACTATGAGGTCAATTCGGACGGTACATTGGGTTCAACTGAGATAGAGCATATTCTTGTTAGCTCATTAACAAGAGATAAGGATGCTAATCCGACTTATACAGACACCATTCCCGGTTTCCCGGTTAGAATTGCTGTTACAGTTGCAAACTATGGTTGGGGTACAGATAAGACGAGTGTAAGAGTCATTAAAATCGGTGAAAAAACCATTTTTAATGATGCGTACACAGTGCAGGATAATCAGACCATCGAATGGAAAATGGGTACAACATTAGGTAGTTGGAGTCCCGTCGGAGTATGGGAAAATCCCTCATGGACTGCTTCCTCTACAATGAGCGGCACTTCTGTTCAGGTTCCCGCATACGGTTCCAGAACTGTCTCATGGTCAACCAAGGCTTCCTGGAAAGATCAGTACGGTGTAACCTGGCCTCAGAGTAATGTTTCGTACACAATTCCTGCTACTAACGGTGTTACCATATCTCAGAGCAACGGTGCACTTACGGGTGTTACTGCAACCAGTGCTGCTATTTCAAACATTACATCGGGTTCAACCAAAGATGTAACAGTTACAGCTGCTTTAGGTACAAGCACAAGTATAAAATCGACTGCAAACATTACTCTTAATGCACCTACCAAGGATGTTCTTTACGAGAACCTTTTCTCGCTTTCCGATTGGTATTATTCCGATTCGTCCAAATGGAGCGACAGTAATGTGGTAACGGATGTCAATGCAGGTACCGTAAAAATCACTAACCCTTCATCTGACAGTTCTACGGAATATGTGACAAATGCGACAACAGGAACACATCCGTCCAATTACTATTCTATTCCCGTTAAGGGCGGCAGCAGCTATTATTTCACCTGGAAAACAGCCAATGCGACATCTACCGAAGTATTCTTTATGTGGAAGGATTCAAACGGTGCCGGTATATCATATCCGAGCGCATATTTCAGCGGTAACGGTACCCATTGGGCTGAGTTCACCGCTCCCTCAAATGCCGAAAGCGTCGAGCTTCGCTTCGACAACAATACCGACGGTACTACGGTAACCTTCTCTGATATTGCTGTTTATGAAAAGACGAGAGCAGATGAGATCGGTATTAAGAACTGGACTACACGCCCTGTAAAGAAAACCTATACATATAATGCTTCCTCTGCCGCTTCCGCAGGTCTTGACCAGCCTGTAAGAACTGGCTACACCTTCAGCGGCTGGCAGAACTCAGACGGTAGTGCATATACCGCTCAGACAATGAACCAGAACAGAACGGTATATTCATCCTGGAGCATTAATAATTATACTGCTAACTTCGAGGGTAACGGCGGTACTCCTGTCAAACCTTCACTTGATTACACTATTGCTGACAGTATAACCCTTCCCAATGCAACGAGAGATGATTATGTCTTCGGTTCATGGAAGGTAACCACAGCCGCCGGTAATTGGACTGACGGAGCTACCTATGCCGCAAATGCTACACTTACAGGTATGTACGGCAATCCTACCCTTACCGCACAGTGGACTAAGCTTCACACAGTAAGCTTCCTCAATGCTGACGGCACTGTTTTTACCACTGTTAAGGTTGAGGACGGTAAGGATGCTACCCTTCCTGCGACTAATCCCACTAAGGCTTCTGATGATACCGCATCCTATAATTTTGCCGGTTGGGAAGGCAATCTCACAAATGTTACTGAAGACAGAACGGTTACTCCTACCTTTACCGCTACTGAGCATACCTTCGTATGGGCTGCCAACCCCTATAAGGCGGCTACCTGTACTGATCCTGCTTTGGTTGAAAAGTACTGCAAAAACTGTCCTCACAGCTTAGGCAATGTACCCTATGACGGTGATAATGTAAACTGGCTCGCTAGGGGACACAATTTTACCGGTGAAGTCGTACAGAACTCATCTACGGGTATCGACGGTAAGCATCAGGTTAAATGTGTAGACTGTGATGCTACAGCTGAGGCTGACCATGTATGGGTACAGCGTGAAACCGAAGGTGCTACCTGTAGTACTCACGGCACAGTTCACTGGGAGTGTGCCTGTCTTGAAAAAAAGACAACAGAGGGTGATCTTGCTCCCGATGTACATGTAAATACCGAAATAAAAGATAAACAGGATGCTACCTGTACAAAAGACGGCTACACAGGTGACACATACTGTAACGACTGTAAGGAGGTCGTAGTAGCAGGTACAGTTGAACCCATGCTCGGCCACAGCTTCAAAAACTATGTATCAGACGGTAATGCTACCTGTACAGAAGACGGCACCAAGACTGCAAAGTGCGAACGCTGTGATGTTACAGATACAAAGAAAGACGAAGGCTCAGCTAAGGGCCACAGCTGGAAAGATGAGGGCGAAGACCTTTATCAGGCCGCTGACTGTGAAAACGATGCAGTTTACTGGCAGACCTGCGGTACCTGCGGTATCTCTGCTAAGGATGACACTACAGATACAGGCTCCACCTGGATCAAGGCAAACACCAAGAAGGGCCACGACTACACAGGCACAGTCCGTGACAATAAAGACGGCACTCACTCATATCTTTGCGCTAACGGCTGCGGCACCTACGGCTACGAGGGCGTGAAGGAAGCTTCAACAGGCTGTACCTACGGTGAATGGTCAAAGACCGAAGCCGCTACACATACCAAGACCTGTACAGAGTGTAAGTACAGCGTAACTGAAGACCACGACTGGACAGCCTGGACATCCACAGACGAAAATAAAGACTCTGCAGGTCAGCACACTCGCTCCTGTAATGTCTGCGGTAGAGTAGAAACAGTTGATTGTAGTTATGAAGACGTTGCAACCAAAGAAACCTGTACAGTAGACGGCTACACAACACACACTTGTACTGTCTGCGGACATGACTATGTAACAGCAGGTGCTGCAAAGACAGGTCACGACTACACCGGTACAGTTCAGTCATTTAATAACGGTTACCACAATTACCTTTGTCAGAACGGCTGCGGCACCTACGGCTTCGAGGAAATAAAAGATAACACTACAACCTGTACCTATGAGTACAAGAATAATATAGCAGGCGAGCATCAGGTAACATGTACTGAATGTAAGTATACCTTCGCACAGGGTTGCTCCGGCGGTCAGGCTACATGTACTGCTGCTGCAGTCTGCGAAAAGTGTAATACCGCTTACGGTACTACAGCTCCTCACTCCTTCAAGGGTGAAGCAGTTAAGCTTGAGGGTGACTTCCACGCATATCTTTGCGAATTCTGCGGTGAAACAACCGGTATTAAGGGTGTTGGTGATTCCGTAGACGGCAAGGAAGCTTGCTCCGGCGGTACAGCTACATGTTCAGCTCTCGCAGTCTGCGATAAGTGCGGTGACGGACACGGTGAGCTCGATGCAGATGCTCATAAGTGGGGCGCATGGACTAATATCGACGGCACAGAAACACATGAACGTTTCTGCGAATATAATAGTGCTCATAGAGAAGAATCAACCTGTGAATCTTCAGGTCAGGCTATTGTAGATGCTGATTGTGAAACTGCAGGTTATACACTCAAAACTTGTGATTTCTGTAATCATCAGTGGCAGACAAATCCCGTAGATCCTCTCGGTCATAAGTGGAGCAACTGGGTAAGCAACGATGCAGGTTCACATACCAGAGTTTGTGAGCGTGCAGGCTGTCATTATGCTGCTGACCATACAGCTAAGACAGAAACAGCACTCTGCACAAAGGATAACGCAGAGGCAGCTGTAACTGATCCCACATGTCTTGACGAAGGCTACACAACCTATACCTGTAAGGATTGCGGTTATGAATGGGTAGATGATTACACCGACGCTACAGGCCACAGCTACTTAAAGCAGACTAAGAAGACAGATGCAATATACAAGAGAACAGATAAAAACTGTACAACAGACTTGACCTATTGGTACCGCTGTGATAACTGCGATGTAAGTGCAGGTACAGAAGCTGATAATTATACTGACATTACTGTTCTTTACTGGGTAAGCGAAGCAGCTGCAGGCCATAAGTTCGATGATAAGAAGGCTACGGAAGATTATCTCGCTACTCCCGCTACCTGTACAGCTAAGGCAACCTACTACTACTCATGTTCGGTTTGCGGCACTTCAAGCAAGGACACAGATGGCGAAAAGACCTTTGAGTACGGTGCTGTTCTCGGTCACGATTGGCAGAACACAGAGGAATACAAGAAGTCCGATGCTGACTGTATCAATAACGAAGTATATTATAAAGAATGTTCACGTTGTCATATTTCTTCAGAGAATGTAACAGATGAAACATGGGAAAAGGCTGGCACACTTGCAGGTCACGACTTCGACCACGATGACGACGGTGTTATAGGTAACGAAGGCGATGCAGGCTATACAGCCGGTGTGGCAGCTGAATGTCTTAAGGACGGTATGACCGAGCATTACACCTGTCAGACCTGCGGTAAGCATTATACCGATGCAGACGCTACTAAGGAAATCGCAGCTGATAAGCTCGTAATCGCCGGCCTCAAGCACGATTATAAGGATGTAAACAAAAAGGATGCTACCTGTGAGGAAGACGGCTACACCGCTCATAAGCAGTGTCAGCGTTGCGACTACAGAAACAGCGACTATAAGGTAATTCCCGCTGAGGGCCACGACTTCAAGGCTGAAAACGGTTACTTCTGCGATGCTATTTATAACTATCACGCATACAAGTGTACAAACTGTGAATGCTACGGTGTCGACAATGTTAAGTACAGCGTAGATGCATCCGGTCTTGATCCCGAAATCGTAGGCGGTATTGCCTGTACCTTCACAGGCGAATATGTGAACTACGAGGATGCAAACGGTGTTCACAGCCATAAGCTTACCTGCGTATGCGGTAATGTACAGAGTGATGTGTGCGAAGATACTACTCCCGAACACGTAGCTCCTACCTGTGAAGAAGCAGGATATTATGTTCATACTTGTGAGACCTGCGGCTTTGTATGGAATGTAGCAAGTGAAGCTGAAGAAGACGAGGCAAAGGGTCATTCTTACGATGATGAATGGACAAAGGTAGAAGGTAAGGATGAACATATCCGTTACTGTAAGAACGAATGCGGTAAATCGGAAACTGAAGACTGCTCAACAGAAAATCCCGTAAACGGCTGCGGTGAACAGAATGTCTGCGACACTTGTGGCGGTAAATTCGGTAAGTATACTGAGCATGTATGGGTTAAGGTTGAAGATGAAGCATATGTTGTATCAGCAGCAACCTGTACCGATGGAACAGTGTATTATTATTCATGTGAAAACTGCGACACTTCAAGTAAAGATACTGAATTCGAAAAGACCTTTGAAGCTGATGATTCTCTCGGACATGATATGACTACTGAATATAAATACGATGTCGAAGGATGGCAGTATGCTCCTGAAGGTATTGAAGATCTTATTAAGGAGCCTACATGTAAGGAAGAAGGTAAGGCAATTTCCTACTGTAGCAGATGTTCAGTATACAAGCTCAAGTCAGTTCCCAAGGATGCTTCAAAGCACGAATTCAGTGATGAATGGGAATTCGTTTCCGGCAACTGTGCAACAGGTGTAACATACAAGGTTACATGTAAGCATTGCGGTAAAGTTAAAACAAAGACCGAGCCTGCAGAGCATACATTTGTAATCGTTCACGAAGAACTTCCCACATGTGAAGGCGAAGGCTACAGAAAGCTCAAATGTAGTATCTGTCAGTTCATAGAAGAAGAATATTACAACCAGGCAACCGAAGAACCCGCAGATCTTGCACCTCTCGGACATAATGTTGAAGAATGGACAGAAGGCGATGCAACGTGTAAGGAATTAAAGTATAAATACGGTACCTGCACAAGATGCGAAAAGACTGTAGTTGAAGAATCCGAAGTTAAGGGCGAGCACACCTATAAGACTGTTGCAGCTAAGAAGGCAACATGTGATATCCCCGGACACAACGAATATCAGCTTTGTGAGGTTTGCGGCATCGAAGAAGGCAAGATCGTAATCACTGTTCCTCATAAGGATGGCGACGAAAACGGTAAGTGCGACGAGTGTAACAGAAAGCTTTACACCGACGGCGACACTGAAAAGTCATGTGGTTGTATCTGCCACAAGGAAAACTGGCTTATGAAGATCATCTACAAGATTCTCAACTTCTTCTGGAAACTCTTCAAGATCAGTAAGTCCTGTGAATGCGGTGCAGTTCACTGGTAATTAACACATCAGTTTTCCCTTTACAAAAACTGATAAGAAAAAGGCTATCGCGAAAGCGATAGCCTTTTGTTCCTTTAAAGAAGAGAAAAAACAGTCAATGCTTCTTCAAGCTGTGAATAGATGGAATATAGCTGTTGTTCGACTCCCTTAATACCTAGTCTGAATGCCGGGCGATGAAATTCCTTAATGAACCAATCCATAATTCCCGGAGAGAGAATGTCATTTTCTGAATTAACTGGAAATGAGCATGAGCTTGAAAGAATTTTTGCCATCATCTGACTGCTTGCCGGCTCACCTTCCTTGCTTTTGAAAAAAATATCATTATCACCGATGCTCAGCTCCAAGCATTGACGAAAGTTAATTATTCTGCAAAGCCTTGTAAGCGATTTCGTTTCAGCTTCGCTCTCGGGATATTCTCCCCGGTAAAGTGATGGCGAAGGCGCAGCTGCAGCTTCTTCCCTGATGACAGAAAAGAGAAAATTGCGATTTATATCGACTCCCAGGGCGTTACTGTTCCATTCAGGCTTTTCTTTTTTATAAAAGGAGGAAACAAAACTACCCATATTGCCTGCACCTTTTTCTCCCTTAAGATAGATTTCTCTTCCGTCAGGGTTCAGACAGGGTATTACAGTTATTCCCGAAAGAGACAAGGCTCTTCGGATGTCAACTGAAGCGACAGTATGCTTGAATTTTATACTCTGGCAAAGTCTTTCAATGAAAAGCAAGAGAATCAGCCCCGTAAGTCCGTCACTTCCACGGACAGAGCCGACATAAATCACGTTATTTTTATTGCTTCCGAGGGATAAAGAAAAAATGCTCCGTCCCACACTTGTTCTGCCGATGAGACGCACATTTAAAAACGGATATTCTTTAATTAGGTCTTCTATTATTTGTTTGTTTGTGCTATAATTAAATTCGCAGGGTCGAACTGTATATTTCATAGTATCACCCTTTGAAATATATGCCTGCAAACTAAAAAAGTATACCGTAAAGGGGTCAAGAATATGGATTTCAGCGAAAAAACCTTGAATACCGACATAATTTATGAGGGAAAAATCATCACAGTACATATCGATGATGTTGAGCTTCCCGACGGCACAAGGGCAAAAAGAGAAATAGTTGAACATAGCGGTGGTGTTTGTGTCGCTCCACTAACAGATAATGGCGAGCTTCTCTTTGTTCGGCAATACCGTTATCCTTATAAAAGAGAGCTTCTTGAGCTTCCGGCTGGTAAGCTTGAAAAGGGTGAAAATCCTCTTGAAGCGGGAATACGTGAGCTTGAAGAGGAATGCGGCGTTATTGCTGAAAAGGTTTTCTCTCTCGGCACCGTTTATCCTACTGTCGCATATTGCAGTGAGGTAATCCATCTTTATGGGGCTGTGGGCTTGAGAAGTACACAGCAGCATCTTGACCTCGGTGAGTTTCTTGCTGTGGAAAAAAAGCCTCTTGATGAAGCTGTCAAAATGGTAATGAACGGTGAAATATCTGATTCAAAAACAGTAGCTCTTATTCTCAAAATAGCAAGACTCAAGGAAGCGGGGGCAATATAATGAAAAGATTTGTTCTTGCTTCAAATTCACCAAGAAGAAAAGAGCTTCTTAGTAATTGCGGTTACGATTTTGAGGTTATACCTTCGGACTGTGATGAATCAGTCGAAGAGAAGCTTTCACCTCAGGAAACTGTTATCGAGCTTGCACGAAGGAAGGCAATGTCTGTTCTTGAAAAAAATACGGATGCGGTTGTTTTAGGCTGTGACACGGTGGTTGCCGTTGACGGGAAGATTCTCGGTAAGCCTTCTGACCGTAATGATGCTTTTAAAATGCTTATATCTCTTTCAGGAAAAAAGCATATTGTGTCAAGTGGTGTATGCATTGCGGATAAAAACAGCTGCAAATGCTTCGAAAATACTACTGAGGTTGAGTTTTACAGCCTTTCTGAAAAAACATTAAACAGCTATCTTGATACTTTTGAGTATACGGACAAAGCCGGTGCATATGGAATTCAGGGATACGGATCAGCTCTTGTTAAGGGTATAAAAGGGGACTATTTTTCTGTTATGGGACTTCCGGTGAGCGAATGTGTAAGAGTGTTATCGGAATTCGGAGTAGAAGGAAAAATTAAATTTTAGATAATCTTGAAAAATCAGCTTTTTTGAGATATATTTAAAGTATACAAAGAAAAAGGAGCGATTATTATGAAGAAAATTATATCTGTAATCCTGACTGTAATTATGCTTTTTTGTGTGATTGCGACAGGTGTCTTTGCGGCAGATGAAAAAAATTATAAAATTGTTTCACCCTACGAAGAGGTTATATGGAACGGTGAAAATGCCTGGGGAGCTTACAAGGGTAGCCTACATTCCCACTCTACCTATAGCGATGCAGACGAAAGTCTTGATGTTATGATAAAGGAATACTATGAGCAGGGCTATGATTTCCTTGCTAATTCCGACCATGGTGTCACGGGTACTGCCTGGAATGAAAAGCAGCCCTTTGTACCTCTTTATTTTTATCAGGCGGGCAAAACTGCTCATCTTACCGACGAAGAGTTTGAAGGAATTACTTCGGGAACTTATCCTCTTTATGACGGAACTGCCAGAGGTAAGGGGATGACCTGTGTCACGGGAGCAAATGAGCTTAATAATCTTACCCTTACCAAAAGCCATGTCAACGGATATTTTCTTCCCGAAGGAGTCGGAAACGGCTTTGGAGGTACAGAAAACGGATATGAGCTTGCTATAAAATTTATCGAGGATAATGGTGGTCTTTCGCATATCAATCACCCCGGTGACTGGCTTGAAACGAATGCTGATCCTTCGGCTGTCAGTAAACCGGAAAACGTGGCGTTTTTTGCCGAGCTTCTTCTTAAATATGACTCTTGTCTCGGTATAGAGGTTTTCAATGAAAAAAACGGCACAACGGGCTATGACCGTATTCTTTGGGACAATCTTCTGATGTCTGTGCTTCCTTATGGAAAAAATGTTATAGGCTTCAGTAATACCGATGCTCATAACAAAACAACCGTTGACAGCTCTTTCAGCGTGTTTATGATGGAAGAAAACACAGTAGAGAATATTAAAAAAACAATGCAAAGCGGCGCTTTCTTTGCTGTGACACGAAAAATCAGAGCAAACGATACAATCGGTCCGGAAAAGGATATTGATGTAATGAACAAAAATCTTCCTTATCCCATTTTTACAAAAGTGGAAGCGGAAGGTCATACAATTACTGTGGAGGCAGAAAATGCTGACACTGTTCAGTTTATAGCTGACGGTAAGATAATTTATTCCGCGGTTGCTGATGAAGGTGCAGTTGCTCTTAACCTTGACGAAATTGAGGGAGCCGGAGACCTTCAGTACATCAGAGCTGAACTTTTCGGCGAGGGCGGCGTATGCCTTACTCAGGCGCTTGTGATTGATAACGGCAGTGAAAAGTCAGTGTATAAAGAGGATAAAAGCTTTACCGCTTTCATTGAAAAAGTTATCTTTCTTTTAAAAAGCACAAGACTGTGGACAATAATTGTTGAAATCGGTCGGCTGATATAAAAAGAAGGCTGTTGCACTAAATGCAACAGCCTAGTTTATTTTTGGGGGATTATTCAGCGCTTTCTTCACCTGCTGTTAATTTTTCAAAAACAGTTTTGATGAATTCGATGAGAGCTTCAAAGAAAGCTTTGATATCTTCTTTGTATGTTTCAAAAAATTCCATAACAGTTCCTCCTGAATTAATTTTGGTATGTTAATTATAATATAATTATTTCAATTAGTCAATATAATTATTTGAAAATGTTCATTTAATGTTAATATGTTGCAAAGATGAAAAGATGAGATATAAAGATAAATAAAAAAACAGACTTTATCTTGTGTAGTTTTAATAAAATTTAATTTATAACAAATTATCCGTTTTATTTTGTTGACTTGAAGGGTGAAAATATAGTATTATTATAATGATGAAATTTGATTTCAATTTTGATTTTCTGGAGGTAATAATTATGAAAACAATTTTTCAGCGTGGTTTGAGTCTGATTATGTGTCTCATTCTCATCTGCTCGACTGCTTCTGTAATGGCATTCGGTGCAGGTGCTGCAGAGCCTTACAGCTATAAAACCTACGCACAAAACGCAACCAAGGAAAACGTTCACTATCTTCTTGATTTGGCGGATGACGAGCTTGATAAAGCAAATAAAGGCAAGGAAGGTAACAAGAAAAACCTTGAAATTGAGGTTACTCTCATAGAGAATAATTCTTTAGCTGTGACACTCGCAAAACCGATATTGAATATTTTTCTCAAGGGTGATGCAATCAAAGTAGTTGATAATGAAGACCTTATTCTCTCTCTTAATTTATCATCTGTTGATAATATTTGCAAAACCCTTGACAACTATAGGGTAGTTATTGAGCTTGCTTCAAACGAAACTCTTAATAAGCTTCTTGATTTAGGTCATCTCAAGAACATCAACCTTGATGTCTTTGACGAGGGTATGTCTCGTGCAAAATCCGGTGATGTAAAGATTTTCAGTGAGATTCTTGAGTTGGGTGCTGCTAACAGTGAAATTATCAGACTTCTCCTTTCGGGAGAACTTGATCTCGGCGTAATCGGTGATGCTGTAAAGCTTGATCTTTCATCCTTCAAAATCGGCGAAACCGCAAAGAACGCTATTGTTGATGCCCTCTTTAAGGATAAAGAAAATTATGCAACAATCAAAGCTGATGCACTCAAGGATTTTGACCGTTTTGTTTACAGAGATGTTATCGGCCTTTTATCAAAGGATATTGTCGTCGATGAGAAAACAACAATTGATAACCTTATAACTGATGTTTTCAATATTCTTGTTAACGATTATATTATCGGTCTCGTAAAAGATAAGAGCTTCAGCTTTGCTTCTCTCGGCAGTGAATACGCTAAGCTTGATACTATTATCCAGATTGACGGCAGCTACGATTTCAGCAAAATCAAATTTACAAAGGATACAACCGTTCTTAATCAGATAAATAATGTTCTCGGCTCTGTATTTGTTGAAATCGTTCCCGGATTCAAGGACAAGTGGGTTGCCGGTAATTATACTAAGATTGGTGATAACGTAAGAAATCTTGTCAAGTATATTGCTTCATCCTCGGGTCTCATTAATGTTAACGGCAAGAGTGACGAAGCACTTATGCTTGAAGTGTTCAAAATTGTCTTCAATGCTGCTGATACCAACGGCGAGAAGGAAATTTATGAAGCAATCAAGGATGTCAAGACTCTCACTCAGATGGTTGACAAGATTGTCATTCATCTTAGCGGCAAAGCATATCCGGCCGGCACAACCTACGAGCAGGTTGCAGGTGACTGGTTGATCGATAAGGTTGGAGATACTGTTCCTCTTTACGACACAAAAGGCCAGGCACTTACTGCTAACGGAAAGAACACAGTATGGGATGTTCTTAACAGCGTTCTTAATTTCTTCCTCGTTGATAAAAATCTCGATGCTTTCTTCGGATGGAAGGCATCAAAGGGACAGACCTTCTTTGAAAAGCTCGATATAATCCTTGATTATACAGCAAATGACGGTACCGCAAACTTCAATTCAAAGACATACATCACCTCTCTCTTAAATAGCGTATTTACTGTAAATCTTCAGAGCTTTGTTGATCTTACTGCTGTTAAGGCTCTCAATTTTGCAGGTAAAGAGCCCGTTGTAAAATTCCTTTATAATACAGTATATAATCTTCTTAACAACTGGACTGCAAGAAGCGGACTTACCAGACAGACATCTGATTATTTCGATAAGATGCTTTCTGATGGTGAAATTGCAAATATTGTAAAGATTGTAATCAAAACCTTAAGTAGCCGCAGCGAAGCAACAGCAAGTCTTGTGGGCGTTGTATTCGGTGCCATAAAGAAGGACATCAACGAAAATATCACAGAAGCAGGACTTGTTCCCACCTGTACTAAAAACGGTTACGCACCTACAAAGCGATGCACAAGAGCTGCCTGCAATAATGCGGTAATCTCTGACAAAAACGATGTAATTGCTTCAAGAGGTCACAGATACACTTCTGTTGTTACAACAGCCGCCAAGTGTGCCGTTGACGGAGTTAAAACTCACACCTGCACAGTGTGCGGAGATAAGTACACAACAAAGATAGCAAAAACCGGTCATAAGCTGGGCGCCTGGAAGGTAACAAAGGCAGCTACCTACACGACAAAGGGCTGGCAGGAACGCAGATGTACCGTTAAGGGCTGTAATGCACTTCTTGCAAGCGGTCCTGTCAATATGCTTACTCTCAGCAGACCCACAGGACTTAAGGCAAAGGCTATCAGCACAACCTCAATTCAGTATTCATGGAATCCCGTAAAGGGCGCAACCTCATATACTCTTTATTATAAAACAAATACCGGAAGCTGGAAGAGCGTAACGGTTAAAAACGGAAAAACAACTGTAAAGGTTTCAAAGCTTAAGAAGGGCCTTACATATAAGTTTAAGGTTGTGGCTGTTGCAGGCTCAAACAAGAGCAAGGAAAGTGCAATTGTAGATAGCACAACAATGCCCGTTGCAGTAACCTTCAAGGGACTTCGTTCACAGAAAAAGAAGGAAATAGTTGTTGAGTGGAAGAAGATTTCAGGTGTAACAGGCTACGAGGTTCAGTACGCAACAGATAAGAAGTTCAAGAAGAACAAGAAGACTGTTACAATCAAAAAGGCAGGTACAACAAAGACTATTATCAAAAAACTCAAGAGCAAGAAAAAGTATTTTGTAAGAGTACGCGCTTACAAGACCGTAAACAAAGTGAAGGTATATGGTGCATACAGCAAGGTAAGAAACATCAAGTGCAAATAATTCCCTTCCAACTGAAAGGCAGACCGAAAAGGTCTGCCTTTTAAAATGCAAAAAATCGGAAGACGTACAGTCCTCCGATTTGATATCAGTATTATACTACGGGAAGGTTGAAGCAATGCATCTGAAGGTCGCTTATAAGACGAAGAGGCTCTGCTGCCTTGAATTCCGTACCTTCAGCAAACATAGTTTGCTGAAGCATAATAGCGGCAAGAAGAGCAGGCTCAGCCTGAGAAACGTGGCATTTGATTGCTTTCATCTTAAGCTCTTCAAATTCTGTGATGTCAACCAATGTATTCGGTGCATCGGTGTAATAGAAGCCTACGCCTTTGCATTTCCATGCGTCATCACGGAGCTTTCCGTCAACAAATTCAGGATAGAAATTACACTGTGCATCCATAACTGCATATTTTACGGCATTACCGACCTTTATGTGGTCGGAATGGCATTCGTTTGCAAGGTTGGGGTCGGCAGTCAGAACATAATCAGGCTTTATTTCACGGATAACTTCGACGATTTTAAGAGAGATTTCTCTTTCAGAGGCATCGTTTTTATCAGCAAAGCCTAAAAAACCGGCATTCTTCATACCAAGCATCTGCTGTGCGGCAAGAGCTTCCTTTTGTCTTACTGTCTGTACATCGTTTTCTTTTCCGATGTATTCGGGCTCTGCAAAGCGGTCATCGGTAACTGTAAGCTCATAAACCTCCACGCCGAGAGAACGGAGCCACGCGATCGTTCCGCCTGCACCGATTTGGTTGTCGTCGGGATGAGGCTGAACGAAAAGAACTTTTTTTGCTTTTGAAAGGTCAGGGGGAGAGCAGAGCATATCTGCTGCAGAGGTTGCCGCCTTGAGAACACTTTTCGCTGTGGCAAATTTGATAGAGTTGTTTCGCTTTCTGAATATTTCTTTAATCTTCATATTTTTAACCTCCTTAGTTTATGCATTTCTATTTTATATCAAATTGCATCTTCCGTCAACCTATAGTCAGAAAAAACTGTTTCTATAATTTTTTCACTTTCTGCCGGGGAATAAACCCAGCGGTCCATAAAGTCTCCTTTATGATAATAGGTTACGGGCTCATTCGGGTATGGTGCTTCAAAGGAATCAACAATTATCAGCTTGATTTTCATTCTTTCCGGGATGAGATTTTTTATATAAACACTCGCGTGCTGACCGGGCATCACTCCGGGAACATATTCGGCTAGGCCTGCAAGGTTCGGCTTAAGCTCAACAAAAATACCGTATCTTTCGACGGAACGGACAATACCGGGAACGGTTTCACCGGCTTTGAAAAGAGCTGCATTTTCTTCCCAGGTACCAAGCAGCTCCTTGTAGCTCAGGGTTATTCTGCCCTTATCGTCTATAGCCTTTACAACAGCTTTTATTCTGTCACCGGGAGAAAATCTTGCCGACGGATGAGGTATACGCGAAACCGAAATGCTGTCAATGGGCATCAGAGCGGAAATACCTGCACCTATATCTGCAAAGACACCGAAGGGCTCCATGTGTGTTACTGTAGCATCAATTATGCAGCCGGGAGTCAGAGTAGAAATATAGTCTCGCATATATTCCTCCTGCACCTTTTTTCGTGAAAGAATAGCAATTGTTTCTCCTTTTTCGTTGACAGTGAAATCGGTTATCTTGCAAAGTACAGGTTTATTGACTCTTGAAATGATGGCAATATCTCTTACGGTGCCGTTGTCGATGCCGATAGCACCCTCGTTGCGGGGAATAAATCCCTTCATCGGCCCCAAATCAACATAGAGGTTGTGTTCGTTATCACATACGGTAGCTCTGCATTCAAGTGTTTTACCGCTGTAATAGGCTTCCTTTATTGATGCAGCGGAAAGCAGGATGTTTTTGTTTTCTTGGGTGTGAATGAGAGTGTTTTCAGGATAAAATTTTTTCATTTTTAAAACCCTTTCGTTTTTAGTATTAAATTATATGCATAATTTTTTATCATTATTTGCTTTAGTTGTCAGATAATCATTGATATTTTATCTTTACTTGTGGTATACTGAATTAATAGTAGTTTTATGGAGGTAGCCTTATGGATATAAGAGTAGGCGATGAACTCATTATGAAGAAAAACCATCCTTGCGGTAACAATAGCTTTAAGGTTATCCGCTCCGGTATGGATTTCAAGCTCGAATGTAAGGGTTGCGGTCATGTGGTAATGGTGCCGCGTGCAAAGGCAGAAAAAAACGTTAAAAAAGTAATTCGTGACGGTGAAGCTCTTTAGTGAAAAAATTTTTAAAAAAATTTTTTCAGACAGGAGATACACCGTGACAGAGAAATTCAAAGAAAAAACAGAAAGCGTAAAAAAACGCTGTGAAGAGCTTTATGCTTTCTTCGCCCGTGAAGACAGCACAAAGAATATGAATGAATACAATGAGCTTTCAAAGGAATTTTCTTCGCTTTCTCCCATACTAAAAAAAATCAAAGAGTATGAGGAATGTCTTAAGCAAAAGGAAAGTGCCGAGGCATTTCTTCCTGAGGCAAAAGAACTTGGCGGGGATTATTATGAAATGGCAAGAGAAGAGCTTGAAGCTTGTGAAGAAACCGAAAAGGCACTTTTGTCAGAGCTTGAAGCTATGCTTGTTCCTCCCGACCCGAGAGATGAAAAGAATGCAATCATCGAAATAAGAAGCGGTACGGGCGGTAAAGAAGCCGAGCTGTTTGTATATGATCTTTATCGGATGTATACCATGTATGCCCAAAGAAAAGGCTTTGAAACAGAGCTTATTTACGGAACTCTTACGGAGCTTGGCGGCTTTAAGGAAGTAGTTTTCACCGTTTCGGGTAAGGGAGCTTTTGGAAGATATAAGTTTGAAAAGGGGGCACACCGTGTTCAGCGTGTTCCTGAAACGGAGGCTAACGGGAAAAAGCAGACCTCTGCTGTGACTGTTGCAGTGTTTCCCGAAGCAGAAGAATTTGATTTTGAAATCAACCCCGTCGATTTGCAGATTGATACCTATCGCGCTTCAGGTGCAGGCGGACAGCACGTAAACAAAACAGAATCAGCTATCCGTGTTACTCATATTCCAACGGGCACCGTTGTTGAGTGCCAGGATGAAAGAAGTCAGCATAAAAACAAGGATAAGGCTCTTAAGGTGCTTCGTTCGAGGCTTTTGCAGAGTGAAAAGCAAAAACAGAAGGAGTTTCTTGATTCCGACAGAAAAAATCAGGTGGGAAGCGGAGACAGAAGTGAAAGAATAAGAACCTATAATTATCACCAGAACAGAGTGAGCGATCATATTTCGGGTAAGACCTACTATTCACTCGGCGAAATTCTTAACGGTGATATGGATGAGCTTATCGATAATCTTACGGCTTATTGCAGGGCTGAACAGATAGAGGTATAAAACTTTTATGGAAACACAGATATTCAAGGTAAAATCGGAAAAAGATAAGGCCATTGACGAAGCGGCGGAAATATTGAGAGACGGCGGCATAGTAGCCATTCCCACAGAAACAGTTTACGGCCTTGCAGGTAATGCCCTCGACGAAAATGTCACCGATAAAATTTATGCGGCCAAGGGCAGACCCTCAGATAATCCTCTCATTGTGCATATAAGCGATATTTCTCAGTGGGCACCTCTGGTAAGTGAAATACCGGAAAGTGCTCTCGCTCTCGCAGATAAGTATTGGCCGGGTCCTCTTACGGTTATACTTCCGAAAAGTGAAATTGTTCCCGATAAGGTAAGCGGAGGGCTTTCAACGGTTGCTGTCAGAATGCCTTCGGACAAAATCGCAAGAGCGATAATCGAAAAGGCAGGTGTGCCCCTTGCGGCACCGTCAGCCAACACATCGGGTAAGCCGAGCCCTACCTCAGCCAAATATGTTATCGAGGACCTTAAGGGTAAGGTCGATGCGATTGTGGATGCGGGGGATTGCAGTGTAGGTGTGGAATCCACAGTAATTTCTCTTTGCGAAACACCTCCGAGGCTTTTGCGCCCGGGCGGGGTTACAGCTGAAATGCTGACAGAGGTTTTAGGTGAAATAGCAATCGACGATGCGGTTTTCAATAAGCTTGCCGAAGGCGAAAAGCCTGCCTCACCGGGAATGAAATATAAGCACTATTCACCCGATGCTCAGGTTGTCATAATAAAGGGCTCCTTTGAAGGATATAAAAAATTTATCGAAGAAAATAAAACCGAAAAAACCGTAGCTCTTTGCTTTGAAGGTGAGGAAAAGGGACTTTCGGTGAAAAGTGTTACATACGGAAAAAAGGATGACCCGTCAAGTCAGGCAAAAAATATTTTTGATGCCCTTCGTAAGGTTGACGAATTAGGCGCAGACAAGGTGTTTGCCCGTTATCCTGAAACGGACGGAGTCGGTCTTGCTGTTTTCAACAGACTTGTCCGTGCAGCGGCATTTAATATAATTGAGGTATAATGATGACAGTATACGGTCTTACGGGAAAGACGGGAGCAGGGAAAAGCACCGTTGCCGCCTTACTTAAGGAAAAAGGGTTTTATATTATTGACGGTGATGTTATTGCAAGGCATATTACAGATAAAGGAAAGCCTGCCCTCGGGCTTCTTGCGGATTATTTCGGCAGGGATGTAATTGATCCTGAAGGCAGTCTTGACCGAAAGCTTTTGGCCTCTCGTGCCTTTGCAACGGCAGAAAATACAGCTATGCTCAATTCAATTACCCATCCGCTTATTTGCAGGGAATTTGAGGCAGAGATTGAAAAAGCTGAAAGAGAAGGCTATGAAAAGGCTGTCATTGATGCAGCTGCTCTTCTTGAAAGCGAATGTAAAAATCTGTGTGAAAAAATAATTGTGGTTTATGCACCGGAAGAAATGAGGCTTCAGCGTATTCTCAGCCGTGACGGCATTACCGAAAAAGAAGCAAAAACAAGAATGGGTGCACAGAAAAGTGACGAATATTATTTCTCCTTTGCTGATATAATAGTAAAGTCATTTCCGCCCCACGATATTGAGCAGCAGCTCCTGGGTATTCTGTAATGAAAGGAAACGGTAAATTGGTGTCAGACAGCAAATCAATCACAAGCAGAATTATGAAATATATTACGGCTGTTTTGGTTTCTTTTCTTGTGCTGACGGTTATATTTTTCGGCACCCTGTCAATACTTAAGACATTATATCCGATGTCCTACGGGAATTTTGTAGAAAAATATACCGAGGAAAACAACCTGCCCGAATATTTTGTTTATGCAGTAATCGAGTGTGAAAGCGGATACGACGAAAGGGCTGTTTCTTACGCTGATGCCAGGGGTCTGATGCAGCTTACACCTGAAACATTCAGGTGGCTTCAAAGTAAAAAAGGCGAAAAGCTCGGTGAAGATATGCTTTTTGACCCGGAGACAAACATAAAATACGGTTGCTATTTTTACGGCATACTTTTTGAAAAATACCATGATGAGGCAACTGCAATAGCTGCTTATCATGCAGGCATGGGAAATGTTTCAAAATGGCTTAAGGATGAAAGATATTCTCACGATGGAAAGACCCTTTATGAAATACCCTTCAAAAATACAAAAAATTATGTGAATAAGGTTATAAAAACCAAGAATATATATTCAAAACTATATAACGGAAAGGAAGATTAACAATGGAAAAGGAAAAAAGTGCAGCAGAAATTCTCAAGGAAGAGCTTATGATGAAAAAGGAGCATTTTTCCGTTGCAATGAGTGAAGAAGAGGTAGCAAAGGCAGATAAATTCTGCGAAGGCTATATGGACTTCCTCGGCAAAGGAAAAACAGAAAGAGAATGCGTCGATTATATTATTGAAAAGGCAGAAAAGAACGGCTTTACTGCTTTTGACAAAACAAAGACCTATAAGCCCGGTGACAAGGTGTATGTCAATAACAGAGGCAAGAGTGTTATTCTTGCTCTTATGGGTAAGCAGGGTGCAAAAAACGGTGTGAAGATCGTTGCTTCTCACATCGATTCTCCCCGTCTTGACTTAAAGCCCACACCTCTTTATGAGGACAGCGAGCTTGCTTATTTCAAAACTCATTATTACGGCGGTATCAAAAAGTACCAGTGGGTTGCTATTCCTCTTTCTCTTCACGGCGTTATTATCAAGGCTGACGGCACAAGCGTCAAGGTAAATATCGGTGAAGAGGAAGGCGAGCCTAAATTCGTCGTTACCGACCTTCTTCCCCATCTTGGCAGAGAGCAGGGTCAGCGTACTCTTTCTGACGGTATCAGAGGTGAAGAGCTTAACATTCTCATCGGTTCAAGACCTTTCAAGGATGACAAGGGCAGTGAGCTTGTAAAGCTTAACATTCTTAAGCTTCTCAATGAGAAATACGGTATCGTTGAAAAGGATTTCATTTCAGCTGAGCTCGAGCTTGTTCCCGCATTTCCCGTAGCAGACATCGGCTTTGACAGAAGTCTTATCGGTGCTTACGGCCACGATGACAGAGTATGTGCATATCCGGCAATTGAAGCAGTATTCAACAGCGATATTCCTGAGCGTACAGCCATCGCAGTTCTTTCCGATAAGGAAGAAATCGGCTCCGACGGAAATACAGGACTTAACTCAGCTTATCTCAGATATTTTGTTGAAGATCTTGCACAGCTTGACGGTTTTGACGGCAGAGATGTTCTTACAAAGTCAGAATGTCTTTCTGCTGATGTTAATGCAGGCTTTGATCCCAATTTTCCGTCAGTACATGACAAATACAACTGCTGTGCACTCAACCACGGCGCAGTAATTACCAAGTATACAGGTGCAAGAGGCAAATCAGGCACATCCGATGCAAGTGCTGAATTTGTCGGTAAAATCCGCAGAATTCTTGATGCAGCCAATGTTTCCTGGCAGATTGGCGAGCTCGGTAAGGTTGACGAAGGCGGCGGAGGAACAGTTGCAATGTATATTGCAAATCTCGGCGTTGATGTTGTTGACCTCGGTGTCCCCGTTCTTTCAATGCACGCTCCCTATGAAATCGTATCAAAGACTGATGTTTATAGCACCTACAGAGCATGCTACGAGTTTTTCAAGGCTGAATAAGAGAAGGAAAAAGATACTCCCGACTTTAAAAATCGGGAGTATTGCTTAAGATGATAAAAGGACGGTGAAAGGATGAAGAACAAGGAAAAGCTTTATATTAATGTTAAAAGTGCTCTTCTGGTGTCTCTCATTATACTGTCCTCTTATTTTTATCTGCCTCTGCCCTCTGCGAGCGGCTTTTCGCTTCAGACGGTGTTTATTAATATTACAGCACTTACATTGTCTCCGTGGCAGGGATTTTTTACAATCGCGCTCTGGCTTTTAATGGGTGCTGTCGGATTACCCGTTTTTTCCGGTGGAGGAGGATTAGGTAAGCTTTTCGGCATTACCGGAGGCTTTTATTGGGGCTTTCTTTTTGCTGTTCCATTGATGAGCCGATTAAAAGGAAGAGAGATAAGCTTTAATCGTTACTTTATATCTCTTCTTTGCGGACTTGTGACAGAGCATATATTTGCCGTTGCATTTATGTGCTTTCATAATTCAGGTGATATACTTTCTGCTTTTATGTCGGTATCCTTGCCTTTTGTTCCGGGTGATATACTTAAATGTATATTGTCAGCCTTTGTGGCGGTCAGACTCAAGAAAAGAATATAATTAAGGGATTGAAGTTCAGTACATTGAACAACAATCCCTTTTCTTTTATTCTTCTTCAATTACCTTTTCGGCAATTTTTAAAAGTGCAGCATCAATTACTTCAGCAATATTTTTTGCGTTCTCTTCCTCTTCTTCTCTTGCTGCTTTTTCTATGGCTTGCTTTTCCATTTCAGCACGGTAAATACCGTCAAGTCTGAATTCGGCATCGTTATGCTTTACGGAAAAGCCGTGTTTTTTAGACATTTTCTTTTTAAAGACTTTGTTTTTTTGCATCGTGATGCGGTCGTTGCCGTAGTATATGCCCATCTTGTCCATGAAGGACTTGTGAAGCTGCAGACGGTTTTTGAAACTTGCAAAGTCCATCCTGTTTGTCCAGGCGTTTTCACTGAGGGCAAGTCCACGGTTAAAGAGCATAAAGAATATATGATCTTCATTGGTAATCCATTCTGTCCACATCTCAGCTTCAATACCCAGAACACCTTTTTTCAGTTCACTTTTTATCTTTGAGTGTTCAGGCTTATAGGTGTATGTGCCCTTGGGAGTACAGTAGTCATAGGCCATATCAAAGTAGAAGCTTTTATGGCAGGAAAGAATCACCTTTCCGCCTTTTTTCAGGTGCCTGATAACATTGTCGTCCTTTTTTGGTGTCCAGTACTGACCGATAACATCTGTATCTGTATTTTTTGAAGCGAGAACCTCATTCCAGCCTATCATGGTTTTGCCCTTGCTTTTGAGGAATGCATTGATCTCATTAGTAAACCAGGCTTGTAAATTTGTCTCGTTTTTTAAATTGTTATCCTTGATGCGTTTCTGGCATTCGGGGCATTTTTTCCATTCATTTCTCGGTGCTTCGTCGCCGCCGATATGGAAATATGGGAAGGGGAAAAGCTCAGAAACCTCGTCCACAACGTCTTTAACGAAGGTTATAACCTCGTCCTTTCCAAGACAGAGAGGCCTGTTCCAGTTTTTCAAACCCTTGCTCTTTGCCACTATATCACCGCAAAAGTCCAAAACTTCACAAGGAATATCACGGCAGGCAAGGTGGTTGTATGCGGCAATGGCTGCAGCACAATGGGCGGGGAAGTCGATTTCGGGAACAATTTCGATACATCTTTCCTTGGCATAGGCGATAATCTCTTTTACATCCTCTTTGGTATAAAAGCCTGAATGAGGCACTTCTTCATATTCCGGGCAGCTCCAGGAATGAAGCTGACTGCCTTTTCTTTGAGAGCCGATTTCAGTAAGAAGAGGATATTTTTCGATTTCAATTCTCCAGCCCTGGTCATCGGTGAGGTGCCAATGGAAACGGTTGAGCTTGTAAAGAGCCATAAAGTCAAGATATTTTTTTACGGTTTCCTTGCCGAAAAAGTGTCTGCTTTCATCAAGCTGAAGTCCTCTCCAGGAATATTTCGGTGAATCCTTTTCTATCATAAGCTGTGGGCAGATAAAAGTGTCGCTGTCGTCTTTGTCGGCAAGAAGCAGTTGACAAAGAGTCATAAGTCCGTAAAAGGCTCCGCTGTATGTACCTGCATAAACCTTTATAGAGAAGTCTTCTGTCTTGAGAGAATAAGCTTCTTCACCGATACTGCTGTCATAAATAAAGCTGATATGACTTTCGTTTTCTGATTTTTCTGTCTTGACGCAAAGACATTTGCCTATCATATTCTCGATGTCAGAAAGCTCATTGTCTGCGTGAATAAGAACTCTGTGCTTATAAAGGTAGCAGCTTCCGGGCTTTATTGTGAGATTGTTTGGCATGGGAATAACATTAATCATTTTATTTCTCCTTCCTTCCGTACATCTTTTCAATTTTTTTGTTTGTTATAAGATTTCCGAGGCCGCCCCAGCAAAGCTTACGTCTTTCCCAATAAAGGCAGGAGGCTTTTTTTCTGATGCCTTTAGGAAGAGCCTGCTTAGCTGTGGCAAAGTTCACATTAATTGATTTGATGTGCTTATAGTAGCCTTCGAGCCTTTCGTAGAAGTCATCAAAGCTTTTGTTTTCCTTTTTGGTCCATGCACTTTCGCTTATTGCACCTATGCGGGGGAAGGTGCAATAGCCTGCTTTTTCCATATCGGGAACAAATTCTGTCCACAGACAGGCCTCAACGCCCTTTAACAGATGGCTGGTTTCTTCTGTAAGACCCTCGATATAGGGGTCATATTCATAGCAGGTTTTAAGGTCAATCAAACCGTAGGGGAGGTCAAGATAATATGCTTTTTCGGGGGAGATAATAAAGGAGCGACCTTTTTTTATTTCACCTGAAATATCATTTTTATCCATATCGGTGTTCCAGAATTGCCAACAAAGAGCGCTGTCGGGCATATAATCCTTCACTCTGTCGTTCCACATTATAACCTGAAGCCCCTTGCCTCGAAGATATTCACCCACTTTGTTAAGATAATAGGTGTGAAGGTCAACCGTTTCTTTGAGTCCTTCATCTTCCATTCTTTTCCGGCAGTGGGGGCAAAGCTCCCATCGGTCGGTGGGCACTTCATCACCGCCGATATGTACCGTTCCGTCGGTAAAGATTTCTGCCACCTCGTCAAGAACTGAGTATATGAAGTCAAAGGTGCTTTCCTTTCCTATGCATAAAACATCATACTTCACACCCCAATTGGTGGCAGTTACCATATTGCGGTCAAAGCAGGAAAGGTGGGGGTAGGCGGCGATTGCACTTACTGTGTGGCCCGGTGTATCGATTTCGGGAATAACCTTTATGAAAAGGGAGTGGGCATAATCCACAATCTCTTTCATATCCTCTTTGGTGTAATAACCACTGTGGGGAACAGAATTAAAATTTGTGTGGCTTCTGTAAGAGCCTATTTCTGTAAGCAAAAGGTTTTTTTCGCTGTAAAATCTCCATCCCTGGTCTTCGGTGAGGTGCCAATGGAAGTGATTAAGCTTGTGCAGGGCCATTATTTCAAGGAAGGTAAAAACCGCCTCCTTGGTGAAAAAATATCTTCCGCAATCAAGCATAAATCCGCGGTAGGGAAAGGCAGGCTCGTCAGTAATTTCAGTATCGCAAAGGGTTAGGTCTCCGTACATAAGCATCTGCTTGAGCGTCTGTACACCGTAGAAAATGCCTGTTTCCGTTTTTCCGCTGATAATGATTACATTCTCTTTTACGGAAAGAGAGTAGCCTTCTTCGTTTTTTATTGAGTCGCAGAGCTCAAAAACAATCTTTTCCTTGCCTGTGCCGAGAAGCTCGAGTGAAAAGCTTTCTTCAAGAAATTTTTTAAGGCTTTTCAGCGCTTTAGGAAATCTTTCTGTATTTTCAAGCTCGCAGTATTTTGTAAGAGTGAAAACAGCCGTGCTTCCGACGGCTATTTTCTGAGGCTTGGGTATTAAAGGATAATTCATGACTGTATCCTCGTTTTATCAATAAAGAGTTTTAGAAAGAATGAAGCATACCCATAAAGCGATTACGAAAAGGCTTTCTGCGGGTATGGCGAGCTTTGTGTAAGGACATTTCCAGCCCTTGTCCACGAAAAGGAAGAAAGTTCTTGTCACCAAAACTGTGGTTGAAAAGAAAAGTCCGCCCACAAGGGAATAAACGGGTGTGCCGAGAGCAACGGTAAGATAAACGAGAAACGCACCCAGTGCAAAGGAAATGCCGCCGTAATAAACGCGGATTTCTGTTTTACCCGCATTGTCAACGGGCTTTACAGAAAAGCTTTCAGCGTTCTTTATGGGACTTACGATAAAGACTATTGCCATACCGAAAAAGTAACCTGCAAGACCGATAACAGCCACCGAGGCGGGTACATTTGTAAAAAAGAGTTCTTTCATTGATTCAAATAAGTTTTCCATACAGTGATTCCTCCCCGTATATTTATGATATATTGACATAATACCATAAATGTTTGAAGAGGTAAAGGAATTTATTGAAAAAAATATGCCTTAAGGCTTGATTTATGGGGAAAAGTGTGCTATCATACAAATGTTAGTGATGTACTTAGAGTGGGCTTGTGAAAAGTCCGCTCTTCTTTATTGCGAAATTGGCATCACGGCTTTACAATTGAATATTTATTTAAGGAGTGATTTTATGGCAAAGGGAAAGAATACCGTTGCTGTCGTATGGGAACTCGTTGAGCCTTACGCCAAGGAGCTCGGACTTAATATCTGGGATGTCCGTTTCCTTAAGGAAGGCGCCGATTGGTATCTTCGTATTTTCATTGACAAGGAAGGCGGAGTGAGCATTGATGACTGTGTTGATATGACTCACGCCATTAACGGACCTTTGGACGAAAGCGACCCCATTGAACAAGCTTATTTCCTGGAAGTAAGCTCTCCCGGAGTGGAAAGGGACCTCGTAAGGGATGAACATTTCAGTGCTTATGTGGGAGAAAAAATCAAAGTAAAAATGATACGTCCCGTCGATGGTAAGAGAGAATTCAGCGGAATTCTTGAGGACTATAATGACGGTAATATAACAATCAGAATGTCCGACGAAAGCGGCTTCACCTTTACAAAAAAGGAAGCCTCATGGATAAAAGCGGACGATTTTCAAATGTAATCAAGGTGAATTAAGAAAGGATGACCAGAAAAAATGAACAAAGAATTTTTTGAAGCTATTGCGCTGCTTGAAAAGGAAAACGGTATTCCCGCGGATTATATGTATGAAAAAATCAAGGCAGCAATTATTTCCGCAACCAAAAACAGCTACGGCAACAGAGACAATGTAGTATGTGAAATTGATCCTGAAAAGCAGACTATGAAGGTTTATGTAAGAATCGCTGTTGTTGATGAAATCGAAGAGCCCCTTGCAGAAATGACTCTCGAGCAGGCGAGAAATTACGATGAAAACGCTCAGGTAGGCTCTTTCGTTGAAATTACTCTTGAACCCAAAAAATTTGGCAGAATTGTTGCTCAGACTGCAAAGAGCGTTATCCGTCAGGGTATCAGAGAAGCCGAAAAGGAGCTTAAGGCAAAAGAGCTTCAGGAAAGAGATCAGGAGGTTGTTACTGCAAAGGTTAACATCGTTTATCCCGACACAGGTGATGCATCCATCGAAATCGGCAGAGCAAATGTAATTCTTCCCAAAAATGAACAGATTCCCGGTGAGGTTCTTGAGCCCGGTCAGCTTATCAAGGTTTTCGTTGCTTCCATCAAGGAGGAAAGCGGAACAAGCTATGCCAACATTTCAAGAAAGCATCCCGGACTTGTAAAGAGACTTTTTGAAACAGAAGTTCCCGAAATTTATGACGGCACAGTTCAGGTTATTTCCGTTTCCAGAGAAGCAGGCTCCAGAACAAAGATTGCCGTTATGAGTAACGATGAAAATGTTGATGCAGTAGGTGCATGTATCGGTCCCAGAGGTCAGCGTGTAAGTAATATCGTTGAAACTCTTTGCGGCGAAAAAATTGATATCGTTTCCTACAGTGAAGAGCCCGAAAAATATATCTCAGCTTCTCTTGCTCCCGCTGAGGCTATTTCCGTTGAAATCATCAGCGAAAGTCCCAAGAGCTGCAGAGTTGTTGTTCCCGACAGCCAGCTTTCCCTTGCGATCGGTAACAAAGGTCAGAATGTAAGACTTGCTGCAAAACTCACAGGTTGGAAAATTGACATTAAGCCTCTGAGTGCAGTAAGTGAATAATAAAAGCAGATAAGGGGGCAAAGCTATGAATAAAAAAATGCCCATGAGAAAATGCTTAGGCTGCGGAGAAATGTGTCTTCAGAGGGAGCTCGTCAGAGTAGTAAAAACAAAGCTTAAAACCAATGATGAAAACGGTGAAGAGGCATACGAAATAAGTCTTGACCTTGTCGGTAAAAAGCCGGGCAGAGGTGCTTATGTCTGCAGAAAGACAGAGTGCTTCGAAAAGGCAGTCAAGGCAAAGAGATTTCAGAAAGCACTTTCCTGCGTTATACCTGATGATGTCATAGAAACAATGAGACAGGAGATGGAAAAAGGTGAATGATAAATTTCTCTCTCTTTTAGGTATGGCAAGAAGGTCAGGAAAGCTCAGCACAGGTCACGATGCCGTAATCTCCTCCGTGGTAAAAAACAAGGCAAAGCTTGTTGTAATTTCCTCGGAAGGCTCCGACAGACTGAAAAAAGAAATTGCACACGCCTGCAGCTATGAAGGAAAGAATATCCCCGTACTTTATACTCATTACACTACCGTTGAGATTTCCCACGCAATCGGAATCAAGGCGGCGGTAATCAGCCTTGACGAAGAGGGATTTGCAAAAGCTGCAGCAGACAAATACACAAATGATTCAGGCAGAAAGGAATGATACTATGCCAAGAGAAAAATACAGAGTTCATGAAGTTGCCAAGGATTTCGGAAGCACAAGTAAAAAGATTATTGAAATACTCGAAAAGGTATCCGAAGAACCTAAAAAGCACACTACCGTTCTCGAAGACAGAGAGCTGGATTATATTTTTGAAACAATCACACAGGCAAATGAGGTTGCATCCTTTGATGCTTATTTTGCTGCAGGTGAAGCACAGAGAGCAGCAAAGGCAGCTGAGGAAACCAAGACTGAGGACGCTCCCGCAGTAAAGGAAGAGCCTGCAAAGAAAGCTGAAAAGACTGACAAGCCTGCAAAGAAGGCTCCCGTAAAGGAAGAAAAGGCCGATAAAAAGCCTGAGGGCAAAAAAGAAGCTCCTAAAGCCGAGAAAAAGACTGAGGATAAAAAGCCTGCTACGCAGCAGCCCAAAAAGGAACAGAAGGAAAAGCTTATTCAGTCCCGTACAAAGGGTGAAAAGAGACACGTTGACACAAGAAGCAGCAATGTTGACCTTGAAAAATACAACGAAAAGTACGACGAAATGGCTTCTCAGGGCGGCAGACGTGACAACGAAATGGGCTCAACCAAGCAGAAATTAAAGCAGAAGAGCCAGCAGTACAGAAAGCAGGGTACCCGCTCATCAAAGAGAGAAACTGAGGCAGAAAGACTCAAGAGAATAGCTGCCGAAAGAGCAAAGAAGACAATTACAGTCAAGATTCCCGAGGAAATCACCGTCGGTGAGCTTGCTGAGCTTTTAAGAAGAACAGCTGCCGAAGTTATCAAGGAAATGTTCAAGCTCGGTGTTATGGCAACTGTTAACCAGACTATCGACTTTGATACAGCGGAAATTGTTGCAACAGAGCTCGGTGCAAAGGTTGAAAAGGAAGTTGTAGTTTCCATTGAGGAAAGAATTATCGACGATCACGAGGACGCAGAGGAGGATCTTCTTCCCAGAGATCCCGTTGTTGTTGTTATGGGTCACGTTGACCACGGTAAGACATCTATTCTTGATGCCATTAAAAACACATCAGTTACAGCAACCGAAGCAGGCGGTATCACACAGCATATCGGTGCTTACAGAGTTGACCTTGACGGTCAGATGATCACCTTCCTTGACACACCCGGTCATGCCGCTTTCACATCAATGCGAGCAAGAGGTGCAATGGCAACAGATATCGCAGTTCTTGTTGTTGCTGCCGATGACGGTATTATGCCTCAGACTATCGAAGCTATCAACCATGCAAAGGCTGCCGGTGTTCAGATTATCGTTGCTATCAACAAAATGGATAAAGAGGGCGCAAACCCCGACAGAGTTAAGCAGCAGCTTACAGAATACAGTCTTGTTCCCGAAGAATGGGGCGGTGAAACCATCTGCGTTCCCGTTTCAGCTAAGACTCAGTTCGGAATTGACTCACTTCTTGAATCAATTCTTCTTGTGGCTGAAATGGCTGAGCTGAAGGCTAATCCAAACAGAGCTGCCAAGGGTGTTGTTATTGAAGCAAGACTTGACAAGGGCCGCGGTCCTATCGCAACTCTTCTTGTTCAGAACGGTACACTTAATGTCGGTGACATCGTTGTTGCCGGTCAGTCAGTAGGCCGTGTCAGAGTTATGTCAAACGAAAGAGGACAGAGAATCAAGGTTGCAGGTCCCTCTGTACCCGTTGAAATCACAGGTCTTGACACCACCCCCAACGCCGGTGACTCCTTTGACGTAGCATCCGATGAAAAGCTTGCAAGAGAGCTTGTTGAAAAGAAAAAGCACGATGCAAAGCAGGCTGAATGGGGTGCTCAGCAGAAGGTTACTCTTGATAATCTCTTCTCTTCACTTAAGGAGGGTGAGATGAAGGAGCTCAACATTATCGTTAAGGCTGATGTTCAGGGTTCCGTCGAAGCAGTTAAGCAGAATCTCGAAAAGCTTTCCAACGAGGAAGTAAAGGTATGTGTAATTCACGGCGGTGTAGGTGCTATCAATGAAAGTGACGTACAGCTCGCATCTGTTTCGAATGCTATCATCGTCGGCTTCAATGTCCGTCCTGACCCGAATGCACAGACTCTCGCTGAGCGTGACAAGGTTGAAATGAGAATGTACAGAATCATCTATGACTGCATCGAGGAAATCGAAGCAGCTATGAAGGGTATGCTCGCTCCTAAGTACCGTGAGGTAATGCTTGGCAGAATTGAAGTAAGAACAGTTATGAACCTTTCCTCTGCAGGTAAGATTGCAGGTAGCTATGTTCTTGAGGGTAAGGTGCAAAGAAATGCTCTTATCCGTGTTGTCCGTGACGGCATTGTTATCACAGAAGATTCTATTTCTTCTCTTCGCCGTTTCAAGGACGACGTAAAGGAAGTTCAGGCAGGCTTCGAATGCGGTATCGGCCTTGACAAGTTCAACGACATCAAGGAAGGCGATATCTTTGAAGCCTTCATTATGGAAGAATACAGGGATTAATCAGCAAGGTTAATATCATGTTCAGAAAGGAAAAATAATGGCAGGATTCAGAATTAACCGCGTATCGGAAGATATAAGACGCGAAGTAATTGCTGTTATAAGAGAACTTAAGGATCCCAGAGTTATGGGTAAAATGCTCACGGTTGTCCGTGTTGAAGTAAGCACCGATGCTTCATTTGCAAAGGTTTATGTCAGTGATATAAAGGGCATAGATTCAGCAAAAGAGGCTGTAAAGGGCCTTACAGCGGCAACAGGCTTTATCAGAAGAGAGGTCGGCTCAAGACTTCATCTGAGAAAAACTCCCGAGCTTAAGTTTATTGCTGATGACTCTATTGAACAGGGATTTAATATGTTCAAAAAGCTTGAAAACGGCAAAAGTGAAAGAGGAACAGAGGATGAAAATTGAATTATCCCGTGCTGTAAAATTACTTGCTGAGGCTGATAATATTCTTATTCTTACCCACCGTAATCCTGACGGAGATACTTTGGGAAGCGGATATGCTCTCTTAAGAGCACTCAAAAAAATGGGTAAAAAGGCAAGAGTTATCAACAGCGATGAAATTCCTTCAAAGTATACTTATCTTTATGATGGCATAAAAGAGGATGATTTCGAGGAAGACTTTATTGTCAGTGTCGATGTTGCCGAAAATAAGCTTTTAGGTGACAGAATAAAAGCAAAATACGGAGATAAGGTTGACCTTTCCATTGACCATCATGAAACTTCAAGATTCTTTGCAAAGGAAACTTATGTGGAGCCTGACAGTGCTTCAGCCTGCGAGATAATATATCTTGTTATAAAAGCTTTGGGTGTTTCTGTTGACAGTGATATGGCTTCGTGTGTTTACACAGGCATCAGCACGGACACGGGCTGCTTTAAATATTCCAATGTTACAGCAAGGACTCATATAATTGCTGCTGAGCTTATTTCGCTCGGTGCAAACCACAGTAAAATTAATGAGCTTATGTTTGACACAAAAACTGTCGGAAGCATAATGCTTGAAAAGCTTTGCTATGAAGGACTTGAAATGTTCTGCGGCGGTAAGGTTGCAGTTATAAGTGTAAGCAAAAAAATGCTGTCTGACTGCGGTGTTGATAAATCCGCACTTGATGCAATCAAGCCTATTACAAGGCAGATTGAGGGTGTCGGTATCGGTATCACCGTAAAGGAAGAGGACAGCGGAAAAACCGGCGTTTCCATACGCACAAGTGAAAATTATGATGCAGCTTTAATCTGTGCGAAATTCGGAGGCGGAGGACATATAAGAGCCGCCGGCTGTGAATTCAGTGACAGTATTGAAGGGGCAAAGAAAAAAGTAATTGACTATATTACAGAAAATATCATATAAGGGAGTGATAATGTGACGGGCTTTGTGTTTCTGGATAAAAGCGAGGGTGTGACCTCTTTTATTGCCGCAAAAAAACTCGGCAGAATATTTAAAACAAAAAAAGTCGGTCACACGGGCACTCTTGACCCGATGGCAACTGGTGTAATGGTAATTGCCATGGAGCATGCCACACGTTTTATCGAGCTTATTTCAGATCACGATAAAGCATACAGAGCACGATTTATTTTAGGTAGGACCACAGATACCCTTGACATAACGGGAAAGGTTCTTTCCGAAAGGGAAGTCAATGTAAGCAGAGATGAGGTTGAAAAAGCTGTTCTTTCCTTTAAGGGCAATATTCTTCAGCTTCCTCCCATGTATTCGGCAATCAAGAAAGACGGAGTGCGTCTTTATGAGCTTGCAAGACAGGGTATTGAAATCGAAAGAGAAGAGAGACAGGTTAATATCTCTTCAATCAGCCTTGTCTGTATTGATGAAAATGAATATGAAATTGAGGTTCACTGTTCAAAGGGTACCTATATCCGTTCTCTTATCTCTGATATAGGAGATAAGCTTGGTACGGGTGCCGTTATGACTTCTCTTCGGAGAATAAAGGCAAACGGTGTAGCAATAGAAAACTGCTATACTCTTGAGCAGCTTGAAAAAATGAAGCAGGAGGGCAGACTGTCAGAAGCGGTTATGCCCGTGGATTCTTTCATCGTTTATCCGGAAATTAAGGTCTCGTCAGCTCAGTCAAAGCGGTTTGCCAACGGCGGAGCACTTGATACGGGACGCTTCGGCGGAAAAAAAGATCCGGGATTTTATAATGTATATTCACCTGAAGGAAAATTTCTCGGTATCGGTGAAATAGATTCGGAAAAAACGGAGCTTAAAGTTAAGCGAGTTTTTGTCGGCTGAAGATAAGCTTATTACAGTAAGGAGGAATGAAAGGTGTTTTGTGAAAGCAAAAAAGCAAGGGGTACTGCTGTGGCACTCGGTTACTTTGACGGTATACATGTGGGGCATCAGGCAGTTCTCAATAAAGCACTTGAAAAGGCAAAAGAAAACGGACTCACTCCCGTTGTTATGCTTTTTGACATTCATCCCCGTAAGCTTCTTACGGGAAGAGTTCCTCCTATGCTTCTGAGCGAGGAAAGGAAAAGGATGCTTCTTAAGGAAATGGGCTTTGAGGTGTTCGATTTCGATTTCCATAAGGCAATGAATTACTCACCCGAAGAATTTGAAGAAAAGATTCTTTTAGGCGAGCTTAATGCAAAGGTGGTTGTATGTGGCTACGATTACCATTACGGCAAGGGTGGTAAGGGCAGTGCAGAAACCTTAAAAAGTGAGCTTGCACCGAAAAGTACAGAGGTTTATTCCATCTCTCCGGTTTATTTAGGCGATGAGGCTGTCTCCTCCACAAAAATAAGGCGTCTTATCAATGACGGAGAAATTGAAAAGGCAAATGCAATGCTTGGTGATTTTTTCACATATGATTTCATCGTAGAAAAGGGGGACGGAATAGGTCATAAGCTTGGCTTTCCGACCATCAATCAGTTCTTTCCTGAGGATTTTATAATCCCGAAGTACGGTGTTTATGCTTCAAAGGTGAAGGTTGACGGTGAATATTATGCCTCTGTAACGAATATCGGAATAAGACCGACAGTATCCGGGGAAAGCATGAGAAGTGAAACCTGCATCCTTGATTTTGAAGGCGACCTTTACGGTAAAAGAATTGAAGTGAGCCTGATTAAATTTTTAAGAGAAGAAAAAAAGTTTCCGTCTGTGGAAGAGCTTAAGCAGGCGGTAAGTAGAGATATAATGAAAACAAAAGAGATTTATGGGGAGACTGAAGAACATGAGCAAATTGAATGTAAAAGCAATATTTTTTGATTTTGACGATACTCTTCAAAGCAGAAAAGGCGCTTACAGACTTTACTGCGAAGCATTCCTTACTAAGTATTTTCCTGAAATATCTGAAGAAGAAAGACTCCGCAAGCTTGACGAAATGGAAGATCATGTTGACGGAGGATATAAGGACAGAGAAGTATATTTTCCTGAGATGATTGACCTTTGGAAATGGGAAAATCATCCTCCCTTACAGGAACTTTACGATTCCTTCAATTATGATTTCGGTAAGTATATCGTAATGCTTGACGGTGCTCTTGACGTGCTTAAGGCAATAAAGGAAAAGGGTTATATTTTAGGCTGCATCACAAACGGTGTATCCTCTCTTCAGAATATAAAACTTGACACTGCGGGCATCAGAGAAATGTTTGATGTTGTGGTAGTTTCCGGTGATATCGGTATCTATAAGCCCGATCGCCGTATTTTTGACGAGGCAGTGAGAAGGGCAGGAGTTAAAAATGAAGAGGCACTTTTCGTGGGTGATCATCCTGTCAATGATGTTCAGGGCGCACTCGGAGCAGATATGCAGGTAGTGAGAATGAATTACGGAGATTTCAAAGGTAAAGGTCTTGGACAGAATACCGCTGCAGAAATCGAAAATATCACCGAGCTTCTTGAATTAATATAAGCAAATAAGTTAGTAAAGATAAAAAGGAAGTTGAAGAAATGATTTGTAAAAACTGTGCAAATATATTCAGCGATGACCTTGCTGTCTGTCCCGAATGTGATACTCCGGTAAGCGGGACAGCAGAAAAAAAAGATATCGGCAGTATTGTTTCTCTTGCTTTGGAGGAATTTGAGGATGTTTCCTCATTTTCTGATGAAAAGGAAGGCTTTGACGACGAAAAGGAGGAGTTTCTTCCTCCTGTTTATAAATCGGATGCGCCTGCACCTCAGAAAGAGGAGAAAGATACAAGGGAAGAAAAACCTCAGCCTTCAAGACAGCGGGAAAGACAAAAAATGAAAAAAATGTCCAGGAAGGAAAGAGGAGCTTATAATTTCATAATCTCCTTTATGGTTGTTATTCTTGTTGGTATGGCTGCTCTTGTGGGAATAAGAGCCGGGACGGATGTTTTTGAAAAGGATGAGGACGGTGTTATGGCTGTTGCTCTTTCCGGTCTTTCGGCGACTGAAACGGCTGAGCTTGAAGATTTTTTATCAAAAATTGCTTCCGTTGCATATAGCGGATTTGACAGAGAGCAGGACGTTATTGTTGATGTGATGGAATTTTTACGTCCTGATAACAAGGGCGGACTTTACAGCCGTTTTTACGGTGCTGCCGAGCTTACAGTTAATAAGGCTGATCCGAATTCACGGTTTTCCAATGAAAACGGGGATTATAGCTTTTATGCTCTTGAGGCTGACAAAGTAGAAAAACTCCTTTCCTTTTTCGGCTTCGACGTAAATCATAATGTCAATGAAAAGAATTTTTATTATTATGACGGAATGTATTACTTCACAAACACGGGAGACGAGGACTTCAGCGACGGCATTGTAGCCGATGTGAGTTCGTCAAGGCGCATTCAGGACGGAAGCTATTATGTTGAATGTAGTTTTTATGATGAAAATTCAGAAAAAGCAGATAGCAGCTATCTTGAGGCGTATATCATTCTTGACAAAAACAGCGAGGCAAAAGAAGGCGAAGCTTCCTGGAAGCTCAGTCGCATTTCACACGAAGCAATTTTTGATGCTACCGGATTTATGATAAAGGACGAAAGCGGTAAAAATGAGCTTTCCTATTCCATTGAGCATAAGACTGTCCGGGCTATAACCAAGGATGGCGTGGTTTATGCGGAATATAATGTCGAATATCCTAATTTTAAAGGGAATACAGAGGGCGAAAAAGCGGTAAACAGAATGTTTGCCGAGCTTATAAATAACTACACCCTTCAGTCAGAGAATGCAGATAAGGATTATAAAAAGTTTATAAAAAAGGGCGGAGACAAAAACGACCTTCCTTATGTGACTCACGCTGTGGCAAGAGTAACATATAACCGTAACGGGTATATTTCTATTGTTGAAGGACTTTCACAGTTCAGTCCTCAGAAGGAGAGAGCGACAGAGGATTCTGCTGAGGAGACCGGCATCAATCTTCCCGAAAGAACCGTTGAAGGCTATATCATTGATGTGGAAACGGGCAATTTCCTCTCTGACAAGGAAATCGTTGATGTGGAATATCATCTTATATATGAAGTGATTTATCGGATTTACGGCGGCTATGATTATGAAAGCCTGCTCAAGGGTGAAGATGCCGCAATCAACATCCCTGAGGACACTGAAGAAATCGGTAAGAGCTTTTATGAGTCCTCCTGCGCTCTTTCGGAAAACGGCTTTATTTTCTGCCGTGTACATTCGAAGGGTTATACTGAAACGGTATTGATACCTTATTCGGTAAAGAATTTCTTTAAAAGTGATTTCAGCAAGCTTATAAATGAGAATAAATAAAAACAAACAGCACTCGTGAACGGGTGCTGTTTGTTTTTATTGGTTTTCTACTGCAAGCAGATTTTTTATGAGATCATTGAGCAAAGGAAGATATTTTTTATCAATCCGTTTAATTTTATCAGTCATAAGATTTGTTTCTTCGGATTCTTCTCCGAATAAAATATAATCAGCAGACAGACCCAGCAGGTTGCAAATTTTAATGAGCATTTTAACAGAAATGCCAGTTCTGCCGCGTTCAACTTCTGCCATATAAGATACACTGACCTCCAGAAGCTCGGAAAACTGCTCTCTCGTGTAGCCCATACTTTCTCTTGCTTTTCTTATTCGTGTGTGCAATACTATCACCTCTACATATAGTATAAGTGATAGTTTACTTGAATAACATCAACTAATATTGTATATAAAACATATTGACATAGTTGATGTTAATTGCTATAATAAAGAAAAAGAAAGGGTGATTTTTATGAGGAAGAAATTATTGAAAAACTTAATGCTTACTGTTGTTATGGTTGTTTTATGTATGGTTATGGCTATGACTGCAAGTGCGGAAACTTATTCAGGCGAATGCGGACTTGAGGGAGACAACCTCACATGGACTTTTGACACCGAAACAGGTGTTCTTACCATTGACGGTGAGGGTGAAATGGATAACTATACACTCTACAATAACATCAACAAGACCTCTGCACCTTGGTGGGATTACTATTCACAAATGACTGAACTTGTTATAGGCGATAAGGTTACGTCAATTGGTAATCGTGCGTTTCATAACTGTGACGTTTTAACAAATCTTGATATACCCGAAAGCGTTAAATCTATTGGTTTTTCTGCGTTTTATGATTGTAACAATATAGTTGATGTAAAATTCAATGAAGGTTTAACTTCAATAGGTACATACACATTTTATCAATGTGATAGCCTTAAAGAGATCGTTTTACCTGACAGTCTAATATCAATAGGCGAATGGTCTTTTGCTTATTGTGATGAAGTTAAAAATATTAAGCTCGGAAACGGATTGACAGAAATTCCCTCACGTGCATTTTCAAACTGTAGAAGGCTCAACAATATTGAATGGGGAACAAATTTAAAAATTATTTCAGACTTTGCTTTTGCTTACTGTCACTATAACGATACTGGTTATAACTATGGTAATATCGTTATTCCCAACGGTGTTGAAAGCATTTATGATAACGCTTTTACTGTTTCTGATTCTTCCAAAATAGTTAACAGTGTGAGTATTCCTTTATCTGTAAAAATTATAGGTCAAGAAGCCTTCCAGCATTTTGCATATAAAATCAAAGATGTATATTACGAAGGAACTATAGAGCAGTGGGAAGCGATTGACATTCGTTGGAATAATGACGGACTAAGAACCGCTACGTTCCACTTCGATCACGCTCACTCATACACATCAGAAATCACAACTGCACCCACCTGTCTTGCAACAGGCATTAAAACCTACACCTGTGAATGTGGCGAAACATATACACGAACACTTTCAGCTCTTGGTCACGATATAGTTACAGAACCTGCTGTTTCCGCCACTTGCACAGAAACAGGCTTAACAGAGGGTGAATACTGCACAAGATGTGATTATAAAATTGAACAAACAGAAACACCTTCACTCGGTCACGATATGATAAGCTTTGAAGCAAGTGAACCCACATGCACCGAAACAGGACTTACAGCAGGTGTTGCTTGTAGCCGTTGCGACGAAATATCCGAAGGCAGACAGGAAACAGTTCCTGCTCTCGGTCACGATATAGTTATTGATTCTGCTGTTTCCGCTACTTGCACAGAAACAGGTTTAACAGAGGGCAAGCACTGCACAAGATGCTATTATAGGGTTTCACAGAAAATAACGCCTGCTCTCGGTCACACAGAAACATTCACGGAATATGTTGAAGCAACATGCACTGAAACAGGTCTTTCAACCGGTAAAGTATGCAGTGTTTGCAGCGAAGTAATCATCCCTCAACAAGTTATACCTGCCAAAGGTCACAGTTATACAGGTTGGATTACAACATCGGAAGCAACATGTGAAGCAAACGGAAAGAAAATCAAGCTTTGCTCCTGCGGTATTTTCGAGGAAGAAACAATTCCTGCAATAGGTCACAGCGATACAGACAATGACTGCAAGTGCGATAAGTGCAACTGTTCACTTAAAGAAAAAACTGAAGCACCTGCAGAAAACGATAATGTTTTCTCGTTCTTGAAAAGCTTTTTAAATAATCTTCTGGATTTTTTCAGAAAGATATTCGGTATAAAATAATCACAAAGGGGGGAATGGCATACACCGTTCCCTTTTAATCTTGACATAAAAAAATTCCTCACTTTTTACAGTGAGGAATAATTTTTTGTCAATCAGTCGATTTCTACGGAAATCTTACTGTCGCTTCTGTTTGCAGTTGCACGCATTACAGTTCTGATAGCCTTTGCAATTCTGCCCTGCTTACCAATAACTCTACCCATATCGTCCTGAGCAACGTGAAGGTGGTAAACAACCACGCCATCCTCGTTAATGTCGTCAACGTCAACAGTTACCTTTTCGGGCTCGTCAACCAAGCCCTTTGCAATAGATATAAGTAACTCTTTCAAAGTGGCGACCTCCGCAATTATTTAATGATGTCGGACTTTTTAAGAAGAGCCTTAACTGTGTCTGTGGGCTGTGCGCCGTTAGCAATCCACTTCTGAGCCTTTTCTGCGTCGATTTTGATTTCAGCGGGTTCTCTCATGGGGTTGTAATAGCCGATTTCTTCGATGAAACGACCGTCACGGGGATATCTTGAATCTGCTACAACTACACGATAGAAAGGTGCCTTCTTTGCGCCCATACGGCGAAGTCTGATTTTTACTGCCATTTTAATGACCTCCAATAAAATAATTTTTTTGTTTGATATTTTAACACATTCGTGCTTTTAACTTACATCGGGAAACCGCCCATGCCGCCGTTCATTCCGTTCATCATGCCGGGTATGTTTCTCATTCTTTTTTGCATCTTCTTTGATGATTTACCGCCGAATTGCTTGAACATTTTCTGCATTTGTCTGTACTGACTTAAAAGGCGGTTGACATCCTCAACCTGCATACCGCAGCCTGCAGCAATTCTTCTCTTTCGGGAGGGATTGATGATGTCGGGTTTTGCTCTTTCCTGGGGTGTCATGGAAAGGATGATAGCCTGAACTCTGTCAAACTGTCTTTCGTCCACCTCAACCTCATCGAGCTTTTTGCCCATACCGGGAAGCATTTTGAGCATTTCCTTGATGGGACCCATTTTTCTTACCTGCTGAAGCTGTTCAAGCAGGTCATTAAGGTCGAATTTATTTTTACGGAGCTTTCTTTCGAGCTCTGCTGCCTTCTTTTCGTCGAGCTGCTGTTCGGCTCTTTCGATAAGAGAAAGCATATCACCCATGCCGAGGATTCTTGAAGCCATTCGGTCGGGATGGAAAACGTCGAGGTTTTCGAGCTTTTCACCGGTACCGACGAACTTGATGGGCTTACCTGTGACTGCTCTGGCTGAAAGTGCCGCACCGCCTCGGGTGTCACCGTCGAGCTTTGTCAGAAGAAGACCGTCAATGCCGAGAGCCTCATTGAAGGAGGTTGCAACGTTAACTGCATCCTGACCTGTCATTGAGTCAACAACGAGCATAATTTCGTGGGGATGAACCTCAGCCTTGATGTTTTTGAGCTCGTTCATAAGCTCTTCGTCAACATGAAGACGACCGGCTGTGTCAAGAAAGACATAGTCATAGCCGTGGTCCTTTGCGTGAGCGACGGCCTTACGGGCGATTTCAACCGGGTCGATCTGACCGAGCTGGAAAACGGGAACGCCTGCTTTGTCGCCGACAACCTCAAGCTGCTTGATAGCGGCGGGACGGTAAACGTCGCAGGCAACAAGCAAGGGTCTGTGACCTTGATTTTTAAGCATAAGTGCTAATTTAGCACTGTGGGTGGTTTTACCTGAACCCTGTAAGCCGCACATCATAACGATCGTGGGAGGGTGGTTGGCTGTGTTAAGTCTTGACTTTGTACCGCCCATGAGATTGGTAAGCTCCTCGTTGACGATTTTGATAACCATCTGTGAGGGGGTAAGACTTTCCATAACCTTTTCGCCTACGGCTCTTTCGGTTACGGTTTTGGTGAAGTCTTTGGCGACCTTGTAGTTAACGTCTGCTTCTAAAAGAGCAAGACGAACCTCTCTCATGGCTTCCTTTACGTCGCTTTCCGTAAGGGCACCCTTACTTTTCAGCTTTTTAAAGGCGGCTTCCAGTCTGTCTGAAAGACCTTCAAATGCCATTCTGAATCAATCCTTTCGGGTTTATTCGCCAATCATTTGTGTTAAGACGGAAATTCTTGCAACAGCATCGTTGATTTCTCTTGAAAGGATAGTCCTGCGGTTTACCTCGTTGATAACGGAGGTAAGTTCGCTTATTTCGGAAAGTCCCTTTCTCATTTTTTCAAGTCGGGCACAAAGACCGATATGCTCCTCAAAGGTGAAAAGCTGCGCTTCAGCTCTCTTGATAGCATCCCGGACACCCTGACGGGTGATGCCTTCGTTTTCTGCTATTTCAGCAAGTGAGAGGTCATCGTTGTAATAATAGCTGATAAAATCCTGCTGCTTTTGGGTGAGAAGCTCACCGTAGGTATCAAAAAGTAAGATAACATCAAGATTTTTAGCCATTATTTCACCCCTCTTTCCGCGTCTGTAAAGAAGAATTACTTTACAGCTTGCCTATTATACTAAAAACATCTGTAAAAGTCAAGAGCTTTACAGATGTTTTTTGAAAAAAGTTGGGAGTTGGAAGAAGTCCGCTTGACAGACGAGTAGGCAAAAGCTATAATTGAATTGTATTCAGGTTGCAGAAATGTGACGGAATTTCAGGCTTTGCCAAAGTCGGAGCAGGAAAAAATATCGAAGAAATTAAAGATAAAGGTTTGTCTATGAGACAAGTCAGCAGGTTGACGGGAATTAGTTTTGGTTTGGTCAGAAAACACTACTAACACATAGAACCGTCCCCTGTGTTTTGCGTCCCCTGTGTTTTGGAAGGAGATATTTTTATGATAGACTTAAATGAGAAAGTAGATTTTAGTAAAGTCTCCCCATTTAGAACTATTGATAGGGAAGGTTTTATTTTCACCTCTATAACATATCCTGCAAATGTATATGATGCAATTGTAATAAAATATCCTAGAGATATACGATGTTTTTCGGCTATGGAATTGGGTTCAAAACATAGCTTAGAAACTCAGATTAATTTAATTAACAATCTTGGAATTGAAAAGGCTTTAATAATTGCTGAAGACCTTGAGTTTATCACAAGGTGTCCTACTTTGAAGCATTTGCGTGTTATTCCTCCAGATAATGTTGGCAATGGATTCGATTATTCTCCACTATATAGAATGCCACAAATTATAAGTCTGCGGTGTTCTACAGTATATGGATATAGGGAGGAAAATTCTACTTTAATTGACTGCTCAAAAATAAAAGGTCTTGAAAGTATTCATGTAACAAACACCAGGTATAAGAATTTTCAAAGTGTTAAAACATTAAAAGATTTAGAAATCTCTCATTATGGTGAACAGAATCTGTCTAATGCATTTGATAGCTTTATGATAGATACCCTTTCAATATTTCAATGTAAGATAAAAACTTTGGAAGGTATAGAAAAATCGGAAAATATGCAATGTTTATATTTGTATTATAATCGTTCCTTAAAAGATATTACCGCCTTGGGTAAAGTAAAGAAAACTCTACGAGCTTTACGAATAGAAAATTGTCCTAAAATTGAAGACTTTTCTATTTTGGGAGAATTAGAAAATTTAGAGTTGTTGGAGTTAAGCGGTAGTAATGTTTTACCCGATTTGAATTTTCTTAAGAAAATGAAAAGTCTTAAGACGTTTGTTTTTACTATGAATGTGCAGAACGGTGATTTATCTCCGTGTTTATCTTTATCGTATGTTTATTCAGGGAGAAATCGCAAACATTATAATTTAAAAGACTCTGAACTTCCAAAAGGAAGTTATTTTAGAGGTAATGATAATATCGATGAATGGAGAAAGAGAGAATAACATATTAACACAGGGGACGGTTCTATGTGTTGACGAAAAGAGAATAGCATTAAGCACAGGGTTCAGCTCGTTTGCTGCCCCTGTGCTTTTTTTGCGGACACAGCACGCTGTGTCCCTACAATAGGATATGGTGCACGGCATGCCGTGCCCGCCATTCCTTTATATTTTTTCTCGCTTTCCTTTTATAACCCTTTCCCTTTGCGGCTTCTGCAAAAAAATATGGTCACGGCTGAACCGCGACCACAATTATTCATTATTCACTATTAATTATTCATTCAGAATAAATCAGGGAAGGTCTTCCTCATTCTCGAGATTATGCCATACATTCTGTACATCGTCATTTTCCTCGAGCATATCGAGAAGCTTACCCATGCACTTGAGATCGTCGGGATCTGAAAGAGCAGTTTCTGTGTTGGGGATGTATTCTACCTCAGCGGAAACAAACTTATATCCCTTTGCGTCAAGGTCGTCACGTACTGCGCCGAGATCATTGGGCTCTGTGCGGACTACATAGATATCCTCTTCGTCGGTGATGAAGTCTACTGCACCGGCTTCAAGTGCATCCTCCATAAGCTTGTCCTCGTCAACGTCTTCAGCCTCGATAACGATTACACCGTAGCGTGTGAACATAAAGGAAACACATCCCTGCTGGCCGAGGTTACCCTTATTCTTGTCGAAGTAGTGGCGCATTTCACCGGCTGTACGGTTACGATTATCGGTGAGAGTTTCAACGATAACTGCGATACCTGAGGGGCCGTAACCTTCATACATAATAGCCTCATAGTTAGCACCGCCTGTTTCACCGGAAGCCTTTTTGATGATTCTTTCGATGTTATCGTTGGGAACATTGTTTGCCTTTGCCTTGGCAATAATATCCTTTAATTTTGAGTTTGATGCAGGGTCGGGACCGCCGTCACGGACAGCGATAGCGATTTCTCTGCCGATTTTTGTGAAAACCTTTGCTCTTGCGCCGTCAGTTTTTTCCTTTTTTCTTTTAATGGTACTCCATTTTGAATGGCCTGACATTAATTTTCACCAATCTTTCTGAATATTTTTACAGTTATATAATGTAGCACTTTTTTGATGATTTGTCAAGACGAAACAAGGACTCTGCCGTAGTTTGCAGAGTCCTGAATTTTATCAGAATGTAATCTTGAATGTTATACCCGTTGTACCCGAAGTAAACACCTTGATTTTGCCCTTATGTCTGTGCACAATAGCCTGAGCTATGGAAAGACCGATGCCGTACCCTCCCGTTTTAGTGTCTCTTGCTCTTGAAGAGTCAGCTCTGTAGAATCTGTCAAAGAGATGTGAAACAGTTTTAGGATCTATATATTCGCAGGTGTTATAGCTTTCAAGGATTATATTTTTGCCGGATTTGTAAAGATTCATTTTTATAAATCCGCATTCGTCAGTATACTTAATAGCGTTGTCGCAAAGTATGGTAATAAGCTGCCTTATTTCAGCTTCATTTCCGTAATACTGCAGGTCATCTGCGGCAGAGAAGGAGAAGTTTTTGTTTGCAACCGCTGCAGTTGTTTCAAAGTTTGAAGCTGTTTCCATAAAAGCGAGACTGATATTGAAGCTGCTTCGACTCTTTTCATCCTGCATTTCATTGAGCTTAGAAAGCTCTACAAGATTTTTCACAAGATGGCTGAGTCTGGTTGTCTGATTTTTAATGCTGGTTGTCCATTCGTTTTCACCCTCGCACATTTCCAATACCTCTGCATTGGCGGCAATAATGGTAAGGGGTGTTTTCAGCTCGTGACTTGCATCTGTGATGAACTGCTTTTGCTTTTCAATACTTGCGGCAACAGGTTTCATTGCCTTCTTGGACAGCCAATATACCAAAACTGCAAGAACGGTGATAGTGACAAGGCTTACGAACAAAGATATAAAAGCCAACGCAAGACATCTTGCAAGATCCCTTTGCCAATCAAGGAAAATAATCATTGAATTATGCCCGTCGGTGGTATAGTAATATCTGTAAATGTCGATAGTGCCGAAGCCCGGCTCATTCTGTCTGTACACTGCGTGAGCATATTCAAAGGCTTTTGTGTTATCAACAGCAGCAATGTGTTCGGTTGAAATTTTTGTTACAAGGTTGTCTTTCAGCTCGACGACAAAATATCTTGTTGAGTAAGGTGTTTCAATATTCAGATGCATTTCTCCAAAGGGATTGAATATGTTACTGAAGCGTTCGTCGGTTTCTATATATGAGTTGGGCAGAACACCGCCGTTATTAGCTATAGTTCGGAGTATTGAGCGTATATCCATATCCGTCTGATATATGTTAATGACATTCACGGCAAAGGACTGAACCAGCACAAGAGATGCCAGAGCGAACATTGCGATTGCCATAAAGCTTTTCTGCAGTTTTTTCAGCATCGGATTTTTTTACAGGGACCGCAGCCTCTGTTTCCCCTTTCCTTTGGTTTTAAGCAGTCTCTTCAAGGGTATATCCTACACCTCTTACTGCTTTTATTTCAAGCTTAGCACCCAGATTTAAAAGCTTCTTACGGAGGTAGGAGATGTACACCCAGACAACATTGATTTCTGCTTCTGTCTCGTAGCCCCAGATACGCTCCATAAACTGCTCTGTAGAAATGAGACGGCCGGGATTGCTCATAAGCATTTCCATCATCTGGAATTCCTTGTTTCCAAGGCGTATAGAGTTATTCTCGGTGCTCAGTTCAAAGGTCTCTCTGTTAAGCGAAAGGTTGCCTGAGGTGAGAAGGTTAGGCGAAAATTCGGATTTTCTTCTGGTGATAGCTCTGATTCTCGCAAGGAGCTCGCCCATAGAGAAGGGTTTTGTAAGATAATCATCGGCACCCATATCAAGGCCCAGTATTCTGTCGTCTACCTCTGCCTTGGCTGTTAAAATAAGCACGGGGGTTGAAACACCCTGAGCACGGAGCTCCTTGAGCACCTCAAGACCGTTTTTCTTGGGCATCATAATATCAAGGATAATAAGAGAAAAACTATTTTCCTTACGGATGAGCTCATATGCTGCTTCTCCATCATAA
>JAZUMO010000051.1:0-22978 GCA_045603665.1 Acutalibacteraceae bacterium
AGCACTTTAAAATGCGAAATAGCTTTGCAAGAAAAGGCGAAAATCACCGATAATGCTGTCGCATATCGGTGATTTTTAACGCATTATTGTGAAGTTATTTCACTTTTTAAAGAAATACTGCCTTATCGGGCGTCGGCGTTTTACGGCAGTTATTTTCAGTTTACAACATTTGTCGGATTTCCTTCAAGGAAGGCTTTAATATTTCCCTTGAAAATGTTCATAAGTCTCGTTCTTGCCTCAAGACTTGCCCAGGCAATATGGGGAGTGATCAAGCATTTTTCGCATTTAAGCAAGGGGTTGCTTTCGTCTGCAGGCTCCTGAGAAAGAACATCAAGACCGGCACCGGCGATAATTCCTTCATTCAGTGCGTCAGCAAGGTCTTTTTCAACAATAACAGGACCTCTTGAGGTGTTGATAAGAAATGCAGAGCTTTTCATTTTTTTGAGGAAGCTCATATCCACCATAGCTTCCGTTTCTTCCGTAAGAGGACAGTGCAGGGATATTACATCACTGTTTTTAATAACTGTTTCCTTGTCTGTAAATTCAACCTCGCCGAAGCCGTTATATGTTCTGGTGTTAGGTGAGTAGGCGATAACCCTCATGCCGAATCCGTTTGCAATATTTGCTACGGCTGAGCCTATTTTTCCGAAGCCGATAATTCCGAAGATTTTACCCCGAAGCTCGGTAAGAGGTGTTTTCCAATAGCAAAAATGCTCACATCGGCACCATTCGCCGTCTTTTACGCTGTCGTTATGGATTGCTACGCTGTTTGTCATTTCAAGCAAAAGGGCAAACACAAGCTGAGCAACTCCATCAGTGCTGTAAGCGGGAATGTTTGAAACGGGAATGTTTCTTTCACGGGCTGCTTTTATGTCAACAACATTGTAACCGGTGGAAAGAGTGGCAATGAATTTCAAAGAGGGGAGAGCAGCGATGATTTCTTTGGTAATAAGCTTTTTGTTGGTAACAACGATATCTGCATCCATGCAGCGTTCAAGGACTTTATCCTGGGGTGTGCTTTCATAAACGGTGTATTCGTCTACCGTATCCTTAAGCCAATCCCAGGAAAGATCGCCGGGATTTTCTGTGTAACCGTCGAGAATAACAAGTTTCATATTAATCTCCTTTTGAATTAGTGTTATATGGAGTATAACATATTTTTTCTGAAAAGTACATAGGTTATTTTTTGTAAGGACAAAATATGTATTTTATTTGAAATTTCCCAAAAAAGGGTTGACCTTGTGAAGTATATATTATAAAATAAATATAAGTATAATTTAAAATAGTATTTTTGTGTCCTGATATCACCGGATAAAAAAAGAGGTGAACGGTTTGAAAAAAGAAAAGAGTGTTCGGTATATACTGAATGTCTTGGCTTTTTTGTGTTTTGTTTTTGCTCTTGCGCTCTCGGTGCTTTTACGCCTTTTTGAGGCTGAGCCGTTTCTTGCCTGGTACGGTAAATATACAGAAACTCTTCTGTCCTATGAAATATGGATGCAGGCTTACGGTGCCTCGGCGGTTTCGGTGATTTTTATACTGCTGAATTACACAGTAAAGGCTGTCATTCCCTGGTTCCCGATTTCGTGTATATGTGTCGTTGCGGGAGTTTTGTTCAGCTGGTATTATGCGATTATTATTAATATAGTCGGTCTCATAATTCTCTTTTCCATCAAGTTTTTATGGGGAAGGAAATTCGGCGGAGGTAATGCTGAAAAGATTTTGAGAAAATATGACACGGTTTATAATTTTATTGATAAAAGCAAAACAGGTTCACCGCTTGTTCTGTTTGTGCTGAGACTTATGCCGAGCGTACCTGTCAATTCTGTGAGCGGTCTTTACGGCGCAACGGATATCTCTTATTCGAAATTTATCGGTGTATCTCTTGGCGGCTTTGCCTATAAGCTCTTTTCGTACACCGTGATAGGAAGAAATGTCTTTGACCCTGCTTCCGCATCCTTTGTTATACCCTTTATTGTTCTTGCTGTTTTTACGGGTATGGCTCTTCTTGCAATCAGCGGAGTGCTGAGCATTTCTCCGTTAAAAGATAAATAATCAAAGGAAGGTTGATTAAAATGATAAATTTAAAGGAAATGGAAAAATTACTCAAAGAGCAAAGTCTTGATGAAAGCTTTGCTGTTGTTTATGAAAAGGAAGCCTATGCTGTTCAGTATGCAAGATTTCTTGAGGTTCTTACAGCGTTCCGTGAGCTTTTTGATAAGGAAGGTGACAGAGACGTTTCTCTTTTCTCTGCACCCGGCAGAAGCGAAATCGGCGGTAACCACACAGACCATAATCACGGCCTTGTGCTTGCAGCAGGTATCAGTCTCGATGCAATCGCCGTTGCTTCAAGAAATGAAGATTCTGTTATCCGTATCAAGTCAGCAGGTTATCCTCTTGATGAGGTGAAGTGCGACGAGCTCGATGTGAAGGCTGAGGAAGCTGGCAAAAGCCAGGCTATAATCAGAGGTATCGTTTCCCGCTTTGTTCAGCTCGGCTATAATGTAGGCGGCTTTGATGCCACAACAGCTTCACAGGTGCTTTCAGGTTCAGGCCTTTCATCATCGGCAGCCTTTGAGGTTCTGGTATGCACAATGCTCAACCATTTATATAACGACGGCAAAATTGATCCCGTTGAAATTGCAAAGATTTCACAGTACAGTGAAAATGTTTATTTCGGTAAGCCTTGCGGTCTTCTTGACCAGATGGCTTGCTCCGTAGGTGGCTTCGTTTCAATTGACTTTGAGGATACAGATAAGCCTGTAATCAACAAAATTGATTTTGATTTTGCTTCATCGGGCCACAGTCTTTGCATTGTTGATACAAAGGGCAGTCACTCTGACCTTACTGACGAATACGCTGCCGTAAGACTTGAAATGGAAAGCGTTGCAGAATATTTCGGCAAAAAGGTTCTTCGTGAATGTGAAAAGAAGGATATCATTGCCAATGCGGGCGACATCAGCAAAAAGCTCAGTGAAAGAGCTGTTATCAGAGCACTTCATTTCTTCGGCGAAAACGAAAAGGTTGTTCTTCAGGCTGAAGCTCTCGGTAAAAATGATTTTGAAGCCTTCAAGTCTCTTATTATTGCCAGCGGCAGATCTTCATATATGTATAACCAGAATGTGTACACATGCAAGGCTCCCAAAAATCAGCCTCTTTCTCTAGCTCTTGCCATAAGTGAACAGATTCTTTCAGGTAAGGGTGCATGGAGAGTACACGGCGGTGGATTCGCAGGTACAATCCAGGCCTTCGTGCCCAATGAGCTTGTAGGTGAATACACAGACGCAATGAAGTCAATCTTCGGTGACGATTCCTGCTATGTGCTTTCAATCCGACCTTTTGGCGGTGTTGAAATAGCATAAGCTATTTTACTGAATTTTAAAAATACAAGGAGTGATGAGATGAAAAAAATATACCGTTTCATATTGTGCACTTTTATGTGTATGAGCATATTTTTTACATGCTCAGCGGTTGTTTCGGCGGCTCCGAAAGTTGCAAAGGTCACGAATATAAAGGTTTCTTCTGTTGCTGCAAATAAGGTAACACTCAAATGGAAAAAGCTTTCGGGTGTAACAGGTTACCGTGTTTACAGATACAGTACAAACAAGAAAAAGTATGTCTATATCGGTAAGACAAAGAAAATTACTTTTACAGAGGGTTCTCTTACTGCAGGCAAAACTTATAAGTATAAGGTTCGTGCATACAAGACAAAGAATAAAAAGAATACATACGGAGCATATTCCGACGTGGTTGTGGCAACTACAACTCCCAAAAAGGTTTCGGGCCTCAAGACTACCTATGTCGGAACATCCGTTGTTAAGCTCAGCTGGAATAAGACAAAGGGTGCCACAGGCTATGAAGTCTTTATGTATGACTTCAATAAAAAGACCTATGTGTCTAAGGGCTCAGTAACAAAAAACAGCTGTGCACTCAAAAAGCTTTCCAATAATACTCTTTATAAGGTTAAGGTTGTTGCCTTCCATAAAAAGGGCGGTAAGGGTAAGGTTTACGGACTTAAATCCTCAGCTGTTACATTCAGAACAGCAATTCCCGATGTCAATGCCATCAACGCTTATGACATAACCGAAACATCATATAATATCAGATGGAGTGCAGTAAAGGGTGCTGACGGATACAAGGTATACCGATATAAAGATTACGACGGATGGTATGAGATTGCGACGGTAAAGGGTACATCCTATTCGGTTAAAAATCTTAAGCCCGGAACGGCTCATAATTACAGAGTAAGAGCATATGTAAAGAACGGCTCATCGACCTATTACGGCGGCTATTCCTCAACAATTGTTGCCAATACTCTTCCCAAGGCTCCTACAGAGCTTTCCGCAGCGACGGATAACAGAGTTATAAGGCTCAGCTGGAAGGGCGGCGGAAAGTCAGCGGGTTATGAAATAAGCAGATTCAATCCCACAGACAATTCCTGGGAAACCGTAGGCAAAACAACCGATGAAATGTATACTGACGACACTCTTACAAAGGCAGGTAATTACAGCTACAGAGTAAGAGCATATGTAAACGGTGATAAGATTTATACCACCACATATACTTCTTCGGTAACACTTTTCTTTGAAAGCACTTATGTTCCTGACAGTCCTTACGGCGACAGCGTTATGGCGGCAGCCGGTGTTCTGGGCTTCCTTTACGATCCCGGTGCAAACTGCTTCTACACTGCTTCTGACCCGTGGCAGAGAAAAATCGGTTATACAGAAATTTTTGATATTTTTGCTCCGGGTGTAGCGATCTCCTTTGATACAGTAAGATTGAAGTTTGATTACGGAGAAAAGGACTGGATGATTCAGATGTGGAAGGGACAGTACGGACTTGCCTTCTACGGTGCTGAAATTGGTGTTTACACCAAGCCTAAGGACAGAGAGCTTGATCATTATGACTGTGCATCCGATGATGAAAAGCTTATGATGTCGATGGAGTTTTATAACAGCGGCGTTCATAAATTCTCAAGACCCTACGGCTCCTACTGGTGGTGTACAGGCTTTGTTCCCGGCAATGTTTTCGGTGCCTTCCATAATCTTCGTGTTGATGCACGAATTGTTATGAAGGATTACACAATGCTTTCAGCTTTAAAAAAGGTTCTCGAAAGTGATGAAGTAGTGCGAGAGGGCGTAACCTATTACAATATGGGAAATACTGTTTTTATAACGTATCAATAATTTAAAAAGGAATCGGTACAGATTTTTATGTCTGTACCGAAATTGGTTATTATGAAAAAGATAAATGAGGGCTGGTGTATAGCCAATAATTCATATCCCACAGAGGATAATGAGGTTAAAAGATATATAAGCGTTGTTCCTTCTGCGAGACAACTGACTTTTCTTGAAATGGAGTATTATAACTTTATACATTTCGGAATCAATACAATAAATAATGTTGAATGGGGTAAGGGAAACGAGGATATTTCTGTCTTCAATCCCGATAAGCTTGACACAGACCAATGGTGCCGCATTCTCAGGGATACGGGAAGTAAGGGCATAATAATAACCGCAAAGCATCATGACGGCTTTTGTCTGTTTGATACGGCTTATACTGACCATAATGTTATGAATACGCCTTTTGGAAAGGATATAGTAAAAATGCTTTCCGAAAGCTGTAAAAAATACGGATTGAAGCTCGGTGTCTATCTTTCTCCCTGGGACAGACACGAAAAAACCTATGGAACGGAAAGTTATAATGATTTTTTTGTAAATCAGCTTACGGAGCTTTGTCTAAATTACGGTGAAATATTCTGCTTCTGGTTTGACGGTGCCTGCGGTGAAGGAAAGAACGGCAAAAAGCAGGTGTATGATTGGGAAAGATACTATTCGGTTATAAGAAAATATCATCCTAATGCGGTGATTTCCATCAGCGGACCCGATGTGCGTTGGATAGGCAATGAGGGCGGCAGAGTCAGAAATAGTGAATGGAGCGTAATTCCCGACGAAAAGGACAGCAATGACCTTGTCGCCGAAAACTCCCAGACTGATGCGGGGCAGACAAAGGAAATGGCTGAAAGGCTTGATGGAAGAACGGAGGATCTTGGTTCAAGAGAGGTGCTGAAAAAATACAGAAGTCTTGTTTTCAAGCCTGCGGAGGCTGATGTTTCAATAAATCTCGGCTGGTTTCATAACAGCAGAATTTTTTCTCATGCAAGAAAGGGGAGAAGTGCTGAAAAGCTTGCACAGATTTATTTTAACACTGTCGGAGGCAATGCTTCTATGCTTCTCAATGTTCCGCCGAACCGACATGGTCTTATCGGGAAAAGTGAAGAAAAAAGACTGAAAAAATTTGCAAGGCTGATAAGAGAGCCTTTTGAAAACGAAATAGGTACGGCTTCTTTATGTCATTTAACGGTTGACGGAGAAAAAAGAAAAATTTCTGACAGAGAAATGCTTCAGAAGGACGAAATTGGTTATGTGCTCTGTTTTGATAAAAAGGAACCTGTTGCCGCTTTTTCTTTACGCGAAAATCTTAATTATAGCCAAAGAGTGGAGGAGTTCAAGGTTTTTGCTAAAGACGAAAAAGGGGAGTATTTCCGTATTTCTGAGGGTACGGTTATAGGCTCAAGAAAAATCATAAGGCTTGCAAAGCCGATTATGACTGACGAAATAGCGGTTGTAATTACACAGTCAAGGTCGAATCCCGTTCTGAAAGAAATAAAAGCTTACAGAAACATTTGAAATATTTAAAAAATATTGATTTTTAAGAAATTATGTGTTAAAATATTCTGTAGTTTTTTAGGGGAGGCATATCAATGAAACAAAATATAATCAGAAAAATTGCACTTCTTATGTGTGCGGTGATGCTCTTCTGTGCTTTGCCAACAGGTGTAAGTGTACAGGCTGCAAATGAAACAGCATCAATTGAAAGTACAACCGGTAACGGTGAAGCAACTCTGGTGCAAAGTCCTGCAATTGAGTTAGTAAAGGCCGTTCTCAATGTTCTTAAAAAGGTTGTTGTTGCGGTTTCGGACTATCTTGAAAATCAGGAGCAGGCAAAGCCTCAGAAGCCTGAAAAGGACCTCAGTGAGACAGGCGTTGCGGGATACCTTTATGATCCGGCAGAAAAATGCTTTTATACTGCTTCCGATCCCTGGCAAAGAGTAGTAGGCTATAACGAGCTCTTTGATGTTTTCTCCGAGACTGTTCTCATTGATTTCGATACTATCCGTTTTAAGTTTGATTATAATAATAAAAATTGGGTAATCCAGGTATGGAAGGGTCAGTACGGACTTCTTTTCTACGGTGCTGAAATCGGTGTATATAATAAGCCTAATGACAGAAAAATTGCTCATTACGATGCCGTAAAGGATTATGAGCGTTTGCAGATGTCTATGGATTTTTACGAGTACAAAAAGGGCCTTTTTACCAAGGCTGAATGGAAAAAGCAATTCTCAAGACCTTACGACTATTATTGGTGGTGCACCGGATTTATTCCCGGCAACAGAGATAATGAGTTTGAAAAGCTCCGTGTCGATGCCCGTATTACTGCAAAGGATTACGATATGCTTTCGGGAATAACTGCTTCAATGAAAAAGCAGGGTGTGGCTTATCAGGTTGACGGACTTGATATAAGATTTACATATCATTGATTGAAGTTCAAAAGCAAGGATTCAGATTGAAATCCTTGCTTTTTTCTTTTCTTCTATTGATTTTTAATTTTATTACTGATATAATGTTTTATCAATGTGTAAAAATCTTCTCTTATGGAGGTAAAGATATGAAAAGAGTAGAAATTGCAAAGCTTTATCAGAATGCTGAGGCTTATACGGAAGGCACCGTCAAGGTGTGCGGATGGATAAGAACAAACCGCGATTCCAAGGTTCTCGGCTTTATGGAAATCAATGACGGCAGCTGCTTCAAGGGTGTGCAGATTGTCTTTGAAAAAGAAAAGATTGACAATTTTGCTGAGGTTGCAAAATACAATGTTGGCGCAGCCGTAATCGTTGAGGGTAACCTTATTCTTACTCCCGAGGCAAAGCAGCCTTTTGAAATAAATGCTGTAAAGGTTGAGCTTGAGGGCGCATCTGCACCTGAATATCCTCTCCAGAAAAAGAGACATTCTCTTGAATATCTCCGCACAATTGCTCATCTTCGTCCCCGTACAAATATTTATTCTGCATCCTTCCGTGTGCGCTCCGTTGCAGCGCAGGCTATTCACCGTTTCTTTGAAAGTGAAGGCTTTATCTATGCTCATACACCCCTTATTTCCTGCAGTGACTGTGAGGGTGCGGGCGAAATGTTCCGTGTGACTACTCTCGATATGGAAAATCCGCCCAAAACCGAAGACGGTGAAATTGATTACAGCCAGGATTTCTTCGGCAAAAGCGCATTTCTTACTGTTTCCGGTCAGCTTCAGGGTGAAATTATGGCTCAGGCATTCGGAAAGATTTATACCTTCGGTCCTACCTTCAGAGCTGAAAAGAGCTATACCCAGCGTCATGCAGCCGAGTTCTGGATGATTGAGCCCGAAATTGCATTTGCTGACCTTTGCGACGATATGGACCTTGCAGAAAGAATGATTAAATTTGTAATCAATTATGTTATGGAAAACTGTAAGCAGGATATTGAATTCCTTAATCAGTTTGTTGATAAAGGACTTATCGAAAGACTTACTGCAGTTGCTTCCTCCGATTTTGCAAGAGTTTCATATACCGACGCTGTTAAGATGCTCGAGGAGCATAACGACGAATTCGAATTCAAGGCATATTGGGGCTGTGACCTTCAGACAGAGCACGAAAGATATCTCACCGAACAGATTTTCAAAAAGCCTGTTTTCGTTACCGATTATCCGAAGGAAATCAAGGCCTTCTATATGAGGCTTAACGATGACGGCAAAACCGTTGCAGCCTGCGACCTTCTCGTTATGGGTATCGGTGAAATCGTCGGTGGCAGCCAGAGAGAAGAAAGGTTCGATGTTCTCGTTGACAGAATCAGAGAGCTCGGCCTCAAGGAGGAAGACTATTGGTGGTATCTTGATCTTCGTAAGTACGGCGGAACAAAGCACGCAGGCTTCGGTCTCGGATTTGAAAGGCTTGTTATGTATCTTACGGGTATTTCAAACATCAGAGACGTTCTTCCCTTCCCCAGAACAACAGGTTCAGCAGATTTTTAATCATTATTCGTATAATTTCGCATAAATTTTAAGAGGGTGATTTATATGGCAGATCTAAGAACATATTCAAAAGAAAAATTACTTGAAATGAAAAATGCTCTTCAGGAAGAGTATGATGATTTTAAGGCTCAGGGACTTAAGCTTGATATGTCCCGCGGTAAGCCCGGCTCCGACCAGCTTGCTGTTTCAAACGGACTTCTCGATGCTATTACCTCAAGAGACTGGGAGGACGACGCAAGCAACCACAGTCTTGAGTACAGAAACTACGGTCTTCTTACGGGTATTATCGAATGTAAGGAAATTTTTGCAAAGCTTCTTAAGGTTCCTACAGACAATGTTATCATCTGCGGTAATTCAAGCCTCAATATGATGTTTGACTATATTACTCAGTGTATGCTTACAGGTTCAGGCGGTAAGCCCTGGAAGGATCAGGGAGAAATCAAATTCCTTTGTCCATGTCCCGGATATGACAGACATTTTGCTATTGCTCAGTATTACGGAATCAAGCTTATCCCCGTTGAAATGACTGAAACCGGTCCTGATATGGACGCTGTTGAAGAGCTTATCAAGGATGAATCTGTAAAAGGTATGTTCTGCGTTCCTAAGTATTCCAACCCCACCGGTGTTACATATACAAGTGAAACTGTTGACCGTATAGCTGCAATGACTCCTGCTGCTAAGGACTTTAGAATTATCTGGGATAACGCTTATATAATTCACGACCTTACAGATGAAACCGAAAAGCTTGATAACATCTTTGATGTTCTTAAAAAGTACGGTCACGAGGATATGGTAATTGAATTTACTTCAACATCAAAAATTTCCTTCCCGGGCTCAGGTGTTGCAGTTCTCGCTGCTTCTGACAGAAACATTAAGATGATTATTGACCGAATGAGTGTACAGACCATCGGTTACGACAAGCTCAATCAGTTCAGACACGTCAAGTTTTACAGAGACGTTAAGGGCATCAAGAGTCATATGAAGCTCCACAGAAATATTCTTGCACCCAAGTTCAAGGCTGTAATAAATGAATTTGAAAACCAGCTCAGAAAATACAATGTGGCTACATGGACAAAGCCGAAGGGCGGCTACTTTATTTCTCTTGATGTTATGGACGGCACAGCAAAGAGAGTTTATGAGCTTTGTAAAGAGGGCGGTGTAACTCTTACAACCGTTGGTGCAACCTTCCCGTACGGCTTTGATCCCAACGACAGAAACATCAGAATCGCACCTTCTTATCCTCCTGTTGATGAGCTTCTTACAGCAACAAAGCTTTTGTGTATCTGCGTTAAGCTTGCAGCTTGCGAAAAGCTTCTTGAAGAACAATAAAACATAAGTCGATATTTGTTAAATTTGCAATTTTGCTTTATATACCCCTTGACTTTTTAACGCTTAGGTGTTAATATTATTATATGACATAGTGTGTTATTATATTTCTTAGGAGGAATTGCTATGAATAATTACCTTAAAAGGCTTCTTAGTGTGCTTATGGTTGTTACCGTAGTGTTTGCACTTTTTGTGCCTGCATTCGCATCAATGACCACAGCTACTGAAATCGTAATGGATAAGCCTTACAATGACAGCATTGAAGTTAATGACAGAGAGGACTACTTCAAGTTTACAACAACTGAGTACGGTAGAGTACGTTTCTACTTTACTACCTCAATGAGACCCTTCACAATCTCTGTTCTTGATTCAAACGGTAAAGAATTGAAGGATGGCAGATTTGTTACTACCCGTGCAACATCAGGTGCCGTAGCATACAGCTATGCTATGGATGCCGGTACATACTATCTCAAGGTTTCAGGTAAGGGCTTAACCGGTCTTGTTGATATTTCAACCGGCGGCTATGAATTCAGACTTACATTTACAGCTGAAATCAAGGGTCAGTCCAATGTTGACAACGATAAGAACAATGACCTCAAATATGCAAAGGAAGCAAAGTTTGATTCAACCTCTACAGGTAAGATTCTTAAGGATGAAGAAGAAAACGACTTCTTTGTATTCAACGTAAACACTCCCGGTACTGTAAATGTTAAGTTTACCTCAAAGATGGAATACTACAGCATTTACCTTCTTAACGGCAGTGGCAAGGCTATCTGGTCACAGGAAGGCAATCAGTGGGATGCTTCCAAGAAGCAGAGAGTAGACAACTATAAGTTCGAGCTTTCCGCAGGTACCTATTACATCAAGGTAAACAGCCTCAAGGGCAGCAAATTCCCCTATTTCTTTACAAAGGCTAAGGGTGATTACAAATTTGAGCTCACCTATAAATCAGCCTCTTCCACATCAACTGAGCCTAACGATTCAATCGTTAATCCCAATAAGATTGGCTTTAACAAGGCTGTTGTCGGCCACCTTTCAATGACAGACGGCAGTGACTACTATGAATTCTCAGCTACAAAGGGTAACGCAGTTCTTGCTTTCGTTTCATATATGCCTTCTTATAATGTACGTATTCTTGATGCTGATAATAAGGAAATCTGGAGCAGCAAGGGCAACAAGCTCGAGGGTAAAGCAACAGTTCGCAAGGACGCTCACGAAATCACTCTTGCAGACGGCAAATACTTCCTTGTAGTTGACGGTGGCGCAGGTAAATACAGCTTCCAGCTTGCTAAGAACGTAAACGTCGGCAAGGTAAAGACTGTAAAATACGAAAAGACTGTTACAACACTTAAGCTTAAGTGGTCTGCTGTTGCAGGTGCTGACGGCTACGAAGTATTCAAGTTTGACGAAGCTAAGAAGGAATTCGTTAAGGTTGGCTCAACAACCACAAAGAGATATCTCAAGCTCAAGAAGCTCACCGGCGGTACAAACTATGACTTCAAGGTAAGAGCGTATAAGAAGATTAACGGATGCATCGTATACGGTGAATTCAGCGAAGAAAAGGCAACAACAACTGTTCCCGCAAAGGCAGTTATCAGCAGCCTTAAGGCTGGCACCAAGTCAGCAACAGTTACTTGGAAGGCAGTAACCGGTGCTTCAGGCTACCGTGTATTCTACACAACAGATAAGTACTTTGATTATGCAAAGAAGATCGTTATCAAGGATTCAAAGGCAAGATCAAAGACCGTTACCAAGCTCAAGAGCGGTAAGAAGTACTACTTCAAGGTCAGAGCTTACAAGGTATTCAACGGTAAGAATGTTTACGGTAACTTAAGTAACGCTAAGTCTGTAAAGGTTAAATAATTACTGAAACTCAAGCAGGTATTTCGCTCAAGGCGGAATGCCTGCTTTATCTTTTTATTTTCCTTTTCATCTCTTGACTTATTCTTACCTTTGTGTTAAAATCAATAAGATATTTGTTTACAGCTGTGACCGGAAGGAGTAACACAGGGATGCTCTCAGAGAGAAGGTGGTTGGTGCAAGCCTTCAGCTGAAATGTGTGAAGGTAGTCCGTTAGCTTCGGGAAGAAAGGCTATGACCAATTAGAACCCGACGTATTTCTGCGTTAAGGATTTTGAGTGCGATGCTTTGGCATCGAATTCAGGTGGTACCACGGATTTTTCTCCGTCCTGATTTGTCGGGACGGAGTTTTGTTTTATAAAAAATTACTTTAAATAAACAGGAGATGATTAAAATGGCAAAGGAACTTGCTAAACAGTATGATCCGAAGGACGTTGAAGACAGAATCTATGCTTCATGGCTTGAGGGTAAATACTTCCATGCAAAGGTTGATGAAACAAAGAAACCTTATACAATCGTAATTCCCCCTCCAAACATCACAGGTCAGCTTCATATGGGTCACGCTCTTGACAATACTCTTCAGGATATTCTTATCCGTTTCAGAAGAATGCAGGGCTACGACACTCTCTGGCTTCCCGGCACCGACCATGCATCAATTGCAACAGAAGCAAAAATTGTTGAGGCAATGAAGGCTGAAGGTATTACTAAGGAAGACATCGGAAGAGAAGGCTTCCTTGAAAGAGCCTGGGAATGGAAGGCACAGTACGGCGGTAGAATCATTGAACAGCTCAAGAAAATGGGCTCGTCCTGCGACTGGGACAGAGAACGTTTTACTCTTGACGAAGGCTGTTCAAAGGCTGTTAAAGAGGTTTTCGTAAACCTTTACGAGAAGGGTCTTATCTACCGTGGTGAAAGAATTATCAACTGGTGTACTCACTGTAAGACTTCAATTTCAGATGCTGAGGTTGAATACGAAGAGCAGGACGGTAATTTCTGGCATTTCCGTTATCCCTTCAAGGATGGCGACGGATATATTGAGGTTGCTACAACCCGTCCCGAAACCATTCCCGGTGATACTGCCATTGCTGTTCACCCCGACGATGAAAGATATACCCATCTTATCGGAAAAACTGTTATAATGCCCGTTATCGGCAGAGAAATCCCCATCGTTGCTGATTCTTACGCAAAGATGGACAAGGGTACCGGTGCAGTTAAAATTACACCTGCTCATGACCCCAATGACTTTGAGGTTGGTCTTCGTTGCAATCTTCCCGTTCTCAATGTTATGACTGACGATGGTTTTATGAATGAAAACGCCGGTAAGTATGCAGGAATGAATCTTATGGAATGCCGTAAGGCTATTGTTGCTGACCTTGATGCTGCCGGTGCTCTCGTAAAAATTGAGCCTACAAAGCACGAGGTTGGTACCTGCTATCGCTGCCATACATCTGTTGAGCCCCGTGTTTCAAAGCAGTGGTTCGTAAAGATGGAGCCCCTTGCAAAGCCTGCTATCAAGGTCGTACGTGACGGAAAGGTTAAATTCATTCCTGAACGTTTTGATAAGATTTACTATAACTGGATGGAAAACATCCGTGACTGGTGTATTTCCCGTCAGCTTTGGTGGGGACACAGAATCCCTGCCTGGTATTGTGCAGACTGCGGTGAAATCACCGTTTCTAAAGAAACTCCCGACAAATGCTGTAAGTGCGGCAGCACAAAGCTCACTCAGGATCCCGATACTCTTGATACTTGGTTCTCTTCAGCTCTCTGGCCCTTCTCAACCTTAGGCTGGCCCGAAAAGACACCTGAGCTTATGCATTATTATCCCACAAGCACTCTCGTTACCGGTTATGATATCATCTTCTTCTGGGTTGCAAGAATGATTTTCTCCGCCTGCGAGCAGATGGGTGAGGTTCCTTTTGACACCGTATTTATTCATGGTATTGTCCGTGACGAGCTCGGCAGAAAGATGAGTAAATCACTTGGTAACGGTATCGATCCTCTTCTTGTTATCGACAAATACGGCGCTGATGCTCTCCGCTTTACTCTTGCCACAGGTAACAGCCCCGGAAACGATATGCGTTATTCTGACAAGAAGGTTGAAGCAAGCCGTAATTTTGCAAACAAGATCTGGAATGCGGCAAGATTTATTCTTATGAATCTTACTGAGGATGAAAAGACTCCTCATATTCCTGCTGACCTTGCTCTTGAGGATAAGTGGATTCTTTCTCAGTTCAACAACCTTGCAAAAGAGGTTACAGATAATCTTGATAAATTTGAGCTTGGTATCGCTGTACAGAAACTTTATGATTTCATATGGGATTTATTCTGCGACTGGTACATTGAGCTTGCGAAGATAAGACTTCAGAAGGGTGGCGCAGAGGCAGAGACAGCAAGAGCAGTTCTCGTTTATGTTATGAGCGAAACACTCAAGCTTCTTCATCCCTTTATGCCCTTTATTACTGAAGAAATCTGGCAGACACTTCCTCACGACGGTGAAACCATTATGCTTTCTGCATGGCCCACCTTCAAGAATGAATTAGTCTTCACCGAGGATGAAAAGAAGATGGACATTATCATGGATGCTATCAGAGCGGTCCGTAACAGAAGATCTGAAATGAACGTACCTCCCTCAAGAAAGGCACACGTTTACATCGCTACCGATAAGAAGGATATCTTTGAAACAGCAGTGGTATTTATGCAGAGACTTGCTTCTGCATCGGATGTTACTGTTGGTGACAGCTTCTCCATCGACGGCAGTGTAAGCATTGTCACCGCTGACGCAAAGATCTACATTCCTATGGGCGACCTTGTTGACTTCGAGGCTGAAAGAAAGCGTCTTATGAAGGAAAAGGAAGCAGCCGAAAAGAAGCTTGCACAAATTAACGGCAAGCTTAACAATCCCGGTTTCCTCTCTAAGGCTCCTCAGAATGTTATCGACGGTCAAAAGGCAGACGCTGAAAAGCTTACCGAAAAAATAAATATGATTGACGAAAGTCTCGCATCCTTAGGTTGAAAGAAAATTGCCCTGACACAGTTAGCTATGTGTCAGGGCTTGTATTTTTTCTGTAATAACTTTTTATTTACATTTTAACTCCCTTATGCTATATTGTAATTAAAGGAGGAGATAAAAGTGAAGAAATACATCAAAGAATTAATAATATGGTTTATACAGCTCTTTATGTTTTATATCTTTCCCTTTTTCGGAGGTCCTACAGATGCTATGGGCGTAGTGGTGGTGCTTATCCTCTCTACATTTGTTCTGTCACTGTTAATGGGTGCTCTTTCTGATAATAAGGTGAAATACTCTTACCCTCTGGAGGTGGCTGTCCTTTTCTTTGTGTCAGTAGGGATACATTATGATGTGAGCGCTTCAATTCAGAGCTTGTGGTATTTAGCTATTTCCGCTGTCGGTGTTGCCGTAGGCTCACTTATTAATTTAGCAGTAAAGAAAATAAAGAGGAAATAATATGAATTTACGCCTTGCAACCGAAAAAGACTTACTCTCTGTCAGGGCTCTTTTTAAAACCATAACCCGTAAGCTCGACAGTGAAAACATCTGTATATGGGATGAAATCTATCCCGACTGCGCTTTTCCTGAGGATATAAAAAGAAAAAGCCTTTTCGTGCTTGAAGAGGGAGACAGATTTATTTCCGCTTTCGCTCTCTGTGACCCTCAGGAGGACGAGGGGAGTATAATGTGGGAAAAACCTGACGCCAAAGGCATTTACCTTTTCCGCTTCGGTGTTTCTCCCGATTGTCTTAATAAAGGTATCGGCACTTATATGCTGAGAGAAGCCGAAAGGACAGCCAAAGAAAGAGGCGGAGAATATCTTCGTCTTCTGGTAGTGGATTATAACACACCTGCTATTATATTCTATGAAAAGAACGGCTATAGAAAAGCAGAGGGCTATTATGTAAAAGACCAGGACGGATTGATTTTAAAGGAGTACGGATACGAGATTAAATTATAAGGAGTGAAAAATATGGAGAAAGACCGCTTTGAACTGTTCGCCAAAATAAGCTTGTGGATAACAGGTTATTATTTCATTTCTAACTTACTTATACTTCCTATATGGTGGATATTTGAAAATAGCTTTTAAATTTGCATAAAGCAAATAACCGTCACCTTAAAAGTGACGGTTATTCCTTTGTCTGATTATTTCATTTTCTTTCCGTATTTTATCTGATTGACTATAAATCCGCCAAGAAGAAGCACGAGTATAATCGGCAGGAAAACTATAACCGTAAGAGCCAATCCGATAACCACACCGAGTCCCTTGTTGCTTTTTACAAAGGTTGCCTTCATTCCTTCTTTTGGAGGAAGGTTATCAAAGAGGTTGAGCACAGCTTCTTCGTCGCATATGCCGGGATTATAAAGAAGGGGCTCAACGAGGCTCTGCACAGAGGTGGCACCCTTGAGAATACTGCTTATCTTTATGCCGAAAAGCTTAAGTATACTGTCAATAACAGCGAGAATACCCATAGTAATTTTATATTCGGCTGTGTCAGGTGAATAAGGTGAGTCACCGCCGTAAAGATTTCTTACAAGAGAAACAATAAAGTCAACAACCTTCTGGTCCTTGATGTGTGCATAGTCGCTCTTTTTAAGGCCGCTTTCTTTCTTTACAAGCTTTGCAACGGTGCCGATTTTAAGCTTTGAGAAAATCTTTGCAAAGGGCTTTATAATCCAGCCGATTTTGTAAATCAGCTTTTCCTTTACGCTGAATGCCGTTGCAAGACGGGCAAGCTCGGGAATATCCTTGCCTGCGGCGTCGATAACTCTTCTTATCATTCCGAAAAACTTATCTTCAAGGTGGTCCTTGAGCTTTCTGCCGTCAATGTCGCATTCCACATCAGCAGATTTAACATCGATCTTTCCTTCGGCAGGCATAAAGGTTACCTTACGGAAGGTAGCGGGATAACCTACGGCAGCGGCTGTTGTTATGTCATAGAAAACCTTGCCCTTTTCTGTGTATTTATAGGAGATATCCTGCATATGGGTGTGGCCGGTAAACATATAATTAAGGCCCATTTCGGTGAATTCATCGATTCTTCTTTCTGCTTCACCCATAATATTACCGCCGCCGATGATGGTGTAGAAGGGGGAGGGGGAGAGCATAGGATGGTGAGTCATCGGGATAATGAACTGACCGTTTTTCTGTGCGTCCTTGATCTGCTCGGTAATCCATTCAAAGCAATCGTCGGAAAAACCGCTTGCACCCTTGTGATTTCTGTCATCGTTAAGGGCGAAAAGACGGTAGCCGTCGCAAAGCTGCACAACATAGCTCATACTGTCTCTGTGAACAGAAATCGCTTCATCGGGACCGAACTCACGGTACATATCCCAGAGCTCATCTCTTTTTACTGAAGGTACCGTAACTGCTTCGTCACCTACATATTTTCTTGTAACATCTCCGTCGTGGAAGTCGTGAGTAGCTGTGATTACATAAACTCTTTTGCCTCTTTCCTTGAGTGAGCGCAAAAGCTTTATAACGCCCTCGTGAGCTTCTCTCTCGGCTCTTGTGGTAACGTCACCCGAAACCAGGACGATTTCATTTTCATCCTCTGCTAACTGATTCATAAGAGAGGTGAGAATTTCCTCGCAGTTAAGAAGGTCATTGGGTGTTTTTGCGTTTTCCTTTTCGAAGCCCTTGCCCGCAACTCCTGTTTCCTTTGAGTAGTAGTGAATATCGGAAATAATATTCAGTTTTAAGGGTCTGATGTTTTCATACATATTTTTCTACCTCGTTATTTTATTTTCTTTTTATTGTAATCCTGTGGCTTTCCTTATGTCTGCTTGAAAGAGTAAGAGTAAGCTGACCTTTGTTCTGGCTTACGGGAAGCTCTTTGCCGTCAAAAGTGCAGATATAATCGTACCTTTCATCCATAACACAAAGCATAGTGAATTTATCGTTTGTACCGTAGTAGGTGAAGTCGATTTCTGCCTCGGTATAATCTTTCTTAAAGTTTACCTTATCGAGATAGGTGTCAAAGCCTACATTGATTTTTCCCGGGCAATAGTAGGCCTTAGCCCACATATTGATAGGGGTGGAAAGACCGCCGAAGTTGTGGAACCAGCCTCCGCAGCCGGTTACGGTGTTGACCATTTCAAAGGTATAATAGCTTTCGTCAACCTCTCTTTTCCAGATGTTGAGGGCAAGATGGGCTATATCGTAAGCGAATTCGCTTTCACCGCAATCAAGCATGCTTTTCCAGATAAACCATTGGTGGGGGAACCAGATATTTCCGTTCCAGTAGCCATTGATTTTGTAGTAGCTTGCGCTCATATCAACTGCGCTGATGCCGAAGGGAGTGTGCATTTCCTTGTCGTTTGTAAGATGAGCGATGATTTTCTTTTTCTGATTTTCATCGCATACACCTGCAATGATAGGATAAATACCGTCAAGACCCTTGTTGAGGTTTTCTCCATCGTCGGTGGTGTATTTTACTGTCGGCTCATAATTTTCGTTGTGGAGTACATAGCTGTAATAACCGCTTTCCTCGTCCCAGGAATATTTATTCAGAGCATCGGTAAGATCCTTGCAATCCTTTGCATATTCTTCAGCATCCTTGTTTTTACCGAGCTTGTCAGCCATAATGGAAAGGATTTTGCCGAAGCGGATAACCTGAGAGGTGGAAATTACGGGAGCAGCCTTGTCACGGAGCTCATCAGCCTTCATAGCCATCTGCGCAGGGTAATCATCCATACCGCTTGAGGAATAAAAATAATCATAGGTGGTAAGAAGTCCGCTTTTGAATTTGGCTGTTGTTGAGCCTCTTATTTTACCGCGAAGGAAGAGATAATAAAGTCTCGCTCTTGAATAATAGGAAAGAAATTTCTCCTTATCGTTACTGCTCTGAAGCATTTCATAAAGCTGATAAATCTGAACGGGGACAGGTGAACCGTGATGAAGGAAGGCATAATCGGGGTTGTCCTCTGTGCTGAGATAAGTATCAATGATGTATTCGGCAAAGGCGGGGGCAATTTCGTTCATACCAAGACCTATGAAGCCTGAATCCCAGGTATAAAGGCAGTCCCAGCGCTTGCCCGGTGTGTGGTGGATAATGTATTCGCCGTGCTTATAAATGGGATAAACGACATTCGTCATAACCGTGGCAGCAAGAATTTGGTTGCTCAGCTTGTATTTTTCGCCTTCGCTGTTAAGCTTTATGTCAATTGCGGTCTTTTTCATTCGGCTGTAAAGCTCTTCATACTCTTCTTCGGTTCTGTATTCGGCTTCACCCTTTGAAATTACCGCATATTGTACCTTTCTTTCTCCGCTTTCAACAAAGATAGTGTGGCTGATGGCATTATGGAAAAATCCGTTGTCGCTGTGCTTTCGGCTAAATGCACCTGTAAAGCTTTCGGTAACATCATCAAAGGTTTCGTCCGCATTGGAAAGCCTTGCTGTCATACAGTCCTCAAGGGCACCTGTTCCGATTTTTCTGAATCGTGTGTTGTCGTCAAAGATTCTGAGACAGTATTCGCCTTCAAGCTTTTTATATTTAAGAACGGTAAGATAACCCTTTTCCTTCTTTTCGTTTCTTATTTCAGGAACAAAATCAACCTTTTCGAGAGTAACGGCGATTTCGTTTTTATCCTCTTCACTGACAATTGCAAAAAAGTCGAATTCAGCAGCGCCCGTACCCTCGGAAACTAAAGAAAGCTCAAAGTCGCCCTTACTGATTTTTCCGAGAGGAACAAAGATAATTTCGGGGTCATCACAAGGGGGGAGAGTAACGGTTTTGTTGCCGTTAAGGATAAATGTGGCTGTGTTTTTGCTGTTTATGTAATGAACACCGACCTGTTTGCCCTGCTCGTAAAAAATATCACTTGTACGGTATCTTATGGCAAGAACGGCATTTTCGTAGTCGTTTTTAAGAATGATGCTATATTTTACTCTGTCATTTTTTTCGCCGCCGAAGGGTTTTATGACTCTGTGAGGCATATGCCATTTTTCGGCTCTGTCTCCGAGACCCTTTTCTTCGGTGAAGCGCTTATCAAAAAATTCACCCTTTTTTCTGCCGTCGGCATTCTGTTCATCCCAGGGGCGGCGGGTATTATAGGTGTATTCGCTGTAATTTACGGCATTGATGAAATCACACTTTTCGGGAAGAGAGACCTCTGTATAAGCATCTGACGGATATTCGGCCGAGGAAAAATAGTTTACGACACAGTTTTTAATGACAGAGGAGTTGTTCACTATTTCTGTTCTTATCAGATAGCTGTCATTTGTAATCCTTGTGTAAGATACATCAGCATAAACCTTGTCTTTCCATTCAAGGTCGTGACGGTAAGAATAAAAGCCGTAGTCCTCATTTGAAAGCCAGGGATGATAAGCTGAGGGAAGAGTTACATTGGGCACTCTTATGTCAAAAGCAGAAACAGCGGGGCAGGTGCAAAGATCAAATCTGATGCCTTCATATTTTTCGTGCTTTGCAATATTTGAAATACCTGCATATTTTTTTCCGAAGGGACCCCATCCGCAAAAAAGTCCGAATTTATCCTGCATAGTTTTATCTCCTTTTTTTACATTCAATAAATTATACTATAAATATACTTTTTAAGTCAACAAGAATATAAAGTTATGACACTTTTTTTAAGTATTATTTAAGTCGTAACAGCTATAATTTTTACATACTTTGAAGAAATGTTGTCACAGTGTTAATTTCTATTAAAAATTTTAAATTATTGAAATTTTTGATGTAAATCTTAAAAAAAAGACTTGAATTTTGTTCGCTGTGGTGATATAATCAAATCAAAGTAGGAAACAAATCAATCCAATGGAGGTAAATATTATGAAAAAAATATTATCCGTACTTTTAGCTGTATTAATGCTTTTCAGCACAATGGCTCTTTCAGCTTCAGCTGCAGCACCTATCACTGATCCCAACCAGGCATCAACCATCAGAGATACAAACACAGCAAACAGTGACAAGACACATGTAATCATTCACTATAACCTTTATGATTTCAAAACAAAGTATTCTCAGTATACTTATGATGTAGAATCCGGTAAGTTTGCATATGTTTCCGAAATCACCGGTGACTTCTATCAGGTTCCTGAAAATTCAGCTCAGTTATATGTTGGTTACAAGTTTGCTCTTCCCGAAGTAACAGCTCCCGAAGGAAAGCAGTTTAACGGTTGGAGATGCACAACTCACGTTGACCGTCCCACATTCGCAGCCGGCGAAGCTCTCACAATCACAAACGAAATGCTTGCTCTTGCTAAGAACAACGTTATCGAGTTCGAAGTTGTTTGGGGCAGCGCAGTTCCCGAAGCAGATACAATGGGTACAATTATGGACATCCTTACAAAGGTTTTCGGTGCAATTATCGGTCTCCTCGTATTCAACGGCCAGACTCAGAAGGGTGTTGACCTTATGAAGGAAATCCTCGGCGGTATCCTTGGCTAATTTAAATTACATAATAAAGCCGTTGTGCTCAGCACAGCGGCTTTTTTCATATCATCTTACAGTGTTGAAATTTTTATCTGAATCTGTTATCATATAAAAAAGGAGGATGAATATATGAAAAAACTTATATCACTTTTTATGTCTTTAGTAATGGTTTTCGGCCTTTGCTCCGTTGCGTTTGCCACCGCACCTCAGGGACCTTTTGACAACAGTAATTTTTACAGCGAGGGTGATTACACTCTCCATTACAGGGTTTTTGAGCCGGAAAAGGAGCCCACAAAACAAATTCTTCTTGTCCACGGCTTTTGTCTTTCAACTGTATCTCTTGAAGGTGTTGCAAGGGAATATGCCGCAAAGGGCTACAGAACAGTTCTCGTTGATGCACCGAATTTCGGCTATTCATCGAGAGAAACAAGCAAAACTGAGCTTATAGCCCGTGAGACGCTGATTGGAAATCTTATGCTTTCCCTTGGCGGAAAATGGATTGTAGGCGGACATTCAATGGGCGGAGGTATTGCTCTTAACCTTGCATGTGATTATCCCGAAGCTGTTACGGGACTCGTTCTTTTTGCGCCTCAGACCTCAGCACATACCGAAGGCTCGGCACAGAATCCTGCAATGAATTTTATGATGCAGACTGTTTACAATCTTATTCTCGGCTTTTGCCTGAAGTTCCCCTTCCTTGTCCGCATTTTTATTTCAACCAGCTTCAGCGATGCTGTCTATGCCAAGGGATATGATGTTACCCGTGTAACCGATTCTCTTTCTCTTCCAGGCACCGGAGCAGGTATCGCAATGATGACAACTCATACAAGAGGTCCTGAATTTGACAAGCTTAAATCTCTCGGTATTCCCTGCGTAATCATTACCGCAAAGAATGATAAAGTTGCAATGGCAGATAATCTTCAGGAAATTATTGACAATGCACCGGCTGATACTGAGGTTTATGAGTTTGAAAGAGGCGGTCATATGATGATGGAGTATTCTCCGAAAGAGGTAGCAGAGAAAACCTTCGCAACAATCGAAAAATCATAAACAAAACCCCACCGATGGGCAACACTTCACAAGGAAGTTAAGGTTTTTATTGGCTCTTTTCCGCTTAAACATTATGAAAAACTCCCGAAATACGCGAGTATTACGGGAGTTTTATCATTTCCTTTAAACGAAAAATTTCTCAATAAAAACTGCTTAGCACCTTAAAATTCAGATACTTTTGATGCAAAACAAGGCGAAAAGCACAGAAATCCTTGCC
>JAZUMO010000052.1:0-13868 GCA_045603665.1 Acutalibacteraceae bacterium
TTCTGTTCATTCCGAGCGTTGCTCCGACCTCGCTGCCGAGTCCCGGAGTTGTCATTCTGTATGAACACAGCTCAACAAGCTCCTCTTTACCCGCAATATATCCACCGTTTTTGGCAAGTCCGCCACCGGGATTTTTAATAAGCGAGCCTGCTATTATGTCTGCACCTACATCTGTAGGTTCTATTTTTTCTGTCCATTCACCATAGCAATTATCAACCATTACAACTGCATCGGAATGCTTTTTTGTAATGTCAACAACTTTTTTTATTTCAGCAATAGAAAGCGAAGGGCGAAGTTTATAGCCTCTTGAGCGCTGAATGTAAACCATTTTAATGCCGCCACGGCTGATTCGCTTTTCGATTGCTTCATAATCTAGTCGTTCATCCTTAAGCTCGATTTCTTCGTATTTAACACCGTAATCGGCAAGTGAGCCCATATTTTCATCACTTTTGGAAATACCGATTACAGGCTGAATGGTATCATAAGGTCTGCCCGAAACACAAAGCATCGTGTCACCTGGACGGAGAATTCCGAAAAGAGCAACAGCAAGAGTATGTGTACCGCAGGTAAAATTATGTCTTACGATGGCGTCCTCAGCACCTACCGCCTGAGCAAAGACACGGTCAATTATTTCTCTGCCTCTGTCTCCATAGCCGTAGCCGGTGCTTTCTGCGAAAATATTTTCGCTTACTCCGTTATCTATAAAGGCTTTAAGCATTTTTTGCTGATTGTATTCCGTTACTGATTCAATTACTTCGAATTCAGTTTTTGCATTCCTGAGAGCTTTATCTGAAAGCTCCTTGATTTTATTACTAAAAGTAAACATTCTTACTTCCTTTCGATAAACGATATTTTTTCTTTGAACCTGAAGCCGATATGCTCATAGAAGCCTTCTGCGCTTTTATTGAGAGCAATAACAAACACCGTCTTTTCTTCTTTGGTCAATTCCTCAGCAAGAGAAAGAACTGTCTTTTTTCCAAGACCTTTCATACGGTACGATCTGTCACAGGCAACACCGCTAATAATCGCCTCTTTTTCTGTTTCGGCACTTGTAAGAGCGCATGAATAAAGCTTACCGTTTTCGGCATATCCCTTCATCCGTGCATATCCCCTTCTTTTTCTGTAAGTAAAATCCGACAGAAAATACATATACGCTTCTACGCTATCAGTGAATGAGTCAGGAATATTTTTAGAAATAAGCGAATAGCACTCTTTATAATATTCTTCAGTAAGCTCAGCAAATATTTCACCGTCATAGCTACCGCCGTAAACATAGGCGTTTTTTGTTGTGACTGTGTCATAATTCATCTTAAGAGCTGTTTCGTAAGTGCAGCACAAAGATGCAAAGCCAATCATATCCAGGAATGTCCGTATATCATTAATCTCTGTATAATTATCAGCCACGAGTGTAATACTGTCTTCGAATTTGCAGATAACAGAGCAAATTTTGTTATTACTGTTTATACAGCACCAGACTGACAGAAAATCTCTTTCAAGTCCGTATGAATTGATCTGGCACATTATCTTTGTTCCCAGAAGGCTTTTTCTGCAGATTTGTGCAACAGAGTTTAATTCATTTTCTTCAACTGATTTTATTCTGAGCATAGTTTTCTGCAAGTAAAAGTGCTAGATCAAAGCAGGATTTCATATCAGCAATGTCTGCAACTGAGGTCGCTGAATGGATATATCTGCAGGGAAGTGAAATGGCAATAGTATAAATACCTCCGATGCTCCTGTGGATTGCACCAGCATCGTTTCCGCCGGCAACTGCTGTTTTTGTCTGAATATTTATATTATTATCTTTTGCAAGTTTAAAGGCGCCCTTGTACATATCTCTGTTATAAAGAGTTGATCTGTCCATAAAGGATACAACGGCACCTTTTCCCTGCTTACAAACTGAATCCTCGTCACCTACAAAAGCAACATCAGCAGCTGTTGTCGCTTCAAGGACAATTGCATAGTCGGGTTTAAGAGTAAATGCAGCCGCTGATGCGCCACGGCATCCTACCTCTTCCTGAACAAGAAAGGCAAAACAAGTATCGTATTCGAGATCAGCCTCAATCATTTTAAGCATAACGGCACAGCCGAATCTGTCATCAATTGCTTTAGCCTTGATTTTTCCGTTGCCGAAAGTTACAAAATCAGAAGAAAAATGGACGCTGTCACCGATTTCGACATATTCCTCAGCCTGTGCCTTATCCTTTGCACCGATATCAATATAAAGCTTATCAAGAGTTGGAGCTGTGGTTTCCTCGTCACCGTTGCAAAGATGTATTGCTTTGCTTCCGATTACGCCTTTTGTTCCTTTTTCACCGACAGTAACCGTCTTTCCTAAGGTTACCTTGCTGTCAACTCCTCCAACACTTGTAAATTTGATAAAACCGTTGTCACATATATATGTGACGATATAACCAACCTCATCCATATGAGCGGAAAGCATCACCTTTTTATCAGCTTGCTTTTTACCCTTTTTAAAAGCAAGAATATTACCCATAGGGTCGATCTCATACTCACATTTATCTTTGATTTCAGATATAATATAATCTCTGACTTTATCCTCTCTGCCCGAAATTCCATCAATAAGGCAAAGCTTTTTTAATAAATCAATCACAGCACTCTGCCTCCTTTTTAAGAAGATATTCGGCTATAACTTTAGCTGTATTTTCAATATCGTTGATATTAATAACCTCTATACCCGTATGCATATAGCGTAAAGGAACCGAAAGAAGAGCAGTTTTAACACCTTTTCCCGTATTGTTGATTGAATCGGCGTTTGTACCTGTTCTGCCGCCCATAACATCATGCTGGTAAGGGATATCTTTATCTTTGCATATAACCTTAAGTTCTGCAGTAAAAGCCCTGTCAAGTGTGGGACTTATGCCGATTGAAGGTCCTTTGCCGAGAGAAATGGTGGTTGTTTTATCAGTATAAGGATCATCACCAAAGCCGACATCAACAGCAATGGCATAGTCAGGCATTGCTGAAAATGCACCTGTTTTTGCACCACTTCCGCCCGTTTCCTCCTGAACACTGAATAGCACAGAGAGAGTTAGATTGTTGATTTTTCCTTTTACCATTTCAAGTGCTATGAGAATAACCGCCACAGAGCATCTGTCATCAAACGCTCCAGAAACAATGTTTCCGCCAAGCAATTCACATTGATTGTTTCTCAAAGTAATTCTGTCACCGATTTCGATAAGCTTTTCAGCCTCGAGCTTTGTTAGACCGACATCGACAGCCATCTTTTTTATATCAACACCTGATTTTTTGTCCTCTGCAGACAAGAGATGAGGAGGTGTTGAGCAAATTACACCGAAAAGTGCTTCCTTACCGTGAACCGTGACCTCACTGCCGATAAGAATACGTTCATCAGGGCCGCCGACTCTATCAACAAGAAGAAAGCCTTTTTCGTCAATACCTCTTACAACAAGACCGATCTGGTCAATATGGGCGTCAAGAAGAATATGAACTTTTCCACTTCCGTATGAGCCGACAACATTACCTAAGGTATCTATTTTTGTATCCATATATTTTTCAAGTTCAGACTTTGCATAAAGTGATGCTTCAAGCTCGTCACCCGATGTTCCGGCTTTTTCTGCAAGGTCAAAACAAAGCTTTTTCAAATCCATGAAACACTGCCTCCATATTAATCTATAATCTTAATAATTATATCTTAATTAAGATTAAAAATCAATACAAATACAAACAAAAAAACAGGCATTTAAAGTATAATACTTTAAATTGCCCGTTAAACAGATATTTGATTTTACGATATTCGTTATTATTCAGTATCTTTTACCGTTCTTCCGCAATCGTGGAATAAAAGTGACACACACCATATTGCCGCGAGTGCAATTACAGTATAGATAATTCTGGCGATAATTGAGCTCTGGCTGCCGAAAATCCAAGCAACGAGGTCAAACTGAAAAATACCGATAAGCCCCCAGTTAACACCGCCTATTATCGTAAGTATCAACGCGATTTTGTCAAGCATCTTTTCTCAACTCCTTTTAAGAGTATTTTTGCCTGAAAAAAGATACTTATACATCAAAATTCACAAATCATTATACAGCTTCCCATAATATTCTTATGAAGAACAAAGCCGTTCTTTTTATAAAAGCTGATTGCCTTTTTGTTTCCCATACCGCAGGAAAGCATCAGAGAATGAATTCCCTTACTTTTCAGATGTGATTTGAGCTCATTCATAAGCGCCGTTCCCGTTCCTTTACCCTGACCGGCACTTAAAATATCAATATGAAGATGTGCTTTATGCTTTTTGGCAAAAAGTCTGTGAACGTTTATTTCGCCTAAAGCCATAAAATAGTATTTGAAACCAAGTGCCCTAATACGCGGTAAATATGCTTTCTTGAAAACAGATAAATATCTGTCAAAATTTTCCGAACAAAGAATATAACCAAAAGCTTCATCGTTATCATCGACAGCCACAAAAACATTCTCCGGCTCAATCTCAGCATAATAATCGTTATACATCAAAAATAGAAAGTTTATGTCTTTATCTGTCTCAGTCGGAAGACCTGAGGTCTCTATGCAAATCTTTTTAAGGTTTTCTCTGTCTTTAGCATTATATTTTCTTATATTACTCATTCTTTTCCTCTCCATAATTCTTTTGATGAGGTCGAGACAGCCAAAGCTCCGTTTTCGAGTGCTTTTTCAACTTCCTCATCATAATTCACAAGACCGCCGACAATGACAGGAACATCAAGCGAAGAGCTGATTTTGTTTGTTATACGCGGCATAATCCCCGGCATTATTTCGATAGCATCAGGATTTATCGTTTGTGAAGTCTTGATTGCCGTTTCGATTGAGAGCGAGTCAATGATAAAGATTCGCTGCACTGTAAGCATACCGAGATTTCTTGCGCTTTTCAAAAGATTGTTCTTTGTTGAAATTATTCCGTCTGGTTTGATTTCCTCGCTGATATATCTGAGTGCAACTGCATCACGTGAAAATCCTTCGACAAGGTCAACATGAATAAAAATCATTTTATTTCTTTTTTTGACCTTCTCAACACATTCCTTCAGGTTAAAAATATTGCCGCAAAGAAGAAAAACCACATTGCAATCAGATTCCAAAGCTTCTTCCAACTCAGAAACATCTTTAACACCTGCAATTATCGGACATTTATTAAGATTATTGACAAAAATGTTTTTCAAGAAATATCCCCTCTTTAATTAAGTCAATGCTTTTTCTATAAGGTTTCGTAGCTCCTCGGTTCCGTCACCCTTCAGGGCGGAAAAGGGTATAACACTTATGTTTCCGTATTTTGTAAGAATACTGCAAATTAATTCCAGTTGATTAATACGTTCGGTTTTATTAAGCTTATCACATTTTGTCAGAGCAACAATGAACGGTATTCCGTTAGTATTCATATATTCAATCATATCAAGATCCTGCTCCGATGGCTTGTGCCGCATATCAATCAGCTGAACAACAAGCCTTATATCTCTTCCGGAAGAAAAATATGCTTCCATAAGCTCAGCCCAGCGAAGCTTTTCGCTGTGAGAAACCTTTGCGTATCCGTATCCGGGAAGATCAACAAACCTACAGTTGTCAAGCTTAAAGAAATTAATTGTTACGGTTTTACCGGGCATAGAACTGACCCTGGCAATGCTTTTTCTGCCGAGAATTTTATTAAGAAGAGAGCTCTTTCCTACATTTGATTTACCGGAAAAGGCTATCTCCGGCAGATCGGAAGATCTGAGCTGTGCAGCAACTCCGAAGGATGTTTCAAAAACTGCATTATCGTATCTCATCTGTTTCACCTCTTCTGCCTCTTATAATTACATCATGAGGCGAAAATTTCACACTGCTGCTCCCATCGGTGCAATTGAAGTCTTTTACTGCAGAGAAGAAGACTTCATCAAGCTTGGAGACACCGATGAATTCAATATTAGTCTTTATCACGTCATCAATTTCCCAAAGGTCACTGAGATTTTCCTGAGGTATGATGACCTTTTTTGCACCGGCTTTATATGCAGCCATTGACTTTTCTTTAAGACCGCCTATAGGCAGAACTCTGCCAGTAAGAGTGATTTCTCCGGTCATTGCAATTTTGCAGTCAACATATTTTCCGGTTATTGCAGAAATGAGTGCTGTTGCAATTGTAACACCGGCTGATGGACCATCCTTTGGTACTGCTCCCTGCGGAACATGGATGTGCACATTCTTTTTATTGAGTGAAGAAATATCAATACCGTATTTGTCAGCCATGCTTTTAATGTAACTGAAGGCGGCCTTTGCAGATTCCTTCATAACATCACCCAAAGAGCCAGTAAGCTCAAGCTGACCGTTTCCGTCCATAATTACAGCCTCAACCTGAAGCAATTCACCGCCGACACTGGTCCAGGCTAATCCGTTCACAACACCGATGCTGTCTTTTGTGCATAGCTTATCCTTCTGATATTTTCCCGGCCCGAGAAATTCCTTCACAAGGTCACAGCTTACCGTTACTCTGCCTATTTCTTCATCGTTTAATTTAACGACGGCCTTACGGCAGATTGAAGCGATAATCTGTTCAAGACGTCTTACACCGGCTTCGCGAGTATAAGCATCAATAATCAGACGGATTGCGCTGTCGGCAAATCGGATGTCCCTTCCGTTCATACCGTGCATTGCAATCTGTTTTTTAATCAGATGATTTTTTGCTATGAAAAACTTTTCTTCAGGCGTATAGCTTGTAAGCTCTATTATTTCCATTCTGTCATAAAGAGGTTGAGGAATGGTTGAAACATCATTAGCTGTTGTGATAAAGAGAACCTTGCTCAGATCAATAGGAAACTCCATATAATTGTCTCTGAAGCTGAAATTCTGTTCAGGATCAAGCACCTCAAGCAAAGCTGATGCAGGGTCACCTTTATAATCGTGCCCCAGCTTATCAATTTCATCAAGAAGAATAATCGGATTAAAGGTTTTTGCCTGAACAAGTGCATTTGCTATTCTGCCAGGCATTGCACCGACATAAGTTTTTCTGTGACCACGGATTTCTGACTCGTCACTTACTCCGCCAAGAGACAAACGCACATATTTTCTTTCCATCGCTCTTGCTACAGAGCGCACTATCGATGTTTTGCCTACACCGGGAGGTCCTACGAGACAAATAATGTTACCCTTGAGATTGTCTGAACGCATTCTTACTGCAAGCATTTCTATAAAACGCTCTTTAATTTTTTTGAGTCCGAAATGATCCTCGTCGAGAATTTTTCTTGCTTTTTTGAGATCAAGACAATCTTCGGTGTATTCACCAAAGGGAAGGCATAAAGCTGCATCAAGATAACTTCTGATAATTGAAGCGTCTGCACCGCCGCTCTGAAGCTTAGAAAGCTTGTCACATTCTGCCGTAAGCTTTTGTCTCACTTCATCGTTACAAGCAAGATTACGGATTTTTTCTCTGTATTTCTGTATCTCACTTAACGAGTCTTCGTGGTCACCGAGCTCCTCGGAAATGATCTTGATTTTTTCGCGAAGATAATATTCACGCTGATTCTTTTCCATCAGGGATTCAACTTTATCTTCTATATCGTTTTCAATTTTGAGGACATTAACCTCGTTAACAAGCATACCGTAAAGCTTATGAAGCCTCGCAACGGGATTTAACTCTTCAAGGAGCTCCTGTCTTTCTTTGAAATTATGAATGGTATTACCTGCAATAATATCAGCAATTTCGGAAGGTGTTTCTGAAAAGAAAACGCTTGCAACTCTGTCCTCAACGTCTCTGCCGACAGCCTGAAGATACTCATCAAAAACATCCTTTACCTTACGGATGAGTGCTTCTGTTTCTGTTGTGTCATAATTTTTAATTGATTTACTCTTTTTTTCTTTTACATTAGCTGAAATATAAGGTGAAAATTCAACAAAATCATCAACAGTAGCTCTGCAAATACCCTCAACAACAACTCTCATAAAATCAGCCTCAGGAGCTTTTATAACCTGTTTAACAGAAGCGATTACACCGAGACTGTACAGATCTTCTTGTGCCGGATCGCTGACAGAAATATCTTTCTGGGTTACCAGAAAGACTTTCTGATCGCTATTCATAGCTTCCTTTACTGCCGCTATAGATTTTTTTCTACCCACATCAAAATGCAATCGCATACCGGGAAACACAACAATCCCCCTTAAAGCGACGGTGGGTATATTTTTGTATACTAAATTTATTGCCATTTACTCAATTCCTTTGATTTAAATTCTAATTCAGTTGATTATACAACAATTTATATGTCAAATCAACATATAATATTTGAATTTTTGTTCATTGTCTGTAATTTAAGGAAAAGCTGATATTTTCCAAATTTCTTTCCATAAGACTTATATAGGTTTCGCCGTTCTCAAAATCGTCCGATGAAATTATGTGACAAGAATAAAGTGTTCTGATTTCAGCTCCCGTGCTTTCGGAAATCGACTCGGCTACCTTACCGTTTCCAAGATCAATCTTAAATATGACGGGAACATTGTTTGATTTAACTTTTTCAATCAAACTTGCAATTGTTACAGGGTTTGCCTCGGACTGGGCAGAGCATCCTGGGAAGGCAGAAAAATATTTAATATCATATCTTTCCGTAAGGTATCGCAACGGAAACCTGTCACCGATAACTATATATTTATTTTCAGCTTTCGAAATAGCTTCGGAAAATCTGTCGTCAAGATGTTGAAGCTGTTCAATGTAATTTTTTGTGTTTTCGTAATAGTAATCCGCATTAGCATTATCAGCGTAAACAAGAGCATCGCATATACTTTTCGTTATTGATATTGCATTAAAAGGTGAAGTCCACACATGTTCATCGTATTCCTCTTCTTCGTGTGAATGTTCATGTTCTCCGCCGTGATCGTTATGATTTTCTTTATGTAATTCAACAACATCCATCATTCTCACGACGTGAATTTCATTTTCAACAGATTCTAGTATGCTATCAACCCATTTTTCAGATTCGCCGCCCCCGTAAACAAAAACGTCACATTCCATGATATCAAGTATATCCGCCGGTGTAGGCTCGTATGTATGGCTTTCCTCCCCGGGAGTAAGAAGCATTTTTACTTTACCTCTGTCTCCGACAATATTCCTGGCAAAGTCATATTGTGCAAATCCGGTTGTAACTATTGAAACGCCTTTGTTTTCTGAATAAAAATCAAAGTTGCCTACAGACATAACTAAGAGATACAATATAACTAGTACAGCAACAAATATAACCGTCATTATTTTTTTTAATCCTCTGTTCATCCTGAGGGTTAGTGTACTGATTGCTTTTAAGACAGAAAATGCAGATAAAAGTACAATATTGAAGCAAACAACCGAAGCACCGGTCGGTGTTTCAAATTTTACAGAAAGCAAAAGACCTGAAATAAAACAAAACACCGAAATAACAACGCTCGAAATAATTACGCGTCGGAAGCTTTTACATACCTTCATTGATGTCACGGTCGGGAAAATAATGAGTGAAGAAATAAGCAAAGCACCCATCATTCTCATACCAATGACAATTGTAACCGCAGTTAGCGCAGCAATAAGCATATTATAAAACGATGTCTTTGTTCCTGTAGCCTTTGCGAAGCTTTCGTCAAAGGTTACAGCAAAAATTTCATTATAAAATATTACAAAAAGCACAATCACTATCAAAGAAAGAATAAAGCTTATGATAACATCACTGTCGGTCATCGTAAGAATACTTCCGAACATATAGTTATAAATGTCAACATTCATTCCCGTTGTCACTGAAGTTGCCATAACACCGACAGCAAGTGCACCGGTAGAAATAAGAGCTACAGCCGCATCGCCCTTGATTTTTCCGTTTTCACTCATTCTGAGAAGCAAAAAGGCAGCAAAAATAACAATAGGCAAAGCAAAATATAAAGGTGCAATGTTTGCTGCGCAGGCAATAGCCATAGCACCGAAGCCTACGTGAGAAAGTCCGTCACCTATCATTGAAAACCTTTTTAGAACAAGACTTACACCCAATAAAGCTGAGCATAACGAAATAAGAACACCTACTACAAGTGCTCTGAAAAGAAATTCCTGAGAGAAAATGAGATTTAAAGCATCATACATTTGCATTTTCACCTCCGAATTTTTTGTATATATCTGAGTCAAGATACTCTTCTGTTGTTCCGAAAAAACTGCTTGTTTTGTCAAGGTGAAGAATATGGTCAGCATTTGCGACAGCTGAATGCAAATCATGAGAAACCATAATAATAGTAACGCCAAGCTCTTTGTTTATTTTTTTTATTAGATTATAAAGCTCCATTGTAACAACGGGATCGAGACCTGTTACCGGCTCATCAAGAAGAAGCATCTTTTTTCCTGCACATAATGCTCTTGCAAGCAAAACTCTTTGTTGTTGTCCTCCTGAAAGCTCACGGTAGCACTTGTTTTTCAAATCAGTAATATCGAGCTTTCCCATATTTTCTATAGCAAATTTTTTGTCTCGGCGGTTAAAGAAAAACCTATTTTTTTTGCGGGAAATACATCCTGACAGTACAACCTCGAAAACACTTGCAGGAAAATCCTTTTGCACCGTTGTTTGCTGAGGCAGATATCCGATTTCTTTAGATGAAAGACCATCTCCCATATGAAGGTGACCTGATGCAGTATCTTTAAGACCAAGGATAGACTTTATCAAAGTACTTTTTCCGCTTCCGTTAGCTCCGACAATGCATAGATAATCTCCGTAATTTACATTAAAATTAAGATTTTCAATTACACAGTTATTTTCATAGCTTAAGCACACATCTTTACAACTTATCAATGCCATAATATTTACCTCTGTATCATTCCGAGCACTTATCACATAATCCGTAAAGCACCGTTTTAGAGTTATCAACCTTAAACCGGTGATGCTCGTATATATGCTCACTCACACCGTTTAAAAAATCACAACCGAGATGTATAAATGCCCCACACTTAAGGCACTTAAAGTGCATATGACTATGACAGTTCATATTTTCATCAATATATTGATATTGAGCACTTTTGCTTGTGCCACCGGTAATCTTTCTTACCCGACCTTCGCTTGCAAGCTTTTCGACATATCTGTATACAGTAGTCTTACTGACCGGGGTACCTTCTGCTTTAAGATAGGCTGATATTTCATCGCAGGTAAACTGATCAGTTATATGAATTTTCAGATATTCTTCTATTATCCTTTTTTGTTTTGTATTATATGTTGCGTTCATAGGCACCTCTCAAATTGAAAATGAATTTCAATTTCAAATTATATATATTTTTTTAGAAAAGTCAAGAAAATATTTTGTTAAATTGCAAAATGAAATAAATTATGCTATTATCTGTATATAAAGGAGGTTATATTATGAACAACTTATTTTCTTCAATTTTACTCACAGCAACCACAATAGCAGAAACAACAGCTGAAGCAACAACCTTATACAATCCCCTTCTTGATGAAAACGGACAGTTTGTCGACGCATCTGAAGCTGTGGATAACATCAACTCTCTTTGGGAGAAATGGGACATTATCAATAAGCTTCTCAACGCATTGCCATCAATTATAATTGCGGTAATCCTCGTTGTTGTAGGTTTTATACTTGCAAAGCTTGCTTCTAAAATTATAGTAAAGACCTTAAGTGCAAATCACGTTGACCCATCTGTCTATAATTTTATCAGAAGATTTGTTTCAGCGGGCATAAAATTTATTTTTGTGCTGTTTGCAGTTTCAATGTTTTACGATGTAAATTCAATTTTCGTGGCGCTAGGTGGTGCCGGACTTGCTGCCGGTCTCGGTTTGCAGGATAGCGTTGCACAGTTTGCCAGCGGTATACAGATTCTTATAAATCACCCCTTCAAAACAGGCGATTTTGTTGAGATTAACGGTGTTGCCGGTTCGGTTGCAGACATTCGTTTTATGAACACAGTAATTAAAACCGCGGATAATAAAAAAATAATTATTCCGAATTCACATGTTACAACAAATCATATTATTAACTACTCTGCAGAAGATACGAGAAGGGTTGATCTTATGTTTTCAATCGGATATGCAGATGATATTCAGCTTGCGAAGAATGTTATTCTCGACGTAATTAAATCAGATGAAAATATACATAAGGATCCTGAGCCTGAAGTATATGTAAACTCCCACGATCCGAGTTCAATCTGCCTCGTTACGAAAATATGGTGTTCAGGTAAGAATTACTGGAATGTATATTATTCAATGCAGGAAAATGTAAAGATTGCATTTGATAAAAACGGCATATCCATCCCCTATCAGCAGGTTGATGTGCATATTGTAAATCAGTGATTTTACAATATAATGTGTAATAATTGTGATATTGCACAAAAGACACCATAAATCTTGGATATTATTCTATAGCGATTTTCCTTAAATCTATTGAAAAGTTAAAGAAAAAAAGTAAAATAGATATAGACAGATATTTTGTCGAAAACAGAAGATAAAAATGGGGGTAAAACAAAATGTCCAATTCATTAATCGAATACCTTGATACGATTCCGCAGGGACGTCTCGGTATTATCGCAATGAGAGGTTGCGAAGAGCTTGCAAAAAAAGTGAGCGACCAAATTTTAGAATGTCGTTCAAAATTCCAGCAGGATGATGACAATCTTCATCTCAAAGGCTACCACAGAGATTCCTATATTATCAACGCTACCTTCCCGCGCTTTTCAACAGGTGAAGGTAAAGGCGTAATTACCGAATCAATCCGCGGCTACGATCTTTTTATCATTTCTGATTGCTTCAATTACAGCGTAACATATAAGATGTACGATCTTAAGGATGCCGATGGTAATCCGCTTAAGGTTCCTATGAGTCCCGATGATCATTTCGCTGACCTCAAGAGAGTTATTTCTGCTTGTGCAGGTAAAGCCAAAAGAATTACTGTTATTATGCCGATGCTTTACGAGGGCAGACAGCACAGACGTTCAGCAAGAGAATCTCTCGATTGTGCACTTGCACTTCAGGAGCTCGAAAATATGGGTGTAAGTAATATAATCACCTTTGATGCACATGACCCCAGAGTACAGAACTCAATCAGAATTGGTTTTGAAAGTGTATCCCCCACTTACCAGATGATAAAGGCTATTGCAAAAAGCCTTAACAATGATATTAAATTCAGACCTGAAAACACTATGATGATCTCCCCTGATGAAGGTGGTATGGGCAGATGCGTATACTATTCACATGTTCTCGGTGTCGAGCTTGGTATGTTCTATAAGCGCAGAGATTTCACGAAAATTGTAGACGGCAGAAATCCGATAATTTCTCACGAATTCCTCGGCGACAACGTTGAAGGTAAAGATGTTATCGTTGTTGATGATATGATTTCAAGTGGCGACTCTATGATTGATGTGTGCAAGCAGCTCAAGAGTCTTAAGGCGAAGAGAATTTTTGTTTTCTCTTCCTTCGGTCTTTTCTCATCAGGACTTAAGAGATTTGATGATGCGTACGCTGAAGGCATTTTTGATAAAATTTTCACTACAAATCTTATTTATCAGACACCGGAGCTTCTTGAAAAAGAGTGGTATTATTCTGTCGATATGTCAAAGTATGTTGCTCTTATCATTGATACGCTTAATCATGACAGATCTGTAAGTCCCTTCCTTAACCCTATTCAGAAAATCGAAGAATATATCCAAAAATATAATCTTAAATAATTATTTAAATATTAAAACCTGCTACAATGATTTGCAGCAGGATTATTATGTACCGATATAAACAAACAGCACACCGTAACAGATGTGCTGTTTAATTGGCGCATTTATGCGTGGAAATAAACCCCCAGTTCTACTGGGGGCGAAGAAGGCTTCTAGCAAAGCCAAAACGGGCGAGCTCAAAGCAAGCCCAAGTCACTTGCCAATAAATTAAACCTCCATATATAATAGTAACGGT
>JAZUMO010000053.1:0-14998 GCA_045603665.1 Acutalibacteraceae bacterium
AGTCGTTACACTTCTGCTCTTGACAACTCAACATTCTATGCTGTGTATAAATTACGAGGGCGTAGCCCTCAATGTATAACCGATTTGGTTATCAAAAAATACAGCAAGTTGGTGTAAACCACTTGACTTTTTATAGGAGGATATTATGCTTTTAAAAAGAATATTAAGATACGGAATTGTATTTCTCTGTATACTGCTTGTTATCTCTCTGATCTGCCTTTATCAGCATCGGGCTTTTCTGGCATCGTATTTTTCTGATTCCTTTTCATCTGCGGTCGGAGTCGGTCTTTATCTTTTGATTTATGCGCTGGCAATAGGAATGCTGCTCAGAGCAATTGTAAGATAATAAGCAAGCAGGAAAATGATGCCAGTTTTTTGTAAGTGAGGGCAAAACAATTGCCTAAAGGCATATGAGATTGAAAAACAGCCAGAAAAAACTATCTCTGATAGCTGAAGTGATGAAAAAGGACAGAGCTTTTTATTTGTGCAGTTTTTATCATAGATGAAGCATGTTTCAATGAGGCTCCCGTTCTGTAAGAACCAGGCCGGATAATCCTTATTGCAAATTGATTACAGCTTCAATTGCCGAGTAACATCTTCCCCATCTTTACTGGTGGGGATTTTTTGTTTAATGTTGCAAAAAAATTCCTTTTGGTTTATATTAGTGATAGATAAAAGCAAAGGAGAGGAAAAATGAGCAAGACATCAAAAAAAGATAACAAGAGCATATATCAAATTGTGAGGGAGGAATTGAACCTTTCAAGAGCAGACGCTACAACCTATATACCCGGTAATGCTGAGTTTCCCGGCATGGATGGTGTAAATGAAAGCAGACTGGTCAAGCTCGAGCACGGAGATACTGCTGTACAGCCTGAGGATGTTGTTGCGATGGCAAAAAGATATAATATGCCGGAGCTTCGTAATTATTATTGCCGTCACCAATGCGCTATAGGCAAAATTGACGTACATGAAGTAAAGTATAAGGACAGCATTCATGAAATTTTGGTGAATATAGCTGTTTTGCTTGAAAACCTTGGCAGGGAGAAGATACGTCTTATGGAAATTCTTGAAGACGGTCAGGTTGACAAGGAGGAAAAAGATGATTATAAAAGGATTTATAAAGAACTCGAAGCTGTTTCCATGACCATAGAATCATTACAGCTGTGGTGTGAAAAAAACAGGACGCTGTGACGAACAAAAAATTAAGATGCGCACTCCGGATAAAATCCGGGGTGTTTTTTGCTGAAAAAGATAAAAAATGTATGTCGGTTTTACTGATCTGGATAATTACTTTTTTGATAAATTGTTATAAAATATTATCAAAGCTCAAACAAAAGAGCTGAAAACACATATATATTTTTAAGGAGATTTCAAAATGAAAAAATCAAAATCATTACTCGCGATTTTTCTCTGTGTACTGACATTGTTTTCTGTGCTCAGCATTTCAGCATCGGCGGCAAGTATTAGCTCCTCTTTGGGCAATGAAGCTGAAAGCTCAGGTGACTGGGTGAGATACAGAAACGGAAGAATGGAAAAATCAGCAACTACAACCAAGGATGAGGTCAAGTGGGTACAACGTGCAATTAATTACCTTATTGACAATCGCGGACTTACCGGAGTGGCTAAGCTTTCGGATGACGGAGACTTCGGACAGAAGAGCCATTCTGCAGTTCTGGCGGCACAAAAGGCTATAAACAAAGCTATTGCTAAAAAGAAACTCAATCTCTCAAAGTTGAGCGAGGATGCTTCAGCAGGCCCTGCGACCATTAAGGCACTGAAGCATGTGCTCAATTACGGAAGCAAGGACACATTAAAGCCTGTTGCATCAAACGACAAGACATCATCTGTTGAAAAGAACTGGATGTGGCCTACCTCATACAGAAGGCTTAGCTGTGGTTTTGCTGATAACTATTATCATACATCGCACTGGCATAGAGGTATTGATATTCCGGTTGCATCAGGCACAAATGTCTATGCCTCTAAATCCGGTAAGGTTGCATTGATTGTTGGTAACAGCTCCTCTCGCGGCAGATATGTTGTTATTGACCACGGTGACGGATACTATTCAGAGTATCAGCATTTAAAGAGCATCTCTGTCAAGAAGGGAGACACCGTGAAACAGGGTCAGGTAATAGCCAAGAGCGGTAATACCGATGGTACTTCAAAAGGCGGAGCATATCACCTGCACTTTGAAATCATGTATTTAGGTAAATCCGGTTTAGGTGCACAGTATACCAATTACTGGAACTCATATTCAAAGTTTATAAACACCAATCCCAAGAATAGTAACAAGGTATTCTGCACTAAGAGCAATACATCCTTCAGGATCAGCCAGAAGCAAAACGGCGGCGTTCCTGCTGCAAAGCTTGTAAAGACCAACAAAGCAGCAAGCTATGGTGTTTACTGTTATGACAACAACGGTATAAGCTATATATTCAAGTAATCAGCGGACGGCACATTACTGTTTCTCTATCGTCTGAAGGTATAAAGGAGAAAGCACTCTGTTTGACTCAAACAGGGTGCTTTTTCTGTGGGTAAAGCAAGGTTGTGCAGTATACTGTCTGATTTTAGTTTTTATTATTATTTCTTGTTGCAAAAAATTCCTTTTGGTTTATATTAGTGACAGATAAATATAAAGGAGAAAACATAATGAATCTTACACAAGAAAGAAAATGGATACAAAAGGAGCTGGAGACTGTTGCAGGCTTCTGGCTGACTAACGGAATGGATAAAAAGCACGGTGGAGTCTATACCTGCCTCGATAAGGACGGAAAGGTATTTTCTACGGATAAAAGCGTCTGGATGCAGGGAAGATGCGGTTGGATCTTTGCTTATCTTTGTCATATTTACGGAGTAAAAAAGGAATGGCTTGAGGCGAGCCGAAGCTGTCTGGATTTTCTTGAGAAATACTGTGTGAACCGCGGGGCAGAAGGCAGACTTTATTTCACTGTTACCGAGGACGGAAGACCGCTCAGACAGAGAAGATACTGTTATTGGGCGACACTTCACAAGGAAGTTAAGGTTTTTATTGGCTCTTTTCCGCTTAAACATTATGAAAAACTCCCGTAATACTCGCGTATTTCGGGAGTTTTATCATTTCCTTTAAACGAAAAATTTCTCAATAAAAACTGCTTAGCACCTTAAAATTCAGATACTTTTGATGCAAAACAAGGCGAAAAGCACAGAAATCCTTGCCGGATTTCGAGCATTTTTAACGCAGTTGTACGCAAAAATAACGAATTTTAAGGCTTAACATCCTTATGAAGGGTCGCCCTAAGCTGTCTTTTTTTTGTGTGCAGTTTCGTTTAAAATTTGTTTACAAATTTAATATCTTTTTAATTTCTTTTAAAGTAAATAAAGTATGATACAAATGTAATTTATTACAGAAAGGTGGTAAAAAAATATGAAAAAAATACTCAATGTTTTATTGGCGGCCGTTATCGGTGTTTCGGTGTTTACGGCGGTGGGTCTCACCGCTTCTGCGGCAACTCTTCCGAAGGTAACATCTCTTACAAGCTACAATATTGATGATGACGAGGTCAATCTTAAATGGGCAAAGGTAAAGAATGCCGACGGATACCAGGTAAAGGCATATATTGACGGCAAGTGGAAAAGTCTCGGAAACACAAAGAAAAACTATTTTGAGGCTGATGACCTGAGAAGTGCAAAAAGCTATAAATTCAAGGTAAGGGCTTATAAGCTCAAGGGAACAAAGAAAACTTACGGAAAGTTTTCTTCTGTTCTTACTTCAGCCACAGAGCCTGACGAGGTCGAAAATGTAAAGGTATCCTCAAAGACAAAAAACACGGTTACACTCAAATGGTCAAAGGTGCCCCGTGCATCGAGATACCAGGTTTATCTTTATGATTCCGCAAAGGGCAAATTTGTAAGAAAGATAACCGTAAAATCAAATACAGCTGTTATCAAAAACCTTAAGGCAGGCACAGCTTATAAATTTAAGGTAAGAGCCTATTATAAAAGCGGTGAGGTTAAATATGTCGGTGATTTTTCCGATGTACTCAATGTCAAAACAAAAAGCACCGCAGCCTCTTCATCATCTCAAAGCAGTCTCATCAGCAAATCAAAGGCTGAGACAGTCGCCCTCAATCATGCGGGGCTCAAAAAGAATCAGGTAAAAGCCTTCAGCTGTCATCTCGACAGAGAGGACGGAGTTCAGGTTTATGAGGTTGAATTCAGATACGGCAGATATGACTATGAATACACCGTCAATGCAAAAACCGGCAAAATCATTGAATGGGAAAAAGACAGAGATTAATATAAAAAATAATCTGGTTATATAAAATTGTTACATTTTGGTCATTTTAATATAGCCAATCAGGTGTATAATCTGTACTGTAATCTGAAATAACGAGAGGTGTTATAAATGAAAAGAATAGTTACGGTACAGGATATCTCCTGCGTGGGTAAATGCTCCCTTACGGTTGCTCTTCCCATCATTTCGGCAATGGGTGTTGAAACAGCCATTATCCCTACTGCCGTTTTATCCACACACACTATGTTCAGCGAATTTACCGTAAAGGATCTTACTGACCAGATTCAGCCCATATCCGACCATTGGAACAGAGAAAAGTTTAAATTTGATGCTGTCTACACCGGCTATCTCGGCTCCTTTGAGCAGATTGACCTTATGAAGGCCTTCTTTGAAAGATACAAAACCGATGATAACATAATCTTTGTTGACCCGGCTATGGCTGACAACGGAAAGCTTTATCCTGCTTTTAATGAGGAATTTGCGAAATATATGGCGACTCTTTGCGCAAGGGCAGATATCATTGTGCCCAACATTACCGAGGCGTCCTTTATGACGGGGATTGAGTATAAATCGGAATATGACGAGGCTTATGTAAAGACAATGCTTAAGGCTCTTTCCGACCTCGGCGCAAAGATTTCCATCCTTACGGGTGTTTCCTTCGAAGAGGGAAAGACGGGCGTAATGGGCTACGATAAAGAAAAGGACGAATACTATTATTATTGCCATAAAAAACACAGCCGTTCCTACCACGGTACAGGAGACATTTTCTCCAGCACCTGCATCGGTGCAATAATGAACGGACTCGATTGGAAAGAGGCTGTTAAGGTGGCGGCAGATTATACGAGCGAATGCATCCGTATTACCGCCGAGGATCCCACATCAAATGATTACGGAGTAAACTTTGAGACGGTGATACCTGATTTGATTAAAATGCTCGGCAAATAATAAGAGAAAAACCATTGTACTTTTTGTACAATGGTTTTCTTGCGTTTTATTCCTTGCTCTGTAAAGTGCTTTCTTCCTCATCCTGCACGCTTACATCCTCTATAACCGAAGAAAGAAAAGCGTCTTCGAGCCAGCCGTAGCTGTCCTTTTCGGGAACATAAACATAAACCCAGCTTCCGCCAACGCTTGCTCCGCCGATGATGTGAGTCTCGGTGCCTGTGGCGAGAATGTCAATCTGTCCGTAAGAGCCGTCGGGCCCTTTGCGCAGGGCTTGTCCTTTACTGCCGGCTATATAGGCTACTGATGTTCTGTAATTTACCTGAGGTGAAACTATACCTGAATCGGGTTTATATTCCGTAACGGTTGTGGTCGGTGCCGTTGTTTCCTGAGTCGGTGCATCCGGCAAAAGAGAAGCGATTACGGGCGTGAGACCTAAAAGCTCACTGCCTGCGACAGCGATGACTCCGACTATTACCGCACAAAGTACAACAGCAAGATAAATACCTGCCTTTGATTTTTTCTCCTTCGGCTGTTCCCGTCGGTATTTTTGCGGCGGCTCTTCGGAAAAAACATTTGACGATACCTCTCTGTCTGAGGAAAAGATAACCGATGGTGCTTCCGATTCCTTATATACTTCCTTTTCTTTTGCACAGGGACTTCCGCAATCGGGGCAGAAGCTTTCACTTCCTTTTAAAATGTGATTGCATTTCTGACAAATCATAAGAACACTCCTTTTGTTTTATTGTAAAAAAGAGTGTAGCACCCTGAAGAAGAAAAGTTTGTCGTAAATTGAAGTACATAAAATAAAGAAACCAAGCAGGGTGTGCTTGGCTTCTTTACAATATTTGAAAGGAGAGGGGAGTGCGGTGGGAAGGAGGGAGACAAGTGAAAAATCGGAAAAAACACTTGTCAGTTCCCATCGCACAATCACATTATAGGAGCATTACCTTAAATTAAATTAAAGAGGTTGATAAAAAAATATTAAGGAAAGATTTGTATTTTTACGGATGATTGACTTTGCAAAAAAGAAATGATAAAATCCAAGTGAAAGACAGAAGGAGATATAAGAAAACAATGTATATAAACTTTATAAATAAATCGGGGGATAACTTTATAATACATACTGAAAACGAAAATCTTCCCATAGAGCCTGAAGGCTTTGCGAGAGTATTTTTTGTCGGAGAAAAGGCTGTTTTCTCTTCGGAAATAAGACCTGTCGATTTGCTTGACGGCTTTGAGGATGAACAGCCGGAAAAGCTTAAGGACAGGCTCCTTTATAAGGCGGCAAAGAAGCTTGCTGAAAAATTGCCTGAAACGGAGCTTAATACTCTTCTTACCTATGAGCTGTCCGATGCCGTAGCCGATGAAATAACCGTGAGGCTCGAGAGCGGTGCTTATCCGCTTTGTGCAGGCAATTTCGCTGATTTTTTTGATATGGTACCGATAGTATATTCCTTCGCACGATGCGAGACAGAGGAAGGCACACTAAAAACATTGAAGGCGCAGACCAACAACCGCAAGGAATATCTGAGACTATTCAGAAAAATTATACTGTTTCTCGATTGGGGCTTGATTTTGCCCGATCTGTTTTTGTTCATACCTAAATACATCCTTGCAAAAGTGCTTACATCGAATATGTGTATTGCGAGAGTTATTGGCGGACTTTATAATCTTTCGGAAACTGAGAGAACAAATGTCATTGAAAAAAGGATAAACGCAATTGACAAGGAGGAAGAGAACAAGGGCTGTCTTAAATCGGTGCTTTATCTTTTGCTTGCGGCTGTAATTGTTACTGTGCTTTTTATCTGGGCAAATTGGGAAGAAATCAAACCGCTTTTCAACTGAAAAAAATACTGCTTTCGGAAAAATCGGGAGCAGTAATTTTTTTCTGTGCAACATTTTATCCTGCTTACGGGAACTGATAGTGAAAGGAGGAATGAAAAATGAAAATTCAGCCGCTGCGTACGGACGGTTGTTTTGAAGAAGTTATGGAAAAGCATTCGGATATGATTTATCGCATAGCCTTTGCAAATGTGAAGGTAAAAGCGGATGCCGAAGATGTTTTTCAGGAGGTATGGTACAGATATTACCAAAAGAATAAAAGCTTTGAAAGTGAGGAGCACAGAAGGAACTGGCTGATAAATGTTACTCTCAAATGCTGCAAAAAGATTTATTCCTCTGCGAGATATAAGAAAACGGTGCTTACGGATGATATGTCCCTGCTTTCGGAAAAAATGCCTGAAAGAGACTTCGAAATATACGATGCTGTTATCCGTTTGCCCGAAAAATACCGTATACCTGTTTATCTTTATTATTACGAAGGCTTTTCCGTAAAAGAAATAAGTGAGATAACGAAAACAAAACCCTCCACCGTAAGAAGTCAGATGAAGCGGGGGAGAGAAAAGCTTAAAGAGATTTTGGGAGGAGATGAATTTAGTGAATAATGAAAGCATAGAAATTATCCGTGATACCTTAAAGCCCGACAGGGATCTGATAGAAAGAGCAAAAAATTATGCTATGACCGAAAAGAAAAGCGGTATACATATACCTGCTCTTATTGCCGCCTGCTTTCTTGTTATAATCTGCAGTTTATTTTTTGTAACGAAAAGCCATAACGGAGATTTTGTAAGCACGGTTCCTGTAAGTGAAACCACGGAAGAAAAAGAGCTTTTTTACAGTGAACTTGTACCGCATCAATCTCTGACGGAAAACCAAATCAGAGGTAATGTTCTTTTGTCTGTTGCACCCTTCAGCGAGCTTTATCTCAAAGAATGCATAGCTATAATCGAAGGTGAAATCCTTTCCGTAAGAACAAAAGAATATACCGTTATTTATGAGTTTGACAAATTTGAAAAGGGTGGCAGACTCACATCGGAAACCGAAACCCTGATTATTGAAATAAGGGCAGATAAAATATGGTACGGAGATATAAAAGAAGGGGAAAGAATTACTGTTGAAACCGAAATGTTTAAAATGCCTGTTCCTGCTGTGGGGAGAAAATATGTGCTGCCTCTCTGCGATGAGGGAGAGGAGATAAGGCTGGATGAAGCAGGACAAAAGTATTTAAGCGGAGACATTAAAAGAGAGAGCATATACAGTATAGTCTATCCGTTTCACCCGCAGATAGAAAAAACAGAAAAAGGCTATCTTTTTACCTCGGACTGGGAAGGCCTTGTCACCGAGAAAACAAAAAATGTTACTCTTGATATCAGCCTTACGGCACAAGAGGAATACTATACCGACAAAATGAAGCTGAACACCGAGGATGTTTTTCAGGAACAGTTTACAAAGCTTCTTTTTGAAGTGGGACTCACAAGCTAAAATAAGAACCCGACCCGACGAGCAATCAAAGATTGCGGTCGGGTACCTCGGAACCTTGTTGTTGCACAATCAAAACCGCAGAGAGAAATCTCTGCGGTTAAGTTTATATTCTCTTTACTTAGCGGACTGAGGATTTATTTTTAATTGAACCTTACCCGCCATTCTGCATTCATTAAAACAGTCCGGTAATCCTGCCTTCTGCGTCAACGTCAATCTTTTCAGCGGCGGGAACCTTCGGAAGACCGGGCATAGTCATAATGTCGCCGGTGAGAACAACGATGAAGCCTGCACCTGCGGAAACCTTTACGTTTCTTACGGTTACGGTAAAGTCCTCGGGTGCGCCGAGCTTTGTCGGGTCATCGGAGAAGCTGTACTGTGTCTTTGCCACACAGATGGGGAGCTTGTCAAGACCCATATCACAAAGCTTTTTAATCTGCTTCTGAGCAGCGGGGAGAATTGCTATATCCTTACCGCCGTAAACCTTGGTAACGATGTCCTTGATTTTACCTTCGATGGTGTCGTTTACATCGTAAGAGAAGCTGAAGCCTGAATTGTCCTCTTCCTCGCAGAGACGGACAACCTCTTTTGCCAGCTCTTCGCCGCCCTTGCCGCCGTCAGCCCATACAGTTGAAAGGCAGACATTTACACCGAGCTCCTTGCACTTGGCAATAACGAAGTCGATTTCCTTATCTGTATCGGTGGGGAAGCGGTTAACGGCAACCACGCAGGGAAGCTTATAAACGTTTTTGATGTTTGAAACATGGCGGAGAAGATTTGGGATACCCTTCTCAAGAGCCTCGATGTTTTCTTCGCCGAGAGCAGTTTTTGGAAGACCGCCGTGCATTTTAAGGGCACGGATAGTAGCAACCATAACAACGGCTGAGGGGGTGAGACCTGCCATACGGCATTTGATGTCGAGAAATTTCTCTGCACCCAGGTCAGCACCGAAGCCTGCCTCTGTGATAGCGTAATCACCCATCTTAAGTGCAGTTTTTGTGGCGATAACGGAGTTACAGCCGTGAGCGATATTGGCGAAGGGACCGCCGTGTACGAAAGCGGGAGTGCCTTCGAGAGTCTGGACGAGATTGGGCTTGAGAGCGTCCTTAAGAAGGGCAGTCATAGCACCTGCTGCATTGAGCTGACCGCAGGTAACGGGCTCGTCCTTATAGTTATAGCCGACGATGATGCGGGAAAGTCTTTCCTTAAGGTCGGTTACCGATGAGGCGAGACAGAGAACAGCCATAACCTCACTTGCAACGGTGATGTCGAAGCCGTCTTCACGGGGAGTGCCGTTGATTCTTCCGCCGAGACCGTCGGTGATGAAGCGAAGCTGTCTGTCGTTCATATCCACACAGCGCTTCCAGGTAATTCTTCTTACGTCAATACCGAGAGAGTTGCCCTGCTGAATATGGTTGTCGAGCATAGCTGCTAAAAGGTTGTTTGCGCTTGTGATGGCGTGGAAGTCACCTGTGAAATGAAGGTTGATGTCCTCCATAGGAACAACCTGAGCATATCCGCCGCCTGCAGCACCACCCTTGATACCGAAAACGGGGCCGAGTGAAGGCTCACGTAAAGCCACGGTAACCTTTTTACCGATTCTGCTCATACCGTCGGCAAGACCGATGGTTGTTGTTGTCTTACCTTCACCTGCGGGGGTGGGGGTGATAGCGGTAACAAGTACAAGCTTACCGTCCTTTTTATCCTTGCTGTCGTTTAAAAGTGAAAGGTCAATCTTTGCCTTGTAGTTGCCGTACTGCTCGATGTACTTTTCGTCTACCTCGGCCTTTTTTGCTATTTCGGTGATGTGCTTCATTTTGCACTGCTGGGCAATTTCGATGTCGCTTAAATAAGCCATTTTTTCTTCCTCCTAATCCATCTGCACGGGGCAGATACACATTATTTATAGTATACATATTTATTTGAGGTAAGTCAAGAGAAAAGAAAGTCAATCAAGGAGACGGCAAAAAGCAGATTGACAAACCGTCAGGTTGGTGATATTATTAAGTTGTAAAGCGGACGGTTCTATGATTGACAGTTGATTAACCGGGCGGTGGTCACCCCACCGCCTTGCCTCTAACACCCTCGGTCAGCCCCCCTCACATCTGAATAGCATTAAGCACAGGGTTCAGCTCGTTTGCTGCCCTGTGCTTTTTCAGCGGACACAATTCATTGTGTCCCTACGAGCAGTAAAATGGTAAGCACCGTAGGGTCACGATGCATCGTGACCGTCAATCCCACCGCCATCCTGCGGTAAACTCTGCCTCGCCTGAGGGAAAGGTGGCTTTGCTCTGTAAAGACGGAGAGGTCTCAAGCTTAAACAATTTCCTTGAAAGTGTCATCTTGAACGAATGTGAAAGATCTTTGTGTCAGGCAGGTTTTAAGATCTTTTGCTGCGCTCAAGATGACCGAATAAACCTTAAGGTAATGACATTGCCTTTCAGGAGATCCGGATTAAGCCTCTCCTAAAAGGAGAGGTGGCACACGCAGTGTGACGGAGAGGTTTGTGCATTACTACCGAATAACCTTTGCAATATTAGTCAAAAATACCTACAAAATCGGATGCAGATAATGGAAAAATGGACAAGTATACAATCTTTCACCGCGAAAGTCTACTTTTTAAAAAAATCTTGACAAAAAAATCATTTTATTGTATATTATTAAGGCATGCGATTATGCAAAAATATATTGAAAGGAGATGCTACATTTGCCTACCTTTAACCAGTTAGTTCGTAACGGCAGAGAAACACTTGTTAAAAAGCCGAAGGCTCCTGCTCTTCTCAAAGGCCTCAACTCAAAGAGAAATGTTATGACAGACCATAACTCTCCCCAGAAGCGTGGCGTTTGCACAGCAGTTAAGACAGCTACACCGAAAAAGCCTAACTCAGCTCTTCGTAAGATTGCCAGGGTTCGTCTTACAAACGGTAACGAAGTTTCAGATTACATTCCCGGCGTAGGTCACAACCTTCAGGAACATAGCGTTGTTCTTATCCGTGGCGGCAGAGTTAAGGACCTTCCCGGTGTACGTTACCATATCGTACGCGGTACACTCGATACTCAGGGTGTTAACGGAAGAATGCAGAGCCGTTCAAAGTACGGTGCAAAGCGTCCTAAGGCTGCTAAAAAATAATTCGGTGAAATTCCGGATAAACCTTAATTAATTCCGTAGTCAGACGGAAAAAACTATGAATTGACAAATCTTCTTGCAGGCAGACTTTTTAAAGTTTAAGCGAGAGTGTATATAGATATATGCCTCTCATTTGGTGCCGACGGGAATTTGTCACTCGAGTACCTATGATATCATTACTATGAAGGAGGGAAGCGCAGTGCCAAGAAGAGGCCAGATAGCAAAACGTGATGTTTTGCCCGATCCGCTTTACAATTCAAAACTCGTAACACGTCTTATCAACAGCATTATGCTTGACGGTAAGAAGGGTGTTGCACAGAAAATTGTTTATGATGCATTTGACATCATTAAGGAAAAGACAGGTAAGGATCCCCTCGAAGTTTTCGAGGCTGCAATGGAAAACGTAATGCCCTTACTCGAAGTAAAGGCTCGCCGTGTAGGTGGTTCTACTTACCAGGTTCCCATGGATGTCCGTCCCGAAAGAAGACAGACACTCGGTCTTCGTTGGATTACTCTTTACAGCCGTCAGCGTTCAGAAAGAACAATGAAGGAAAGACTTGCCAACGAAATCATTGATGCTACCAACGAAACAGGTTCAGCATTCAAAAAGCGTGAAGATACCCATAAGATGGCAGAAGCTAATAAGGCTTTCGCACATTTCAGATGGTAATAATCTTATTTGCTTGATTTTTAATAGGAGGATAATGTTATGGCCAGAAAGGTATCTCTTGAAAAAACAAGAAATATTGGTATTATGGCTCATATCGACGCCGGTAAGACAACGACTTCCGAAAGAATTCTTTATTACACAGGCGTTAACCATAAGATTGGTGAAACCCACGACGGTTCAGCAACTATGGACTGGATGGCACAGGAGCAGGAAAGAGGTATCACAATTACCTCCGCTGCTACCACATGCTTCTGGAAAGAGCACCGTATCAATATCATCGACACTCCGGGCCACGTTGACTTTACTGTTGAAGTTCAGCGTTCACTCCGTGTTCTTGACGGTTCTGTAACCGTTCTTTGCGCAAAGGGTGGCGTTGAGCCTCAGAGTGAAACAGTTTGGCGTCAGGCTGACGAGTATAAAGTTCCCAGAATGATCTATGTTAATAAGATGGACATTATGGGCGCAGACTTCTATCGCGTTCTCGAAATGATCAAGGAGCGCTTCAACTGCAACGCAGTTCCCGTTCAGCTCCCCATCGGCTCAGAAAGCACCTTCAAGGGTATTGTTGACCTTGTTAACAATAATGCTATCGTTTACTATGACGATATGGGTAAGGACGTTAGAATAGAAGAAATCCCTGCAGAAATGGCTGAAAAAGCAGCCGAATACCGCCAGAACCTCATCGACTCCGTTGTTGAAATGGACGACGAGCTTATGGAAAAATACTTTGAAGGTATTGAACCCACAGTTGAAGAGATGAAGAAGGTAATCAGAAAGGCTACTATTGCCAACGATATGGTTCCTGTTTGCTGCGGTACTTCCTACCGTAACAAGGGTGTTCAGCCCCTTCTCGACAACATCGTAGATTATATGCCCGCTCCCACAGACATTGAAGCAATCAAGGGTGTTAACCCCGAAACAGAAGAAGAGGAAGTAAGACATTCTTCCGACGACGAGCCCTTTGCAGCTCTTGCTTTCAAGATTGCAACTGACCCGTTCATGGGTAAGCTTTGCTTCTTCCGTGTATATTCAGGTACTGTTGAAGCAGGTACTACAGTTTATAACTCCGTGAAGGACAGCAGAGAAAGACTCGGCCGTATCCTTCAGATGCACGCTAACCACCGTGAAGACATTGATATCGTTTATTCAGGTGATATCGCTGCTACAGTTGGTCTTAAGAACACCACAACCGGTGACACCCTCTGTGACGCAAAGAATCCCATCATTCTCGAATCAATGAATTTCCCCGAACCCGTTATCCGTGTTGCTATCGAGCCCAAGACCAAGGCAGGTCAGGAAAAGATGGGTATCGCTCTTCAGAAGCTTGCTGAAGAAGATCCCACATTCCGTTGCTATACTGACGAAGAAACAGGTCAGACCATCATCGCAGGTATGGGTGAGCTTCACCTTGAAATCATCGTTGACAGACTTCTCCGTGAATTCAAAGTTGAAGCTAACGTAGGTAAGCCTCAGGTTGCTTACAGAGAAACCATCCGCAGCGCTGCTTCTTCCGACACCAAGTATGCTCGTCAGTCAGGTGGTAAGGGTCAGTACGGTCACGTTAAGATCAATATCGAACCCAACCCCGACAAGGGCTACGAGTTTGTTAACAACATCGTTGGTGGTGCTATTCCCAAGGAATACATTGCTCCCGTTGATGCAGGTATCCAGGGCGCTATGCAGTCAGGTGTTATCGCCGGCTACAGCATGGTTGACGTTAAGGTTACTCTTTACGACGGTTCATATCATGAAGTTGACTCATCAGAAATGGCATTCAAGATTGCCGGCTCAATGGCATTCAAGGATGCTGCTAAGAAGGCAAATCCCGTTCTTCTCGAGCCCATCATGAAGGTTGTTGTTATCACTCCCGAGGAGTATATGGGTGACGTTATCGGTGACCTTAACTCCCGCCGTGGTGAAATCCAGGGCTTCGAGGACCGTACAGGTGTTAAGCAGATTAACTCCAGAGTTCCTCTTGCAGAAATGTTCGGCTATGCTACTGACCTTCGTTCAAAGACTCAGGGCCGTGGCCAGTATGTAATGGAACCCGACGGTTACAAAGAGATTCCCAAGTCAATTTCTGAGGCAATTGTATCAGAAAGAGCAAAGAGAGACTAATTTTTCTTAAAAAAGACTTGAAATTTTGTTCTATTATTGATAGAATATAAACAATGCAGTGTTGGACTGCACCCAAATAAAAAATAATTGCTAATATTAAGGAGGAGATTCCAATGGCAAAAGCAAAATTTGAAAGAACCAAACCCCACGTTAACATTGGTACTATCGGCCACGTTGACCACGGTAAGACAACTCTTACAGCAGCTATCACAAAGACCCTCGCTATGAAGGGTGGCGCAGACTTTATCGACTACGCTAACATCGATAAGGCTCCCGAAGAAAGAGAAAGAGGTATCACAATCAACACTGCTCACGTTGAGTACGAGACTGAAACACGTCACTACGCTCACGTTGACTGCCCGGGCCACGCCGACTACATCAAGAACATGATCACAGGTGCTGCACAGATGGACGGTGCTATCCTTGTTATCGCTTCAACAGACGGCCCCATGGCTCAGACAAAAGAACACCTTCTTCTTGCTCGTCAGGTTGGCGTTCCCTACATCATCGTATTCATGAACAAGGTTGACCAGGTTGACGACGAAGA
>JAZUMO010000054.1:0-35001 GCA_045603665.1 Acutalibacteraceae bacterium
CGACGAGCAATCAAAGATTGCGGTCGGGTACCCCGGAACCTTGTTGTTGCACAATAAGAACCCGACCCGACGAGCAATCAAAGATTGCGGTCGGGTACCCCGGAACCTTGTTGTTGCACAATAAAAAAGTCCGGTTTTACCCGAACTTTTCAGAAATCAAATATTGACTTATTCTGTGAAGCCTGATTCAACAAGCTTTACAAGCTCTTCAACAGCCTGCTCTTCATCAGAGCCGCCGGCAATAATGCGGATTTCTGTACCGCCCATGATGCCTAATGAAAGAACACCGAGAAGGCTCTTTGCGTTTACTCTTCTTTCTTCCTTTTCAACCCAGATTGAAGACTTGAATTCATTAGCCTTCTGGATGAAAAAGGTAGCAGGACGAGCGTGAAGACCAACTTGATTCTGAACTTTTACATCTTTAACAAACATAATCTATATCTCCCACACATATTTTTTCTTTTGAGTGTCGCATATATTATACCACAAAACTTTTCTTCGTCAATGGTTAAAACAGACTTTAAAAGATTTTGGTTGCAAGACTAAACATCCATAAAAAAGCAAGGACGTTTTTGTGCAAATTAACCATAATTTTTCATTATCAAAATGCACTATGCACAATCAGAGGCTGTTTTTTTCATTCATTATCTTCATCCTTAAGGCTTTTCTTAAGCTGCCTCAGATATTCGATATCAGCCGTTGAAAGGTCAGCTTTTGAAAGCATATCGGGTCGGCGCAGATAGGTTCTCTCAAGGGATTTTTCACGGCGGAATTTTTCAATGTTTTTGTGATGCCCCGATAACAGTATATCGGGAACAGTCCGTCCGTGCCACTCATAAGGCCGTGTATACTGAGGATATTCCAGGAGTGAGTTGTAATGGCTTTCATCAGTGAACGCATCTTCATTGGCTAAAACACCGTCAAGCATGCGGGAAATACTGTCAGCCAGAACGAGAGCAGGCAGCTCTCCCCCCGTCAGAACATAGTCGCCTATTGATATTTCCTCGTCGACGATTTCTTCGATAACTCTTTCGTCTATCCCCTCATAATGGCCGCAGAGAATGGCGATGTTATCCATTTCGGAAAGCTCCTTTACTCTTTGCTGGGTGAGGGTTTTTCCCTGGGGAGACATAAAGATAAGATGAGGTCTTGCTCCTCTTTTTTTGCATAACGCCTCAAAGCAGTCATAAACGGGCTGCACCTGCATAATCATTCCCATGCCGCCTCCGTAGGGAGTGTCGTCCACACGGCGATGCTTATCCTTTGAATGATCCCTTATCTGTATGCAGTTTATTTCTACCTTTCCCTCCTGCCTTGCTCTGCCGATTATGCTTTCGGAAAGAACAGACTCACACATTTCGGGAAAGAGAGTAAGAATATCAATCTTCATCGTCAAAAATTCCTCTCAGGGGACGTATTTTTATTATTCCCGAGGCAACGTCAACATCAATTACCACGGGAGGTATAGCAGGAATAAGATATTCCTTGCCGCCGTCGTTTTTTATATGCCACACATCGTTGGCACCCGTCTGACTCACATCGGAGAGAATGCCGTAGGTTTTACTTTCATCGTCGGCATCAATTACCTTGCAGTCAAAAAGCTCCTGCATAAAATAAAAGCCTTCAGGTAAAACGGCATCGCTTCTTTTCATATAAAGGATACGGTTTCTCATTTTCTGCGCATCCTCAGGGGTATCGATGCCCTCAGCCTTCATTATTGCCATGGCACCGCCCTGTCTTATCCTTACCTTAAGAGGCTTTTCGCCCTTTTTATCAAGATAGAGAGTTTTGAATTTTTTCATAAAATCCACGCTGTCGCACCAGGGCTGCACCTTCATTTCGCCCTTTATTCCGTGGGTTGAAGTGATTTTTCCTATTTCAAGATATTCTTTTATCATAAGAAATTCCTTTCAGTTAAAGCCTCCAAAGGATGCTCCTGTGTAATATACAATAAGAACCCGACCCGACGAGCAATCAAAGATTGCGGTCGGGTACCCCGGAACCTTGTTGTTGCACAATAAAATCAAAGGCTGTCAGTTTTGACAGCCATGATATCGGTTAATTATTCTTCATCGGGAAACATTGAATCAACATAAAAATCATCGTTGGGCTCTTCGCCGAATTTTCCGCAAACAAGCTCATAAAGCCAGTTCCAGAGTTTAGTTAAAAATGCATCGATATCTGCCCAGAATTTTTCCATATCCATAATGTATTTCCTCCTTAAAAATTTCTTTACAATTATTATATACTAATGCTCCTGAAATTTCAAGGGGTTTAAATACAAAACATATCAATTCATATAATCGATTATTTTTTCTATAGCCTCTTTTTTTTCTGCCGTAAGGCTTTCTATTTTAAAATACAAATCCTTATTTAACTGATAATCCTTTTTATCTCCGAACATTAGCTCCGACTCGTCAACTCCGAAAATACTGCATATCTTTTCAATCAAAACGAGACTGGGCCTGTAGGAGCCGGTTTCTATCCTGCTCAAATGCTCCACGGAAACATCAAGCATTTCAGCTAATTTTTCCTGAGTAAGGACAAGTTCCTTTCTCTTCTCTTTTATTCTTTTTCCAATTGCACTAAAATTAATCATCATTAACACCCGACTAACCATTCTTTGATTTAATATATCAATTTTTCTAAAAAATATTAATGATTTTCAAAATTTATATTGACTTTTATTATCAATATTGATATTATAAGTTCATAAAATTTTGCTAGGGGTGGAAATAATGAGTTCGGCAATCAAAAAAACAGCACGTGAAATCAAGCAGAGAGAAACCGTTAAAACGAAAGCCCTTGAAAAAGGCTGGCGCTCCAGATGGACTCTTTTATTCAAGGCATGGGCAGGAGCTGACCGAGGCTCTCATCTTGAATGGTTAGGCTTTTATGAAGAAGCGGCAAACGTAAGAGGCAAATACAAATTTGGGGTGAAGGATACCATGAAGCTGACTGCTGAAATCACATCCGGTATGGTAACAAATGTAGCCAATTCAGCTCTTTCAGAAGGCATTTATGACAAATCCAGTAATACTGTATATTATGGTCATATCTCTAACTCAACAGGATATTCAACATCCTTCAAATTCCTCGGCGGTATGTTTTATACGGCTGTCGAGCAAATAGGCATCATTTTCGGAAAATACAAAACCGATGCGTTCGGACTTCCCGTCCGTTGGTTCAAGCCCAAAAAATGATGCAAACATAACTGCTTGATTCTATCGGTGCTCAAACCACAAATGAGCACCGATTTTAATTAAAGAAAGGGATTAAAAATGCTTGTATTCATAAAAAAACACCTGACAAAAATTATCAGTCTGGCTTTAATAATCATTTTACTGATATGGTTTTCAGAATTTCTGAAAACTCCCGAAGGTAAATCCTTCCTGGCAAATTTAATGGGTGAGTTTCCTTTTGCAAAATTCATATATGACACCGTAAATGACATTCTAGGATATAATGTTAAATTGCCCGAAATAACAGCAAGCTCCGTTTCAGAGGATTTAATAAAGCTTTTTATCTCATCATCGGTAAGCTGTTTGCTTTTCAGATTATTTTCAATACTGTTTCTCAATGTCCGTATTCCGAAAAATCAGATTTTAAGAGGCCTTCGGACCGATGCTGACATAATAGATGAAAATACGGGTTCTCTTTTATACAGGCTGAAGCATTCTTTTTTCTCAGGATTGTCAGCTTCCGTTTCAGTATTAATATCAGGATGGTGCATAGAAAAAATCTCCGCTATTATTTCAGATAAATATTCTCCGCCTGAAACTACTTATATTACTTTATTGGCTTTATTTGTATTTTTCCTCGCTTACAGCGTTCTTTTTGCCATACTCTCAGGCTACGGTCTTGGATTTTCGTTGCTGAAAACAGCCTTTTTCAATGTTGTACCGAATCTTTTGTCAACTCTCGGAACAACATTCTTTATGCTGGGAATTTACATCTCTTACACCGCATCGGGATTTAGCATAACCACTTTTATATGGATTTTACTTTTCGTGATTTGGGCAGGCGTTTCCGATTACTTTGTAAATTTGTTGAAAAAAGAAATCGTCAGACACAGAGGTAATTTTTCGATTAATTTTTCGGATTTATTTGCAGTTACTGCCATGTACTTTTCCGTGGCATCCTACTGCTGCATCTACTTCGTAAAACTCAACTACGCATCATACTTCGATTATCTCAATGACCCGGCAGTAAAAACATTTTTCAACCTCAAAGCAACCCCGCTATTTGAATTTATCGTACTTAACAAGCCCCCTGTCTCACTTTTTACGGACCATCTTCCCATCCTTGTTTCAAGCATTCCCTATATGCTTCTTTTTTCACTCATAACCTGCGTACTGACTCGCATAATCAGATTTCGCAGTTTGCTTGCATGGTTTATAGCACAAAGCATTTCTTTGGGCATAATTATCGTTTTGTATTCATTTACGATATATTGTTATAACTCTTTAAGTTCGATTTGGACTGTCGTCGGAATTATAATATTCCTGATTGTTGCCTGTCTCATATTCGGAGACGGAATCGTTTCTCTTGCTTTTGAAACACTTTTATGCTGTATACCGATAACAGTAATTGCTTGTCTGCTTTACTTTGTACCTGCAAGCATTGATACACTTGCGATTTATCTTGGTGGCGGCATGTTAGCCTCATGGGGCGGATGGTTCGCTTTTGATTATTTCAACGATAATTAAATACATTAAGGGCAGACTTGACTGTTTGCCCTGTTTTTTATATAATCTTTTCATCAAAGAAAAAAGAGTGATAAAATGAGCATTATTATCTGCCCCGTATGCGGAGGGGATTTAAAAGAAGAAAACCGAAGTCTCAAATGTGAAAAGGGCCACTGCTTTGACAGAGCAAAGGAAGGCTATGTCAACCTCATCGCAGGTGCTCATAAAAAAGGCTCTCTTATCGGCGACAACAGAGATATGGCGCTTTCGAGAAAGACATTTCTTGAAAAGGGATACTTCAATTCCCTTCTTGAGGAGCTTATCCGTATAATAAAAGAACAGAATATCCCCTGCCCCAAAATTTTAGATATATGCTGTGGCGAGGGATATTATTCCCATAAAATCAAAGAGGCAATAAACTGTGAAATGTCGGGCTTTGATATTTCAAAAGAGATGGTGCGTCTTGCCGCCAAAAGGAAAAACGGCTGCGAATACTTTGTTGCCAATCTTTCACACATACCCGTGAAGGACAAAAGCACAGATATTGCCTTTCACCTTTTTGCTCCCTTTCACGAAAAGGAATTTTCAAGGATAATAAAAGACGGCGGCACTCTTATAACTGTTGTCGCAGGCGAAAACCACCTTTTCGAGCTTAAGAAAATTCTTTACGACACACCCTATAAAAACGATGAAATGCCCCCCAAAACGGAAATTCTCACCGTTAAGGAAAAAAGAAAGGTCACAAAAAAAATACACCTTTCCTCAAAAGAGGACATTGATGCTCTTTTCCGTATGACACCCTATTATTACCGCACAAGCGACAAGGACAAGGAAAAGCTTTCCTCTGTCAATGAGCTTGATGTAACGGTGGATTTTGCTGTGTTTATCTATTAAGTATAAAACTATATTTGAAATAAAAAGACTGTAAATATTTTACCCTCTGCTGTATAAAAATTCAGCAGAGGGTTTTTCATCTTTCTTATCCGCAGTTTTCGTTCTTTGTTATGCTCCTTCAATCCCTTTCGAAGGAAAGGGATTCAACAAGCTCTCTCATTCCCTCAACGGGACTTACACCCTTAAGTCTGTAGGAAATATAAGGGCTTGTCTTCGCGGCACTTATCATAGCCTTTCCACGGAGCTTGTGTCCGACAGCAGCAACAAATTCAGGCTTCAGCTCATTGACAAAAGCTAAAAGCATAGTATCCTGCTGCTTGATTTCGTAAATGCCGAGCTTTGCTGCCTTCGCCCGGAGAAGAGCAACCTCCACAAGACCTTCAACAGCCTTTGGCGGATCACCGAAGCGGTCGATAAATTCGTCGAGGACATCCATAGCATCCTCTCCCGTTTCGATCTCGGCAATTCTCTTATACATACCGATACGGTTTTTCACCGAATCAATATAGCTTTCCGGAATATGGGCATCAACGGAAATATCAATAAGGCATTCCTGCTTTTCCTTAACCTCGACGCCTGTCTTTTCTTCCTCGATTGTTTCCGAAAGAATCTGCAGATACATATCGTAGCCGACGGCCTCCATATGCCCGTGCTGCTGAGCACCGAGAATATTGCCTGCTCCACGGATTTCAAGGTCACGCATAGCGTTTCTGGAGCCTGAGCCGAATTCGGTAAATTCCTTGATTGCCGAAAGCCTGCGCTGAGCAATTTCGCTGATTTCCTTGTTTTTGTTATAGGTGAAATAGGCATAGGCGCGTCTTGAGCTTCGTCCGACTCTGCCTCTTATCTGGTGAAGCTGGGCAAGCCCCATTTTATCTGCATCCTCAATAATAAGAGTGTTTGCGTTGGGTACATCGACGCCCGTTTCGATAATAGTGGTGCAAAGAAGAATATCTATTTCATTCTCTAAAAGCTTGCGCCATATTTCACTCAGGTCATCCTCACTCATTTTACCGTGGCCGATGCCGATTCTTGCATCGGGAAGATATTTCTTTATCTCTGCCGCACGTCTTTCAATGGATTCCACACGGTTATGCAGATAATATATCTGGCCGCCGCGTCGGATTTCTCGCTCCATTGCCTCGGCTAAAATTTCCATATCCTGAGGCACAACATAGGTCTGCACGGGGTATCTTCCCACGGGAGGAATTTCAAGCACAGACATATCTCTTATTCCTGTCATTGCCATATTAAGAGTACGGGGAATGGGCGTAGCTGAAAGAGTCAGAACATCCACAAGAGGGAATTTTTCCTTTAGCTTTTCCTTCTGCGCCACACCGAACCGCTGCTCCTCATCGACAATAAGAAGACCTAAATCCTTGAATTCAACGCTCTTTGCGATAATGGAATGAGTGCCGACAATAATATCTATGCTGCCCCTTTTGAGGGCCTTTTTTATTTTTGTTCTCTCGGTCTGGGTACGGAAACGGGAGAGCATATCAATTTCAATGGGGAAACCGTCAAAACGCTTTTTTATAGTTTGGAAATGCTGAAATGCAAGAATAGTAGTAGGTACAAGAATTGCACACTGCTTACCGTCAGCCACACATTTGAAGGCCGCACGCAAAGCAACCTCGGTTTTGCCGAAGCCCACATCACCGCAAAGAAGTCTGTCCATAGGACTCGGCCTTTCCATATCTCTTTTGATTTCATTGACTGCCTCAAGCTGATCTTCGGTTTCCTCGAACTCAAATCTTCTCTCAAAATCGCTTTGCATATCCATATCGGGAGAGAAGGCAAAGCCCTCGGAGTTGAGTCTCGCCGAATAAATCTTTGTAAGCTCCGCCGCCATATCCTTAACGGCACTTTTGACTCTTGAACGGGTTTTCTTCCATTCGTCGCTTCCGAGACGGTTAAGCTTTATAACCTTGTCCGTATCCTTGGGTGAAATATATTTTGCGATAAGGTCAAGCTGGGTGACGGGAAGATAAAGCACGTCGCTTCCTCGGAAATTGATTTTGATGAAATCCTTTATCTTTCCCGAAACGGTCATAGTGGTTATACCGTCAAAAATACCGATGCCGTGTACGGCATGAACAACATAGTCGCCTCGGGTAATTTCTTCAAGAGAGGTTATACCCTTCCTGCCCTTAAAGGCGGGATTTATTTTTTTCTTTTGCTTTTCAACGGCTCTGCCATAGGTGAAAAGGGCAAATTTGAGACTGTTATATTCTATACCCGAAGAGACACTTCCGCCGATTACGCTGACAGTCTTTTCGGGAAATTCAGCAGGGATTACGGGGAAATAATGACTCTTTATCCCCTCGGTTTCAAGGTCATAGGCGAGCTCCTTCGCATTCTTTTCCGTTCCGGCCATCACAACCGAGGTAAAGCCGAGCTTCATAAGCGGCTCAAGATCCTCCATAAGAAAAGACAGCGTTCCGTCCCAACGAGAAAGCAGAGAGGCATTGACGCTTACAAGTGCCCTTACAGGTGTGTCAAAGGAGCCTCGTGCAAGGTTATCCATATAAACTGTGGCACTTTTTTCATAAAAGGCAAGTATTTCGTTCCAGGTAAGAGAAAAGACGTCGAGCCCCTTTGTAAGTATCCCCTCTTCAAACATCGCCTTTATGTCCTCGTTAAGAAGAGCCGAGGCGGAATTGAATTTCTGCTTGACCGAAGAGCTTTCACAGATAAAAATAAGGCAGTCCTGCATATAGTCAAGGATTGTCTCCTTTTTCTCATAAGCCAGGGAAATATATTTGTCGTTTGCCACATTAATAAAGTGACTGAGCTTTTCGATATCCTCGTTTATAAGGGCCTTCGCTTTTACACTTCCCTTGCCCTTGACAAAGGGCAGAAAAGCTTCAAGTCTTTTTTTCATTTCCTCGTGAGAGTCAAAAATAACCTCACGGCAGGGTGTAATTTTCACAAAATCGAGGCTTTCCTTTCTTCTCTGGCTGTCCGTGTCAAAGGAAGAAACCGAGTCAACCGTGTCTCCCCAGAATTCAATTCTTACGGGATTTTCGTTTCCCGGCGAAAAGATGTCAAGTATGCCGCCACGAAGAGAAAACTGTCCCGCGCCCTCGACCTGCTCGGTACGGCTGTAGCCGGCGGAAAGAAGGACATTGATTGCCTCGTGAATGGAAAGCTCCTGAGAAATCTCAATTTTAAACGAGCGCTTTTCAAGCTCACCTCTCGGCATTGTGACCTGCATAGCCGCTTCGATGCTGCAAAGAGCAAAGCTGCACTCACCGTCGAGAATGTTTTTCAAAACACCCATTCTCTTTTGCTCAAAGTCGAGAGATTTGCTGTCACTGTCACGAAAGCGGAAATCCTTGGCAGGATAAAGCTGTGCCCCGTCACAAAAGGCAGAAATATCCTTGCAAAGCTTTGTTGCCTCGCCCTCATCGGAGCAGATAATAAGCGCCCTTTTGCCCGTTTCCTTTACCAGAGAAGAAATAAAATGAGCTTTATGAATCCGGGAAAGACCGATAACGCCGAAAGGGTGAACCCCCCGGCGTATATTCTCTTTGATTTTTAAATATTCTTCGCTCTGGTTGAGGATTTTTTCAAAAGCAGACATAGAAATCCCCCTTCCGGATGAAGGTTCATCCGATTTTTTATTATATTACATTATAACTTCAAAATAAAGACTTTTTCGCAAAAAAAGAACCCGACCCGACGAGCAATCAAAGATTGCGGTCGGGTACCCCGGAACCTTGTTGTTGCACAAAAAGAAGCCGCAGAAAAAATTTTCTTGCGGCTTCCGGCTTTTTGTTTAATCAGTTCAATGCTTCCATGAGAATCTGAAAGAATTTGTCAATAAGAGCAACGATTTTGCCCCAGTTTTCAGTAAGCCAGTTTGATATATTTTCCATTTTTGTTAGCTCCTTTCAATTGCTGCTTTTCCCTTCAGCAACTAAATTATACAACACTATTAATTTAAAGTCAATAAAGGGTTCAAAAATAACTCTTTTTTATAACTTTTTTAATTTTTATAAAATATTTTCGCAAAATAGCGGTGATTTTTGCGTAAACCACGCAAAAAAGAGCAGTTTTGGAGGTATAGGTGAGAGACAAAATATAATCCAAAAAGAAAGGAGTTCATTGAAATCAGCAATCTCACCTCAAAGGAAAAGCTTTTTTGTACCTATTACTGTCTTTCGAGAAACGGCAGCGAAGCGGCATCAAAATCGGGATATCTCTTCCCCGAAAAAAGCGCCGCACGACTGCTTAAGAAAAAAGAAATAAAAGAGGAAATCGAAAGAAGTGACAGAGAAAAAAGAGCCTCTCAGAAGGATATTATATCGGGTTATTACCGTCTTGCCTTCGGATGCTTTGCCGATGCGGTAAGTCTTCTTTTCAAGGATGACGTCACAGCAGAGGAAATCAGTAAGATGGATTTATATAACATATCCGATATAAAAAGAAAAAAGGGCGGAGACATCGAAATAAAGTTTTTCGACCGTCTCAAGGCCCTTGAACATCTTCAGCAAATCTCCTGTCAGGAGGAAAGCAATCCGGTGGCCTCTCTTTTCAGTGCTATCGAAAAGGGTGCAGCCGCATTAAGAGATGAAGAAGATGAGTAGCAGCACCTTTTCCACCTTTTCCAAAAAACAGCTTACTGCCCTTTCCTGGTGGCATAAGTCCTCACCCTTCAGCAGCCTTGACGGACTTATTTGCGACGGGGCGGTAAGAAGCGGAAAGACCACATGTATGTCTCTTTCTTTTATACTGTGGGCCTTTTACGCCTTTGACAGAACATCCTTTGCAATTTGCGGCAAAACCATCGCTTCCCTGAGACGGAACATTACCGTTTCTCTCGTTCCGCTTCTCACAAGCCTCGGTTTTGATTGCAAAGAGAAGCTCAGTCAGAATCTTATCGAAATCTCTTACAAAAACCGAACCAACCGTTTTTACCTTTTCGGCGGCAGGGACGAAAGCTCCGCCGCGCTCATTCAGGGTATGACCTTAGGCGGTGTTCTTCTTGACGAGGTGGCTCTTATGCCCCGTTCCTTTGTTGAACAGGCCCTTGCCCGTTGCTCCCTGGGCGGCTCAAAATTCTGGTTCAACTGTAACCCCGAAAACCCGAAGCATTGGTTTTATGAGGAATGGATAAAAAAGGCAAAGGAGAAAAACTGCCTATACCTTCACTTCCTCATGGAGGATAATCCTTCTCTTTCACAAAAGGTCATAAGACGGTATGAGAAGCTTTACAGCGGTGCCTTTTATGAGCGCTTCGTTTTAGGCAGATGGGTCGCCGTTGACGGACTTGTTTATCCCGACGCGGCGAACGGAAAATTCACCCGTATGCCTCCGACGGACACCTTCCAAAAGCATTACATATCCTGCGATTACGGCACGGTAAACCCCACCTCACTGGGCTTATGGGGTCTTTATGACAGCAAATGGTACCGCTTTGATGAATACTATTATTCGTCCCGTCACGAAGGAAAGCAGCTCACCGATGAGGAGTATTACGAAAAGCTGTGTCAGCTTGCCGACGGCAGAAAAATCGAGGGTGTCGTCATCGACCCATCCGCTGCCTCCTTTGCCGAATGTATAAGAAGAAAGGGTAAATATAAGGTTATCCCCGCTAAAAACGATGTTGTTGCGGGAATCAGAAAGGTCCATAGTGCCTTCAGAGAGGGGAAATTAGTTATCTCACCGGTGTGCCTGGCCTCAATCAAGGAATTTTCCCTTTACCGTTGGGAAGAAAGCTCGACCAGAGACACACCGAAAAAAGAAAACGACCACGCTATGGACGATATAAGATATTTTGTCTCTACAGTTCTTGATAGGGGCGGCGACAGCGGATTTTTCGTCATCTCCGCCTCAAGAGCATAAAAATATTTGTCCCGTGCGGACAAAAGAAAGGAGAATATTTTGGCATTAGGAAAACGCAAAAAACAACCTGAGGTCAGGGAAGTGGTCGCTGTCCCCCAGACAGGAAGCTCTGTTCACCCCTTTTCTTCCCTTTCCGCCTCAATGACCTCAGCTCCCGTTGACACAAGGCTTTATATGAGTCTGAGAGAGGCTGTTCCCGTTATCGACGCCGCCATAAGCAAGCTTGTGCGCCTTTTAGGTGATTTCAAGGTCACCTGCGAGGATAAAGCGGCAGAGGAAGAGCTTTCATACTTTTTGGAAAACGTCAATGTCGGCGGAACGAGAAACGGTATATCTGCCTTTGTGGGCACCTTTTTTGACCAGCTTCTGACCATGGGCACAGCCGTCGGAGAAATGCTGGTTAATTCCTCGACAATCACCCACCTTTATGTAAGCCCCCTCGACAGAGTTTATCTCGGCGAAGGCAAATCGCCTCTCGATATTATTATAAGCTCCGAAACCTCTGCAGGTAATTTTGCCCCCGTTAAATACCCCGAGCTTATCCTTTTGTCCGTTCATAATCCCGAGCCGGGAAAAATTTACGGCACCTCAGTGCTCAAGGGACTCCCCTTTGTTTCGGACGTGCTTTTAAAAATTTTCAATACCCTCGGTCTCAATTGGGAGAGAGTGGGCAATGTCCGCTTTGCCGTAACCTATAAGCCGCAAAACGATGCTATTGACAAGGCTTATGCTCAGGAAAGGGCACTCCAGGTTGCAAAGGAATGGGGCAACACAATGAAGGCCGGCGGACCGGTAAAGGATTTCGTTGCAGTCGGTGACGTGAGCATCAAGGCTATCGGTGCCGATAACCAGATTCTCGACAGCGAGGTTCCCGTAAGACAGCTTTTGGAGCAAATTGTGTCAAAGCTCGGTATCCCTCCCTTTCTGCTCGGTCTTAACTGGTCCACCAGCGAAAGAATGAGCTATCAGCAGGCTGATATTCTTACAAGTGAAATTGATGCCTACCGCAGAGAAATCACTCCCGTAATTAACCGAATATGCCGTACCTTCCTTAATTTACACGGCTACAGCTGTGATTTCAGCGTCGAATGGGATAATCTTACCCTTCAGGATATTACTCTTATGGCACAAGGTGAGCTTTACAAAGCACAGAGTGAACGCATTTATTACGAAATGGGAGGTGAAAAGGATGAATATGAAAATTGAAAAGGAGCTTGAGCTTATCAATACCTATACCCGTTCTCCCCTCACCGAAGAGGATGTTTATCTCTTTACCGTCACTCTCTGTGATAACGAGGTAGACAGAGACTTCGAGCGCTTCAGCACCGAAAGCTTAGTCACTCTCGGAAAGCTTTTTGAGGGAAAGACAGGTATTTCTGACCACAGCATGAGCTCAAAGGATCAGAGAGCAAGAATTTTCAGAACCTACATTGAAAAGCATCCGGGAGAAAAGACCTCCTGCGGAGAAGAATATACTGCGCTCAAAGCAAGAGCATATATGCTTCGTACCGAAGAAAACACAGCCGTCATAAAGGAAATTGAAGGCGGTATCAAAAAAGAAATCAGTGTAGGCTGTGCCATGAAGGAATGTATCTGCTCCATGTGCGGAAAGGATATGAAAAAGCATCTTTGCGAGCACATCAAGGGAAAGACCTACGGCAATAAGATATGCGTCGGTGTACTCAAAAACCCCACCGACGCATATGAATGGTCCTTTGTGGCTGTACCTGCCCAAAAAAAGGCAGGAGTAACCAAATCTTTCAAAAGGGAGGAAACAGAAAAAGCTATGACAATCGAAAAATTCAAAAGTCTCAAGGAAGACACACTTATCACTTTTTCGGAAATGGAAAGCCTCAGGGCACACATTTCCGCTTTGGAAAATCTCGCCGCAGAGGGTAAGGCTTACCGTGAGCATCTTACGGCAGAGATTAAAAAATATGCTCTTATCATTATGCCGTCAGTCAATGTGTCAGCCTTTATCAAGGGCTGTGAGAGTATGGACATCAACGAGGTAAAGGACCTTTGCCATTCGCTGAAAGCTCAGGCAAATGACCGTCTCCCCCTTTCACCTCAGCTGGCGGCGGCAAAAGAAAAAACAAATCACGACAATTCAGATTTCAGAATTTAAGGAGGAAATATTATGCTCAATTATCTTGACGGTTACGGCAGAAATGAAGTAACACTCAACTCATCAGAAAATCTTAACAAAGGATGCACCGTAGCTATGTCCGACGATTATACTGTCGCTCAGGCAGCAGACGGTGAAGGTATTGTCGGCGTCTGCACCTACAGCGAGGAAGGCTCAGCAAGCGTGCTTATCAAGGGCTATGCTGAAGTACCCTACAGCGGTGAAGCTCCCGCAGTCGGTTATTGCAAGCTTTCAGGCAACGGTGCAGGCGGCGTTAAAAAGGACACCAACGGCAGAGATATTTTAGTCGTAGGCATCGACGAAGCTGCTTCCCTTTGCGGAATTATACTTTAAGGAGGAATTTGAAATATGGCTACATTCGATAATATCAGACTTGAAAAAGGTCTTTACACAACGGGTAAATCCTTCACCCAGACCCTTGAAGGTATTGACCCCAGCGAAAATTACAAAGGCACCTCTCTCGAGGGTCTTGATGCTTATCAGCGTCAGCTCAAGCGCTTTGACATCAAGGTAAGCGGAAAGAACAGCGACTCCATCGAAAAGTTTTTCAGAACCACAGAGTCTGCTACTCTTTTCCCCGAATATATCTCAAGAGCAGTTCATCAGGGCTTTGCCGAAAAGGATCTCGTTTCCCGCATCGTTGCCACAACAACAGACATCGACTCTCTTGATTACCGTTCACTTGCTGTGGATATTTCTAAAAACGAGGATTATCTCAGCCCGATTTTTGAAGGCACCCATATCCCCGAAACAAGAGTTACCGTAAAGGATAACCTTGTAAAGCTTCATAAAATCGGCAGAATGATCACAGCTTCCTACGAGGCAATTAAGTATCAGCGTCTTGATCTTTTCACTATCGCTCTCAAGCAGATCGGTAATTCAATCGCAAGCACTCAGTTTTATAACGCAATCACCGAGCTTCTCAGTGATGACGGCTGCGGTGAGGAAAGCGAAGTAATCCTTCCCGAAAATGCAGACAATCTTACATACGGTGACCTTATCAATATATGGAAATCCTTTGATAAGTTCAGACTTACAACTCTCATTATGAATATGGAATCTGCATCAAAGCTTCTCAGAATGGAAGAATTCAGAGATTCCGCAGCAGGCCTCAACTTCCATGCAACAGGTAAGCTTATCACTCCCTTCGGTGCAGAAATTATCTGCTTCCCCGGCATCGACAGCGATAAAATCATCGCTATCGACAAAACAAGTGCTATCGAAAGAGTTCAGTCAGGCGGCATCGTAACCGACTATGACAAGCTCATTGACAGACAGATTGAAAGAGCAAGCGTGACCTCAATTTCAGGCTTTGCAAAAATTTACAACGACGCTGCAAAGGTTCTTAAGTTTGAATAAGAGGTGATGCTATGGATCACATCAGCGATGTATTAACCTGTCTTAAGAATTATGCGGATATGGATTCATATACTCCTGAACAGCTAATGCCCTCCTGCGAAAGAGGCCTTTTATGGGTTCTCGGCCACCTTAAATCAGGCACCGACAAAAACCACCCTCTTATTATTCACACGGCGGCAGCCATTGCCCATTACTATTTCTTTCTCTCCCGTATGTCGGAAACGGATAAATTCGAAAGCTATACTGCAGGCGATATGACCGTGAGAAGAAATCTCGAAAAAGAAATGAGCTTCGAATCAAGATCAAGAGATGAAGCAATCGCTGCTGCTTCATCAATCCTGGTTGACGGAGGTTTTTTCTTCCGTGGAAAATAATATTACCATTAAAAACATTTTTTTTGAGAAATACGGCGTAACAGTCTCGTCCACAGACGGAAATACTACTGTTTTCTTCAATGCCTTTCTTCAGCCTCTGAGATATAAAAACAAAATATATTTAAGCGGTGTACCTACGGAGCTCGGCTACGACGGACTTAATAAATATCTTCTCCTTGCACCGCCTGAGGTTGATGTCAGATATCTCGAGAATAAAAGCTTCACTCTGTTCTTCGGTGAAGACACCTTTGCCACAGACCACTGTGAGCCCGTTTACTTAGGAAAGAAAAAATTATACTATTGGGCAATAGTCCATAAGGAGGGATGAAATGCAGTCAGCGACCGTTCTTATCGACTCCTTCATAGATGTTATCACAAAGGCTGAGGTTCTCAGCGACACCTGCAGAGCAATCAGGGCATACGAGGGTCAGAATCTGCCCGTGCCAATAAGAAAAAACTACTTTTCCTTCTCAGCAACAGAAAACAGCCTTTATTTTTCCGAGGACGAAGAGGGTAACAAAACCGAAGTGAACAGCATAAAAATCGCTATGAACTGCTTTATTCCCCTCGAATTTTCTCCCGCATCCGTATACACCCTTACGGAAAGCGTTATGAATATACTTATGAAAAGCAATGAAAACATCATAAGTATCACCACCGGAAAAACCGTTTACGACAGCGATGTGGACTCCTTCAGGATAAACTGTGAAATTCACTTCCGCACAGAAATAAAAGTTTAAATATAAAGAAATCGTGCCCAAATCTCTTTATCTTGATAAACAATAAAATAAGTGATATAATGAAAAATGCGAAAGGAGAGAGAATTATGGAAATACTTATTGTCCGTCACGGAGACCCCGATTACGAAAGAGACTCCCTCACATATAAAGGAATAGAAGAAGCAAGGCTCCTTGCTGAAAGACTTTCAAAGCTTGAAATAACGGATTTTTACTGCTCACCCTTAGGAAGGGCACAGAAAACCGCCTCATATACCCTTGAAAAAATGAACCGTACCGCCGAAACTCTTCCCTGGCTCACAGAGTTTGAGGGCAAGGTAAGTCAGGGCTTATTCAGAAAGACCTGCTGCTGGGACCGTCTGCCCTCTTATTGGACAGCACAGCCGGATTATTATTCCTATGACCGCTGGCACAGAGTTAAGCTGATGAAAAAAGGCGGAGTATACAAGCAGTATAAAGAGGTTTGCGACGGAATTGACGAGCTTCTCAGAAAATACGGATATAACCACAAGGGAAAGCTTTTTCAGGTGGAAAAGGAAAGCCATGCCCGTATTGTCCTCTTTTGCCATTTTGGCGTGGAATCCGTAATTCTTTCTCATATTTTCGGCATATCACCTATGATTATGTGGCATAATTTTGTGGCTCTGCCTACATCCGTTACCCGACTCGCCACCCAGGAAAGAGAGCAGGGAACAGCAATTTTCACCTGCATACAGTACGGAGATTTAAGCCATCTTTATGCCGGAGACCACGAGCCCTCCTTCCAGGCAAGATATTGCGAATGCTTTTCCGATAAAACGAGGCACTGATTTAAACGAAAAATTATACAGAGCAGTAAAAAGCGGGAGCTGTAAAAATGTCCGGCCCGCATAAAACAAGATTAATAAAGGGTTTCTTTCGGTTCAGACCAAAGAAACCCTTTTTATCATTTTTTCGAATTGATTAAGACAATCTCAACAAGCTCACCCGTCATAGCATCAATATCCGTCTGTGAGGGGTTTGCACTGATTTTCTGCATTCTTTCGTTATAGTCGTTTTTGACCGACTCGTCGCACATTTCAAGCAGATAATAGAAGGTTGTAGTGTTTATTCCGAGGGCATCCGAAAAGTTTTTCTTGCCCCAGATTGCCTTGCCGTCTTCGCTGTAACCGGTAAATACTACCGTACCCTCATTAAGCTCAAAGTCCCATACAGCCATCGGATATATGCTGTATTTTACGGAATCAATAACAACCGAGTAATAACCGTCTTCCTTTTTGAGTGTACCGTCGGAGCTGAATTTTTTACCCTTGAGAATATCCCTTTCGGTTATAACAGCCTTTTCAAGGATAGTTACTGTCTGCGAGGTGTTTCTTTCAACGGCCTTGTAATCCTCACCGTTTCCGGTGGGCTCAAATATAATTGTATCCCAATTGCCGTAAAGAGAGCTCTGCTTTACCTTTGTGCTTGCAGCTGTGCCCGAATAGGTTTCGGGGCAAGCAAGAGGCCAGCCGTCAACAGTCCACCTGAGCTCTCTCACCTCGAGGCTCGGGAAGGGATAAACGTCGGTCATTCCCTTATTTACTGCCTGAACGGCACCTGTTGTGATTTCGGAATCAACCTTATAATAAAGCTGTGACTGGGATGCCATAAACCATTTTCCGCCTGAGGATTTGACGATTGAGGGGCTGCCGATTGAGGCTCTGCCTATATCGGTATAGGTTACACCGCCGTTGCTGCTTGCAAGGAAGTTATAACCGCCCACCAGCATAAGACCCTTGGTGTACTGATTATTTCCTGAGCTTTTGCCGAAATCAGTCATTTCTGCTCCGGCGAAGTCCGTGTAAGGTCCTTCGGGAGATTTTGCTCTTGCAACACGGATATTATAGTTGCTTTCCTGGACACCGTAGGTGAGGAAGAGGTAATAATAGCCCGTGCTCTTGTTATACACAATATCGGCACCGCTTAAAAGACTGCCTTCGTTTTTGGAAAGAGCAGGAATACGGCCCGGCTTTGCGATGAGAGTACCTGCCTGGTATCTTGATGAGCCGTGGAGAGTAGACACAACCTCACCCTTACTGTTAAAGGGACTTGCAGCCTTGAGCAGACCTGTTTTCGGGCTGAGCTCAACCATATAAATTTCGCCCTTTATCTTTTCTCTGCCGTAGGAGCCGCCGTAAATCATAAACAGACCGTTTTCTGTATTGATAACTGCGGGATGAACGGCATTTGCCTCATCATAGGATGCCTTGACGGAAAGCTTTGTCTTTTCACCCGACTCTTCATTTTCGACAATTTCTGTTCCTGCGTGTCTTCCGCAGGTGCTGATTACAAGACCTGCATCCTTCCACTTTTTGTTTTCAATTGCTGATGCAAGATTGTCGGTTGTTACACAGAAAATTGCACTTTCATTGGCATCAGAGGTTTTGGTAAGGGAGAAGTAAAGATAGTAAACACCCTTACGGTAAATAATTTCGGGAGAAAGAGGTGTTCTGTCCTGACTTTCGTTAGAATATGTTTCGTCGCTTCCGTAGCCGTGCTCCTTTGCCCAATTTTTAACGCTCTTGAAGGCAGAGAAGGACATTATAGTATTGCTCTGTGCCTCCTCGGGTGTCGGGAAATAGGTTGTACGGGCAGACCAGTTGACAAGATCCTTTGACTTTATAACTACGTTATCCGAGCCGAAGCAATAGTAATACTCTGTCTTTTCATCGTAAAAAATGCAGGGGTCCTTTATATCGTAGGCTGCATAGGAGCCGATATATTTATTGTCGGCATATTTGTCAATTGCAGGCTTTTTGATTGAGGAGCTTTCCTCCTCAGCCTTATAGCCCTCAGGTCTTTTACCCTTTTTGAAAAAGGCAAGAACATTGAGCTTTTTATCTGCTACCACCTTGTACTGAAGCATATTCACTTCGTCAGTAACATTGATTCCGTTTACAACAAGCTTTTTAAGATCGTAATAGGTGGAGTCGGTTCTTTCGGGGTTTATGTTTAAAGTAAGGGTTTGTCCGTTTTCGCAGGCAACACGGTATTTTTCATCGGTGCCCTCGGTGTTTTTGCTGTCGACGGTAATAACACCGTGACCGAAGGACTCAACAAAGACCATATAATCCGACGGCCTTACGTGCTTCCAGTAAATCATAAACACTCCGCCGAAAAGCAGAAGAGTTGCAGTAAAAAAGGCTAAAAACTTTTTCATTATACTTTTCTTGTCCTTTCTTTTATTTTGTGGTAAGTGAAGAAATAATATCGGAATAAATTGAAACAGCATTATTGAAGAAATTTTTCTTTACCGTTTCAATCTGGCTTTCATCGGGAACATAAACGGTAATTTTCAAAAGCTCAGTATCCATATCCATTACGGTGAATTTAACATGGAAGCCGTGCTCAAGAGGCAAAATTTCAACGGTGCTTTCCTTGATTATTCTTTCTCTTGAAAGCACTCTTATAGCCGCAGCCACGCTCTTTTCCCTTACGGAACGGGGTAAGGTTTTTTCGATAGCGGCAACATCAAGCTCAGCCTTGCCCGTGATAGTTATAAGCTCATCACCGTCGGCTATTTCGCTGATAACCTGACCGCCCGAAATCAGCTCACTTACGGCACCGTTGAGCTCAAAATAATTAGCAACGGAGCATTCACTTAAAATTTCGTTGATCTGAGTTCTGGTAAGGGATCTTTTCAAATTCTTTAGAAGATAGCACACCAGAAGCATTATTTCATTTTTTTCACGCAGACCGCCGGGAATGATACCCTCGGTGAATGTATCTGATGACATAATCAATCTGCCTTTCATTAGATAGTTATACATTATGATTTTACCACAAGAAAAATAAAAGTAAAGAGAAAATGAGAAATTTTTACTATTTTGTAAGAATACTTATATCATTGACAGAGATGAACTTTTTTAGTAGAATATTTTCAGAGGTGACAGCTATGGACAAAAAATATACCACCGTCCTTTTTGACGCAGACAATACCCTTCTCAATTTCGACAAGGATGAGGACTGTGCTTTGAGAAAAACTATGGAGCTTTACGGTGTTCCCGTAACGGAAGAAAACATCGGAACATATGTAAAAATTAATCAGGGAATGTGGAAGGCTCTCGAAAGAGGAGAGCTTACAAAGCCTGAGCTTAAAAGAACACGTTTCAGAAAATTCTTTGAAGCAATCAATTTTGAAACAGAGACCGATCCCTTTGAAATCAACGAAAAATACCTTTCTCTTTTAGGTGAAGGAGGAAATACCCTTGACGGTGCCGTTGACCTTTGCCGTGAGCTTAAGGAAGAGGGCTACGACCTTTATATCGTCACAAACGGCATTGAGAAAACCCAGAAAAACCGACTTACGAGAAGCGGTCTTATCTCTTTCTTTACGGATATTTTCGTTTCCGAGACCATCGGCCACCAGAAGCCGAAAAAGGAATACTTCGACTATGTTCTGTCCCATATAAAAGAAAAGAACATTGAAAAAATAATCCTTGTGGGTGATTCCCTCACTTCGGACATAAAGGGAGCAAATGCATCGGGAATTACCTGTGTATGGCTGAATCTCAAGGGCCAGGAATTACCTGAGGAATATAAGCCGGATTTTATCATCGGTGACATAAAAGAAGCAGGAGAAATAATAAGGAAGTAAAAAACAGTTTTTGCAGTTTTTGTAAAAAAGTATCCGCTTTTTTTGCAGTTTATGTTATTGTCTTACGGTAAAAAAAGGTGTAAACTTAAATCACAACAAAACAAAAGGAGAATCACAAAAAATGAAAAAGAAAACAAAAAAAATCCTAGCTGTCGTAGCAGCAATCTTTCTTGTCCTCGGCATTATCGCCTATGAGGCAGCATCCCTTTATTTCCCTCTCAAATACAAAAACGATTATACACCGGTACATAGTCAGCTGATAAATAAGGAAGACAATAAAAATCTTCTTACTTTAAGAAACGCCCTGGCGAATGACAGTACGAAAACCGATGAAACCATATCGGCTAAAATTGAAACCTCCTGTACTCTCGGTGAGGTTTCGATTCCCGAAAAAATAAACAACGACGATCTTGCGGAAAAACTTCTTGAAGCCTTCGACTTAACTGAAAAAACGAAAACTGTCACCTATGATGCGAGCTACATCACTCCCTTTTTCGATTGTAATTCAGCTTTTACCATTTCAGGCGTAAGTGACCTTAAGATTACCGAAAAGGAAGACGGCTTCACCGAATATGAGGTTGAATTATACGATGAAGTGTACTATTTCACAGGTCTTTACTTATGGAAAGTATATCCTTATACATCTTCTATGGGCGGCAATCAATTGCTTTTTGGCTTTGTCGGCCCCGACACAGATGAAATCAAGGACCTTACAAAGGGCGCTATCCTCAGAAATGCCGACATAACCTTCTCGTCAACCGTCTTAAAGTTTACTCTTGATAAGGACGGCAATATCGTTTCAATTCATATTGAGATGCCCATCAAATGCACGGCGAAGCTTATGACCGGTCTTTTCGGAAGAGAAGAGGTTTCCGCAGAGCTTACTAAGATTATAACTTATACATTTGAATAATCTGAACACAAAATTTCAGGTGCTGTTGCAGTCGCAACAGCACCTGTTTTTATTCACCTATTCTGTACTCCTCTTCAAATACTTCGATTTCATCACTCTCTGCATTGGTTTCGAGAGTGTAGGTATAATTACCGTCCTTCAGTATGCCGTTTTCAAAAACTACGGATGCATTAAAATATATTATTTCAACCAGATGTAAAAAGCTTATGTCATTAACGGCATTGAAATCATAAACCTCTTTTACTGTGTTTTCGCCGTATTCCACGGAATATGATGAAATGTCGGCAACCTTTTTCAACTCTTTAAGAACGGACTTTTTATCATCACCGATTCTGAATACACTGAAAGTTTCTTTTGCTTTATCCGTTTTGTCTTCTTCCACCGAAAAAACATCATATGTCATTTTCTTCCATTTTACTTTACCGTTTTCAGATGCCGAAAGCATAATACAATCATTAAGGTAAGATATATGTCCGTCATCGGGCTTTGTATACACTGTTATCCCATCATCGCTCAAAAGCCCCTTAAGATTGTCAAGCTGTATGTCCAGCTTCTCTTTATCCTTTATATATTCCTTAATTTCAGTGTGGGGAATAAAGCCGTCCTCTCTTAAAAGGGCATCTGCCCGTGATAAATCCGTCTCCCCCGTTATGCTGTCAAAAAGCTTAACGGTACGGTCTTTTTGAAAAGACTCAGTAATTAAGTCTGCCAATTCTTCTGAAGCTGAATAGTTAAACTCCTCGGAAACGGGCGTGTTACAAACATACAGACTGACAAAACTGACAAAACCGAAAAACAAAACTGTGATTAATGAAAGGCAGCAAAAAGAGAGCTTGTATGTGTGTTTCTCTCCGTCTCCTTTTTTCAGCTTTAAAAGCAAAATAAAACACAAACCGCATAGGGGCACTGAAACAAGCTCCGATAAAAACAATCTGAAATCGGAAAAATTAAAGCTTTCGGAAATTCCTGCCAACTCAGATAAAGCATCTGCAATCAAATAAGTAAACGGATAATATACAGAATTAATCACAAACGGAAACAGTGACATCACCAAATTAGCAAAGCCGATTGCTTTAAGCTTTTTCGGCTGAATTGTTCTGTAGGCATATAAGGTCATCAGCAGATTAAAGCATACTGCGCAGACGCTGACTACGAGGCTTTCACAGCTGGAAAACATAAAATCCCCTGTGATAAATGCAAAGAAAAAGGCACCGCCGAAGCCCAGAACTGCCGCCAATAAATCAGCGAGTATTATTAAAAAGAAAAGCAAAACTGCGGATGATGTTTTATCCTGACTGAAAAAGCGTGATTTTTTCATTATGTACACCTCTATTCCCCTTAAAAATATCACCCTTCTTCCCCGTTTGTCAATAAAAAAGGGAGATCTTAAGAAAAACGACAGAAAGACCTTGCATAATATATAACGCAAAAAAAGAACAAAGAGTTACAAAAAAAGATAAATAAAAAAAGGAAGAGCTCGCTTTTACCCACGCATAAAAACGGACACGGCACGCCGTGTCCCTACGATATTACATATAAAAATGGCGGCAAGACGCTTTCGGTTTTTCCGAAGTCTTCCCCGCCTATTCTGCATATAAGAAAAAGCCGCCCAATGCGGCTTTTTCTTATATGCTGTCCGTAAAGCTTACTGCGGCAAGGGCGGCAACGGCTCCGTCAGCAACGGCTGTGGCAACCTGTCTGATTCTCTTGCTTCTGCAGTCGCCTGCAACGAAAATACCCTTTTCTGCATTTTCGGGAAGACAACTTTCATCGGCGTTGATATAGCCGTATTCGTTAAGGCTTACATTATCCTTAAAGGGGTCGTTCATCGGCTTTTGTCCGATAGCCACAAAGACCGCGTCGCAGGTAAGAAGTGAGTCTTCGCCCGTTTCTGTGTTTGTGATGACTATACCCTCAAAGGTATCCTCGCCCTTGATTTCCTTGACTACGGTTGAATAAACGAAGGAAACATTGCCCTTTTTGTCAAGCTCCTCCTTAAGCTTCGGCTCACCGGTAACAAAGGCAAGATTCTGGACTACCGTAACCTTTGTGCAAAGCTTTGAAAGCATAACTGCCTCCTGAAGGGCGCTGTTACCGCCGCCGATAACGGCTACCTCCTTGCCTGCATAAAAGGCTCCGTCGCATACTGCACAGTAGGAAATGCCTTCACCCGTGAATTTATCCTCCTTGTCAAGACCTAAGCGTCTGTGCTCACTGCCTACGGCAATGATAACTGCCTTTGCCTTATAGTCCCCTCTTTCGCCCTTTACGGTGTAATCGCCGGGGGTACCCTCGATTGCAACTGCCTTGTCAAGCTCGAACTCTGCACCCTGAGCCATAGCCTGCTCAACGAGTCTGTCGCCAAGCTCACTACCCGTCATTGTTACAAAGCCGGGATAGTTTTCAACCTTGGGTGAATGGGTAATCTGACCGCCGAAGGTCTCTCTTTCAAGGACAAGAACACTTTTGTCGGCTCTGCGGAGATAAACGGATGCCGTAAGTCCTGCAGGGCCTGCGCCTATAATTATAACGTCATACATATTTTTCACCTCATCATAAGTGAAAGCGGACAGGATTTTTGTCCGCTTTCTTTATTGTGCAACAACAAGGTTCCGGGGTACCCGACCGCAATCTTTGATTGCTCGTCGGGTCGGGTTCTTATTTCGATAGATTTATCTTTCTGTATATGCTCTGATGTTGGAAAGGTTAGTGATTTTTTCAGCCTTGCCGCCGCTGATAACAACGAGAGTGGGAGCCTGATGAATATCAAACTCATTTGCAAGGTCGGGGTTTTCGTCAGCTAATACCTTTTCGTATTTTACACCTGCATCATCGAGGAACTTTGCTGCCATTTTGCAGTTGGGGCAGGTCTTTGAAGCAAAGAGAATGATCTTGTCCTCGTTTTCACACTGAGCACATTCTTCCTTTGCTGTTTCAAAAGCCTTTGTGATTTCCTTACCGAGCTTTGCAGGGTTGTATTCAACTCTGTGCTCGAATTCCTGGCTCTTACCGTCGTTCCAGTTCTGTACGGGACGGTAGTAGCCTGTGATACGGCTGTAAACCTCAGTTGCCTCACCGCATTCGGGACACTTGTACTCTTCGCCTACGATGTAGCCGTGGTTCTTACATACGGAATATGTGGGAGAAAGAGTGTAATAGGGAAGACGGTAGTTTTCGGCAATCTTTCTGATAAGAGCTGCTGCACTCTTCCAGTCAGGAAGCTTTTCGCCGAGGAAGGCGTGGAAAACAGTACCTGATGTATAAAGTGTCTGAAGCTCATCCTGGATGTCGAGTGCTTCAAAGATATCGTCTGTGTAACCGACGGGAAGGTGTGAGGAGTTGGTGTAGTAGGGAGCCTCGCCCTTCTTTGTATCACCTGCAGTGATGATGTTGGGATAGTGCTTAAGGTCGTGCTTTGCAAGACGGAAGGAGGTTGACTCAGCAGGAGTTGCTTCAAGGTTGTAAAGGTCGCCGTACATTTCCTGATAGTCGGAAAGTCTTTCTCTCATATGGTTGAGAACATCCTGTGCAAACTTCTGTGTACATTTGTGTGTAAGGTCAGCCCTGAGCCATTTTGCGTTGAGACCTGCTTCGTTCATACCAACGAGACCGATGGTTGAGAAGTGGTTTGCGAAGGTGCCGAGATATCTCTTTGTGTAGGGATAGAGACCTGCATCAAGAAGACCGGTGATAACCTTTCTCTTGATAGCAAGAGAACGTGCGGAAATATCCATAAGCTTGTCGAGTCTCTTATAGAAGTCTGCTTCATCCTCAGCAAGGAATGCGATTCGGGGAAGGTTGATGGTAACAACACCTACTGAACCGGTGCTTTCACCGCTGCCGAAGAAGCCGCCTGACTTTTTACGAAGCTCACGAAGGTCGAGACGGAGTCTGCAGCACATTGAACGGACATCGCTGGGCTCCATATCGGAGTTGATGTAGTTTGAGAAATAGGGTGTGCCGTATTTTGCGGTCATTTCAAAGAGAAGCTTGTTGTTCTCAGTTTCTGACCAGTCAAAATCTCTGGTGATGGAGTAAGTGGGAATGGGATACTGGACGCCTCTGCCGTTTGCGTCGCCTTCGATCATTGTTTCGATGAAGGCACGGTTGATCATATCCATTTCCTTCTTACAGTCCTGATACTTGAAGTCCATTTCCTTGCCGCCTACGATAGCGTTGTGCTCAGCAAGGTCATTGGGAACTGTCCAGTCAAGAGTGATGTTTGAGAAGGGAGCCTGAGTACCCCATCTTGAGGGTGTGTTTACACCGTAGATAAAGGACTCGATGCACTTCTTAACCTGATCGTAGGTAAGATTGTCTACCTTTACAAAGGGAGCAAGATAGGTATCGAAGGAAGAGAATGCCTGGGCGCCTGCCCATTCATTCTGCATAATGCCGAGGAAGTTAACCATCTGATTACAGAGGGTTGCAAGATGGGAAGCGGGTGAAGAGGTGATCTTGCCTGTTACGCCGCCGAGACCTTCCTGAATAAGCTGCTTGAGTGACCAGCCTGCGCAGTAGCCGGTAAGCATTGAAAGGTCGTGAAGATGAATATCTGCGTTACGGTGTGCGTTTGCAATTTCATCGTCATAAACCTCTGAAAGCCAGTAGTTGGCTGTGATTGCGCCTGAGTTGTTGAGGATAAGACCGCCGACAGAATATGTAACGGTTGAGTTTTCCTTAACTCTCCAGTCGTTTACGTTAACATAGTTATCAACGATTTCCTTATAGTCGAGAAGAGTTGTGTTGATATCACGGAGCTTTTCGTGCTGACGGCGGTAAAGGATGTATGCCTTTGCAACATCGGAATAGCCTGCCTGAACGAGAACGTGCTCAACGCTGTCCTGGATATCTTCAACAGCAACATGACCGTCCTTGATTTTCGGCTCAAAGTCAGCTGTAACCTTGAGTGCAAGGAAGTCGATGATGTCGGGATTGTAGTCTCTGCCCTGTGCGTCAAATGCGAGTGTGATTGCCTGGGTGATCTTCGCTAAATCGAAGTCGATAATTTTACCTGTTCTTTTTAAAACGGTATACATGGTTTTTCCTCCTTTTGATATTATGTTATTATTACAAATTAAGTTTCCGTTCCTTTTACGGTGAAAAATCCCCTACCACCATATATTGGGCTTTACTGCCCCACAGGAACGGGTGCAGGACTAATAATAGCACAAAATATTGCGGATTGCAATAGTCCGGGCACAATTTCTTGTATTTTTATCAGAAAAATAATACACAATATATTGGGGTGTCTCCATATGAATTTTTGTACACTTTTCCGTTTCTTTTATAAATGGATTTTTCTTGCAAAAAAACTTGATACTTCCGAAAAAAAGTGATATAATGAAAGTTATAGAATATGAAGGAGGCTAATTATGGTTTGTAAAGCATGTGAAAAATCAATTGCAAAAAACAGCAATTACTGTAAGTATTGCGGTACCGTAACAGAAAAAACCGAAGTAAAAAAGGCTGAAAATAAAAAAGTAAAAAAAGCCTCTGTCAAAGCCGCAAAGAAAACAGAAAAGAATGAAATAGACAAGTCCCTCTTATTCAGAGAGATTGATGTCACAAAGGACGAAGCAGAAACCGGCGCCGAAAGAATCCTCGAATTTACCGGAGCCGCCGAGCCCTTACATATTATCTTCCCGAAGCTTTTCTGTACAGGTGAGCTCTTTATGGTAAAAAAATATAAATTTCTCACCGAACAGGGCAAAAAGTACAAAAGAAACATTCTCATAAGAGTAAATATCGCTTAAACGAGAACGGCACAGCCGTTCTTTTTTATTGCTGTCCCCTGCAGAGAAACATAAAAGAGCCGATACACCGAGTGTCAGCTCTTTTTTCATTATTGAATATCTATCTCATATTCTTCATCAATAAGCACATAATTAACTCCGTGCCTTTCGGCAAGAGTCAGCATCTGCGCATTATCCTTAAGCACACTTTCCATAGTACAGTAGCTGTCATCGAGGCGTTTTTCTATTATACAGGCATACCTCTTTATATCATCGAAATGATTTCTGATATAATTTTCGCTCATAACAAGGCAGTAATATCTGATACTGTCAAGGTACTCATCAGAAAAATCCTTCTGCCAATCAAAAGGTATATAGCACCCCTCGACTATAAGATTCTGCTCATTTTCGATAGCAGTCTTTATCATCTCACAGACTATGGGCCAAAGGTATTCCGTCAGCTCTCTGTCGTCACTCATGGGCGTCAGGTCTGTATTACCGCTTCTGATAAGTCCCATTTTCAGATGGTCTATCGACAGGTAAGGGTATCTGTATTTTTCGAGGAGCCTTTGAGCCAGAGCAGTTTTACCCGTGTGTGATGCACCGGTAATTAAAATAATCATTATCTCACCTACAAATTCTTATTTACCGAGTACTTTTTGTTTAAGATATTTTTTTCGGCGGGATGATATCATCCCGCCCTACAGTGTTAAACATATTCTGCGATAGGGAACTTCTCCTTTCGAAAATGGAAGGCTGTCAGGGCGGATACGGCAAGCCGTGACGGAGGGGTCCCCTTTACGGACACAATGCATTGTGTCCCTACGGTGTATAATCATCCGTTTCGCATATTCTGACGGGATGTCGAGGCGCCATCCCCTACGGGATACACTTTTATTCAGCGGTGTGTCACTTTCGTTTTTTCGAAGCCTTACCCGCCCGTTTAGCGTTTATCGTTTTACGTTTAGCACTTAAAGCATCGGTGTATCATTACTTCATTCCCGAAGTCTTTCACGCCATTCTGCATTTTGCATTCTGCATTCTGCATTCATCAAAGGTATCTCATCATCGCAACAGCCTTACCCAGAATGATAAGCTCATTGACAATAATAGGCTCGAAGGCATCGTTTTCCGGCTGAAGACGGAAGTGACCGTTTTCTTTATAGAAGGTCTTGACAGTGGCTTCATCCTCAATGAGGGCAACAACGATATCACCGTTACGGGCAGTCGGAGTCTTTTCAACAAAGAGAATATCCCCGTCATAAATGCCCGCATTAATCATACTTTCGCCCTTTACACGAAGGGCAAAAAGCTCCTTATCCGGTGAAAGGTGGCCGCCTGTGAAGGGCAGATAGCATTCCACCTGCTCAACGGCTAAAATGGGAAGACCGGCAGTAACCGTACCGAGAAGAGGTACGTGGCGGACATTTTCAGCCTGGCCGACAATACGGATGGAGCGCTTGAGCATCGGGTCACGGACAATGTAGCCCTTTTCCTCCAGGGCGTCAAGGTTAGCCTGGACCGAAGAGGTGGAGCGAAGTCCCACAGCCTGACAGATTTCTCTTACCGAGGGGGGCACACCGTCACCAAGTCTTTGCTTGAGATATTCGAGAATAAGAAGCTGATTTTCACTTAAAGGCTTCATAAAAATTTACCTCTTTCCTTATTAAAATTGAAAGTAAAAACAATAAACAAATGTTCGGCATCTTCAGTATAACATATCTTTTCAGAAAATGCAAACATTTGTTCTTATTTTTTTAAAAAATTTTTCTCTTTTTTCCTTGAGTATAAAAAAGTCCCTCCCTATCCATAATAAAAGTAAAGAAAAGACTTATTGAAATGAGGAATTTTTATGAAGGATAAAAAGAAGCTTTTTTCATCCATTTACACCGGTAAGGGCTTTTATATCACAAGCGCTGTCTGTCTCGGTCTGATTGCGCTGGCTATCGGAGTGATATACAAGGCCTCGTCGGATCTTATTTCGGAAATTGCCTATGACACAAACACAAGTGTTTCCTTTGCCACAGAGCAGGCCAAGGCAGACAAAAAGGATGAGGCAGACCCGAGACTTACTCAGACCACTACTGAAAAAGAAACCACTGCGAAGCAGACGACAGCTGCTCCCACTACCACCAAAGCCCCCAAGGAAACCACTACTGTCGCCACAACAGCTGAAACAACAAAGGCCGACTACGGCAACACCTCTTATATTCTTCCCAGCGAAGACGAAATCCTCAAGGATTACTCCCCCACCCCTACCTACGACGAAACAATGGATGACTGGCGGGTGCATAAGGCAATCGACTTCACCTGCGAAAGAGGGACACCCGTTTACTCTGTAGGTAACGGCAGAGTGACGAAGGTTTATTCGGATACCTCCTACGGCTACTGCATAGAAATCGACTTTGGTGACTTTACGGGAAGATACTGCGGTATGGAGCAGGGAACAACGGTAAAGCTTGACACGGTAATGAAAAAGGGTGACACCGTCGGTAAAACGGGAGATTTACCCTGCGAAAGCAGTCAGGAGCCTCATTTTCATTTCGAGGTAATCAAGGACGGAAAAAATGTCGATCCCATTGAGGAGCTGAAATAAAATCAAGGCAGACCTGCCGTGAATCTACGGACAGTCTGCCTTTTTTCTATACTATTATACTATATTAATTACAGGCTGTTTATCATTGAAAGATGCTCAACATAAAAGTCTCTTACATTGTTGGGCTTCATAAGACCGCCCTGAAGGGACATATGGTCGCCGTCATAGGTGGGCATAATGTTCCACGTTCCCTTTTCTATATTATTACTGTCGAAATTCTTTGAAGGTGCGCCGAAGGGAGCTGTTGCGGAAAGAGTATTGACAAGACCGTCATTCTGCTGCCAGGAGCTGTCAATAACATAACCGCCCTTTGTTTCGCCCGTATATGCACCCATAGCCTTTGAGGAGGCAATAAAGAGAGATTCCATCTTTTTCTCGACGGGCGCCCAGGTGCCGTCCTCCTTTTTCTCGGTAGCATTACAGGGGAAGGAGAAGTAATAGGTGTCCTCGAGAGTAAGAATTTCCTTGTTGAGCTCGAGAGCATTGTCGATATACATATCAAAGGAAGCAAAGTCCTTTTCATTCCTGCCGTCGGTGTTACCTCCGTTTGCGGCTCCCACCAGGTTGCTCATAGCATACTGGATTTCATTGGTAAGACCGCTGAGAGGCTTCTCGTCCTCAGGCATATCCTCCTTGTCAACCATATAGGCCGTTGTGCCGTTATGAGGTGCAGCAAGAGCAGTAACACTGTAAATCCAGTCTCCCTTTCCACCCTTGAAGAAATCGGAAAGCTCATTTTCCGGTGTCGCCTTGATTTCAGCCTCGGCTCCCTTTTCCATTATACTTGCGAAAAGTCTTACGGTTGCACCGCCGAAGGAATGGCCGAGAAGATTTATCTTGTCCTCGCTGCTGAAGGAGTCGATGAGGGCTCTGCCCGTAAAGTCGGTGCCGTATCTTTCGTGACCGCATTCCTCGCTGTGAGCCTTGCCGTAGTCAACAACAGTACCCGTAAGCTGTGCATAAAGCTCGCAGGCTCTGTCCCAGGCGCTGAGCGACGGAGCAACAGAGGCGGCATAGCATTCAAAGCCCTTGTCATTCAGATATTCCATAAGGTCGCCGCCGAACATACCCCAATAGGGCATAACCTTATTAACTGAGTCATAGCTGCCCCAGCCTGAAAGGCCGTGAACAAAGACGTATTTATAGTTAGTATTCCAGTTTGTGCTGTCAGCCTTCAGACAGTCCCCCGAATAGCCGAAGAGCATCGCAAGAGATACAAAAAAACTGATAAGCTTGTAAACAATATTGCTGAAAATTGCGTTCATATTTTAATTGCCTCACTTTCTTATTTGGTAATATAATACCATAATATTATTTAAAAGCACAATATTTTTTTCTGACTTTTAAATTTTTTTATTTTCTTTCTGGAAGATATACTCCCCTTGCCGTCGAAAAATACAACAAAATGCATATTTTTATGCTCATATTCAAAAAATATGAATAAAAATGTATTTTTTATTGAAAAATCCCTTGACTTTTGCATAAATGGGTGTATAATCGTATCCATACTTTCAAAACAGAGGAGATTCAACTATGAAACAGATTAAGAAAATTGTACTTGCTTATTCAGGCGGTCTTGATACATCAATCATCATTCCCTGGCTCAAAGAAAACTATGAGGGCTGTGAGGTTATCGCAGTTTCAGGTGACGTAGGTCAGGGCACAGAGCTTGACGGACTTGAAGAAAAGGCTATCAAGACAGGCGCTTCCAAGCTTTACATCGAAGACCTCAACAAGGAATTCGTTGAGGATTACATCTATCCCACCCTTAAGGCAGGCGCAGTATACGAGGGTATGTATCTTTTAGGTACCTCCTTTGCCCGTCCCCTTATCGCAAAGAGAATCGTAGAAATTGCTCTTGCAGAGGGTGCTGACGCTATCTGTCACGGCTGCACAGGTAAGGGTAACGACCAGGTTCGTTTCGAGCTTGCAATCAAGGCCTTTGCTCCCGATATGGAAATCATTGCTCCCTGGAGAACATGGGAATTCAAGAGCCGTGAGGACGAAATCGAATACGCAATCAAAAAGAACATTCCTCTCAAAATCACAAGAGAGACCAACTATTCAAAGGATAAGAACATCTGGCACCTTTCTCACGAGGGTCTTGACCTCGAGGATCCCGCAAACGAGCCCAAGTATGAAGAAATCCTTGAAATGGGCGTAACTCCCGAGCAGGCTCCCGATGTTCCCACATACATCACTCTCGGATTTGAAAAGGGTATCCCCACCACACTCAACGGAGAAAAGCTTGACGGTCCTGCTATGGTTAAGGCTCTTAACAAGGTCGGCGGCGAAAACGGTATCGGTATTGCCGATATGGTTGAAAACCGTCTTGTCGGTATGAAGTCCAGAGGCGTTTATGAAACACCGGGCGGCACCATCCTTTACAAGGCTCACGAAATGCTCGAGCAGCTTTGCCTCGACAGAGACACCCAGCACCTCAAGCAGCAGCTTTCCACCAAGTTCTCTGAGCTTGGTTACTTCGGTCAGTGGTTCACTCCCTGCCGTGAGGCTCTTTCCGCCTTCGTTGACAAAACTCAGGAAACCGTTACCGGTGAAGTCAAGCTCAAGCTTTACAAGGGCAACATCATCGGCGCAGGTATGAAGTCACCCTATTCACTTTACAGTGAAGATATGGCTACCTTCGACGAGGACGATTGCTATGACCAGATGGATTCACAGGGCTTCATCAACCTTTTCGGCCTTCCCCTCAAGGTTAAGGCTATGCTCTCAAAGGATTGGGACATCAAATAATTTATCGCATATTACGGGGGCTGTGAAAACAGTCCCTGTTTTTCAAGTAAAAAGTAATAAGGAAAAGTGAATAGGTATTGACAAAACATTAAGATTTTAGGATAATTAGTAAAATATTATATTGGGGGGGCTTTATGGATTTCCGATTTATTGACAAATCTTTTTATAATGAACTTGCACCGCAGATATATAAAATTCAATCGATGCACTCTCTGTCCCGGCCTGATATTTTGCCCGAAATTGATATAATGACTAAAAAGCAATTCAAAGAGCGTATAAAAGTTAAAAACTTTATTGGAATTGCAGCATATGAAAATAACACCTTATGCGGATACTGCTTTTGCCGTATAAAAACATTCACATCAAAAATTAATTCAAATTGTAAAGCTCTGTGGATTGATGAATTTTTTATTTGTGAGGAATTCAGAAAATCCGGCTATGGAAAGCAGCTTTTTGAGAAAATAAAAGAAGTTGCCAAAGAAAATTCATGCGCTGCGATAGAATTTGAGGTCTGGGAGTTTAATGAGGCCGCACAAAAGTTTTATGATTCCCTCGGCTGTAAAAACCAGAAAATAACAAAGGAATACATTTTGTGATAACATTGCGGACACGGCAAGCCGTGTCCGCTAACGAATCACAACATACCAAAATCAAACAAGGAGGAACACACCATGCCCCTTTGGACAGGACGATTCAAAAAAACACTCGATAAAAAAACAAATGACTTCAACTCCTCAATTCCCTTTGACTGCCGTATGGCACAGCAGGATATAAGAGGCTCCGTTGCCCACGCTACAATGCTCGGTAAGCAGGGGATTATCGATAAAGGCGAAAGCGAAAGGATTGTCGCCTCTCTCAAGGAAATTGCAAAGGAAATCGAGGACGGCTCCCTTGAAATAGATATGACCGCCGAGGATATACACTCCTTTGTTGAGGGTGAGCTGACAAAGCGTATCGGTGACAGCGGCAAAAGGCTCCATACCGCAAGAAGCCGTAACGACCAGGTGGCTCTCGATTTAAGGCTTTATCTTATCGACAAAACTGAAATTATCGAAAAATCAATAATTGACCTCATTACGGTTATAATTAATAAGGCAGAGGAAAATTACGATGCGGTTATGCCCGGCTATACCCACCTTCAAAGAGCCCAGCCCGTAACCTTCGGCCACCATCTTATGGCCTATGCCTCTATGCTTAAAAGAGATCTTGAGCGTCTTTACGATTGCAGAAAGAGAATGGCTGTTTCACCTCTCGGCTCAGGCGCTCTTGCCGGTACAACCTATCCTCTTGACAGAGAATATGCAGCTGAGCTTTTAGGACTCAACGGTGTCAGCGACAACTCCCTTGACGGCGTTTCTGACAGAGATTATGTCCTTGAGCTTTTAAGTATGCTTTCAATCGTTATGGTCCATCTCTCCCGCTTTGCCGAGGAGGTTATTATGTGGTGCTCCTGGGAATTCAAGTTCATCGAGCTTGACGATGCCTTCTCAACGGGCAGCAGTATTATGCCCCAGAAGAAAAACCCCGATATTGCCGAGCTTGTAAGAGGTAAGGCAGGCAGAGTATTCGGTGACCTGCAGACTCTTCTCACGGTTATGAAGGGTATTCCCCTTGCTTATAATAAAGATATGCAGGAGGATAAAGAGGCTGTTTTCGATGCCGTTGATACGGTCGTCATGTGCCTTGACACCTTTGCTCCGATGCTTGAAACCGCAACGGTCCTTCGTGAAAACATGAGAAACGCCGCTGCAAGAGGCTTCATCAACGCCACCGATGCCGCCGACTATCTTGTATATAAGGGACTTCCCTTCAGAGATGCCTATAAGGCAACCGGTCAGCTCGTTGCCCTTTGCATTGACAAGGGCCTCACCCTTGAAACATTACCTATCGAAGAATATAAGGCTGTATGCGACCTTTTTGACGAAGATGTTTACAAGGCAATCGACCTTGACGAATGTGTAAGAAAGAGAACTGTCAAGGGCGGGCCCTCACCCGAATGTGTAATGAACGAAATAAAAAATATGAGATGTAAGCTCGGCATCTGACAATAAGAACCCGACCCGACGAGCAATCAAAGATTGCGGTCGGGTACCCCGGAACCTTGTTGTTGCACATTAAGAACCCGACCCGACGAGCAATCAAAGATTGCGGTCGGGTACCCCGGAACCTTGTTGTTGCACAATAAAAAACCACAGCTTTTGCTGTGGTTAAGTTGTGTCGGCATCGCCTTATCTTCCCGGGCCGCTTCCAGCCAAGTATTGTCAGCACTGATGAGCTTAACTACCGTGTTCGGGATGGGAACGGGTGGACCCTCATCGCTAAAAACACCGACTA
>JAZUMO010000055.1:0-2688 GCA_045603665.1 Acutalibacteraceae bacterium
TCGCTCAGTTTACTTAATACGCCTGTATATATACTTTCAACACTGCCCGTCCCGTTTCTTCGCACTTCTTCCAGTATATCTGCATATTGTAGCTTTTTCCCTGTCGTTTCCACTTGCTCTTGCACTTCTGACTTGCCGTTAGTGTTATCGGAATATGTAGTTTTCGCTTCTTCCGGGCTTGTCTGCTGTACGGTTTCCGTTTCACTTATTCCCAAAAGCCAGTTGTATGACTCTGCATCTATGGTGCCTTCCTCATGACAAAAAAGGTACGTCCCCTTTTGTCTGCTTTGCCTTTTTCCCATGCATTCCAGGCACTTTTTAAGCTCTATAGTTTAAAACAAACTATCTTAAGTGTTTCAAGGGATTCAGGGGGGTATCGGTGGGACAAAGGGGAATTCGCAATCCCCCGTCCCCCTGATATGAAAACAAAAAAGGACGCAAATTGCGTCCTTTTTGCCAATTAAGAAGAATATACGTTATGTTGTCAGTCTAATGATACCGAAATATTCCGTCCCCAAGTGGTACCTTTCCAAGTGGCATTATGTAGGATGATATTTACATTTACAGCAAATTTGTTTCATATTTTCTGAAAAAGTTCCCCTCAAGTCTTTAGGCAAAAAACATTCCGGAGAATTATCCTCAGCAACCATAGATATATCAAAACATTCTTCTCCACTAACTTCCCGCTCACATATAATGCAATATACTGCTTTTTTATTCATTAAGTATCTCCTCCCAAATAAGTTTTGTTTTTCCTTTGTATTCGTTGCTCTTAAATGCTGTTCTTATCACATTATCCTCAACTCTGACATAAGCCGCCCCATATTCAGAATAATAGTTAATAAAAGTGTATCCTGACCAATGTTTTCGCTCTACTGAATATTTGGCATTTTCTATAAACGATATAGCATCTTCAACCGTTACTCCGTGCTGTCTTTCATTAATATGCTCTGTATCTAAAATCAGTAAAGCCTTATTGATTTTCTTTGGCGGAACATTAATAATACCAATTTCTCCTATAGTTTTAATTTCTTTATATAAGTGATAATGTAATTCAGTTGCATCAGGATTCCTAACAATATACTCATCAAAAGATTCCATTTCTGTTTTGTTATCGATAGGTATATTTTCGTATTCTACATCCTCCATTATATCCACTTTCCCCGATGCTGTCAAGATAGTCGGTGGCTTCGATTAAGAGCTCTAAGTCCTGTCCGTTGCCATTCTTTCGCTGCTCTAAGCCATATTCGTATGCTTCTACTTCCTTTTCTCCGTCATACTGCATCCCTTTCGCTTGGCTTGCCGCAACTGATATATCTTCTGCTTTTGCTCCCGCTTTGGCAAATATCCTCTCCGTTGCTGACATATTCCTTACCCTTGATGAGACCTTTGCATCATACGGATTTCTTATCACATTGGAATAATAATCGCCAAACAAAAAAGGACGCAGGATGCGTCCTTTTTATTATCACTCTGCCAAGCCGTCGTAGAGCATACCTAAAAATTCCGTAAATGATTGTGCTACAGTAGATGTTACAGGGTCAAAATCCCCGGATTCTTCGTGATACCATACACAAACAGTAGGTGCTTCCGGTGTCTCTCTGAAATCTAAGCACAAAAGGTCTCCGGCAAACAAAACCGCTATGGGTAACATCTCCACACCTATTAAATCTTCATTTGCTGTTAAACGCCAGCTTATAGGAGATCTAACTACACTTATATCATACCAACCATTATCATTTTTGTAGTCAGCCAATATTGTCAAGAAACGGTCTACAGCATAGTCAATACCGCTGGCATCATCAAAGGCATTTTCAACAACCTTACACCCACCATAGTTCATCAAAAACGCTCTGTAGTCTTCAGGCAATCTCAAATTCCATTTTTTTTCTCTGCTTTCGATCAATGCCTCGTCTGGCAAAGGATAAATCACTGAATTTTGCTTAATCTTCATAAATATCACCTCCGTTTATATCAGCCCACATTCCTGGGCTTCGGCCTCCATTGTGAGTTGTTATATTATGTATACCAAATGGTATAAGCTGCATAATTCCGGCTCTCTCTGAATGATGCCATGTATAGCCTTTTACCTCTCCACCAATTTGTTCATTCAACCAGGCAAATTGTTTAGCATTTGATTCGTGCCACAAATTTTTAGGCAATTCTAGCTCTATACTTACTTGCTTAGCACCCATAAAATCGGCAAAACCAAATTTTATCCCCTCCGCCTTACGCACTTCTATTTTGGGAATTAAATTCAATTCTTCAGCATACTTTTTCAAATAACGACGCTGTTTTTCTTTCAACAATTCATTTCCTACAACATCCTCATCCCAGGACCACACCTTATTACTATTCACCAATTCTGCATACAAATAGGTATAGGCATCAAGAACTTCCTCAAAAGCTTTTTCACCTTTTACAAAGGCCTGGATATCGGCATCTCGTTGTTCTTTAGTATACTCTTTATTTGCCGTTTTGTCAACATCCGTCTCTTCGGCAAATTCGGACAAAAGTGCATTTACTTCGCTGTCGGGATTAGCCTCTCCATATTCTATTATGTCTGCAAGGATTTCCACCTCTTCGCCATAGCCTTTGCCCCGTAAAGAAAGACCGTATTCCAGAGCCTCAACTTCTCCTCCGCCTTTGATTGCAGCATCCTTTGCCATATTTACCGCAGCTGTGATA
>JAZUMO010000056.1:0-4712 GCA_045603665.1 Acutalibacteraceae bacterium
GAAATCAAGGTGTTCTGTCTGCGGAGTAACACTTTCTGTCCGGGCAAGCTCAAGAAGCTGACCGACAAGCTTTCCCATTCTTTCATTTTCGTAAAGGATATTATCAAGCCATCTGTTTTCACCTATTTCACGGGATAAAAGCTCCGCGTTGGCACTCACAACAGATACGGGAGTTTTCAGCTCGTGACCGGCATCAGAAATGAACTGCTTTTGCTTTTTATAGCTTTCCTCAAGAGGCTCGATAATTTTTCTTGCAAGAAATTGAGATAAGAAGAAAAAGGCGACCAATGCCATTCCGCCGAAAATAAGAGTATATCTGAAAAGTGTTGCGGCATTTTCGTTGATAACAGTATTATCCATAAAAACAACAAGGTTATATCCCTGTTTGTCAGCTTTATAAAATGCAAGGTCTTTTTCGGTTCCCTTTGTTTTCTTGTCTTTTATTATTTCAGTTGCAAGCTCCTTCAGCTCGTCGTCGCTATGGATGTAAGGCTGACCGTTTCTTGTTTCGAGTACACTGCCGTCATAGGACATAGCAACAGTATAAAAGGTTGATAGCTGAAACATAGGAGACTCTGTGAAATTACGGTCAAATCTTTTGCCGTCTCCATCGTGCTTCGGCATAACAGGAAGCATATTATCAAAGGGCTGAGAAAGTGTAAACATATCTGCGTGAGCCGTCAGCATTCTTTCGTTGCGGTTTGACATTTCAATATAGCTTGAAGTATAAATCACGCCAAGAGTTCCTACCCATAAAAGAACAAGAACAGACATAATGGCAGCAACAATTTTTCTTCTTGATTTTTTAAACATCACCGCACCTCAATTCATAACCGATGCCCCTTACGGCTTTGATTTCGGTTTTTGCTTCCACAAAGGCAAGCTTTTTTCGGGTAAAGGACATATATACTTCTACATTGTTGTATTCGGCATCACTTTCAAAGCCCCATATTTTCATTGCGAGCTGTTCACGGGTAAGAATCTGACCGCTGTTTGCAATTAAGTATTCAAGGATACGGTACTCTTTTTCACTGAGCCGCACACTCTGTCCGGTTACGGTACAAGACAGTGTTAGAGTGTTTGTATCAAGGTTTATATCTCCGTAGCTAAGCACTCCGTCATTAGAGTTCTGCATTCGTCTGCCGAGAGCGCGCAATCGGGCAAGAAGCTCCTTTGTCATAAAAGGCTTTGTGAGATAATCGTCAGCACCGCTGTCAAGCCCCTCGACCTTGTCGTCAAGCTCAGCCTTTGCAGTGAGCATCAGAATAGGGGTAGCTATACCCTTGAAACGAGATTTTTTAGCTATCTCATAACCATTCATACCGGGAAGCATAACATCAAGAATTATTATGTCATAAATATTGCTTTCAATAGCAGCAAGACCTTCAATACCGTTGTCGTAATGGTCAACATCATATTTTTCAAGACGGAGAATTTCGCAAAGAGCCTGAGCCATTCTCTTTTCATCTTCTACAAGTAAAATCCTCATAAGCACACCTCCACATTTTTGTCATTATACCATAAAAAAATGATAAATCATTGAAATATTTAAAAGGAGATGTAAAAAAACGAAATTTTTCATCTCCTTTTTATGGTTTCTTTAAAACTATTGTTTTGTACGACCTAACTTTACAAGCTCGTATCTTTCATCGCACATAGCCGCAACCTCAGGCGAGTGGCTTACCAGTATAACACATTTGCCGTTATTGCTGAGTTCACGAAAAATATTCATAATTTCGTTTTGGGTTTCGGCATCAAGGTTTCCTGTCGGTTCATCTGCAAGTATAATATCAGGATCATAAGAAAGGGCACGTGCAATAGCAACACGCTGTTGCTGACCGCCTGATAATTTAAGTACACGGCGGTTTGATTCGTCTTCATCAAGTCCTACACTTTGAAGAAGCTCGATTGCTCTTTGTTTTTTGTTTTTGGTTTTATATCCGGCTACATCCATTGACAAAACAACATTTTCAAGAGCTGTATATTTGGTAAGCAGATTAAAACTTTGAAATACAACACCGATATATTTAGAACGAAATTTATATTTATCAATTTTGGCAACATTTTTATCATCATAGAAAATCTCGCCGCCTGTAGGCTTTGCAAGACCGGAAAGGAGCGACAGAAGTGTAGTCTTACCTGCACCCGACTTGCCGATTATGCAATAGATTTTGCCTTTTTCAAATTCGTACGAGATGTCCCGGAGTACGGGTGTTTTGTCATAGGAAAAGCTGATATTTCGAAGTGATAAAACAGACATATTTTTTCTCCTTTCTTAATCTCTGTTTGCAAGAATCTTTAACGGATCGTATCGCATGATAAACAGCACCGCTGCCATGCTTGCCGCTAATGTCAGCAGCATACCTACGCAAAGCATCTGCAATACAACAGTCAGATTCATTGCAGAATTTACCTCGGTAATGTAGGCTGTTGCATTTCCGAACATTTTATTAAACTGATTGTTTCTGTCTCCGTCAGCAGTATTTACCGCGTTTCCCGAAATATCTGAAGGTGCACTCTCGCCACGGGCTCCGCCCATATTGCCGGGACGACCAAAGTTGTTGTCCATTTGTGTCTGTTGATTGTTTTGGCTTTCTACCTGACCTGCTAAAAGAGCATTGGTAACAGGAACGGAGCTTACTGCGCCGATACCGGCACCGACAATTACGGCAATCATGGTTACAACAAGAATCTCACAGATAAACTGTGCAGCAACCTTCCATTTCTTCATACCCATTGCTGTCAGTACACCAACCTCGTATTTACGTTCTCTAACATTAAAGATGTTGAGAACAACAAGGATAATTGCACCGATAATAAGGATAACCAACAAAAACCAACCCGCCATTGTACTAAGGGTGTTAAGGGGTGTTAAACTGTTTTCAAAAGCTGTAAGATCCGGAGAAGACACAGTATAGGTATCTTCAAGACCAAGGGAGCGAACCTCTTCCTCAAAGGCATAATATTTTTCTGTATTTGCAAATACATAGGTTGCCGAGATAGAACCTGTTACGGCACTATCACTTTCTCTGCCCGTATTTTCATCGGTAACAGTTGTGGAAACCTCGTCCGAAGCATCAAGGATAGTTTGCAGTGCGGCTGCACTCATATAAATCTGATTAGCAGGGTCTTGGCTTTTGCCGAACATCGACATAGAAAAGTTATTGTTAGCAGTGCTTGTATATAAACCCACAATCTTTACTTCATAGGTTTCGGTTTCAAGAGACGGATTTGTAAGGATAATGGTATCTCCTACAGATAAATCGTTAAAGATAGCAAGCTCTTCGGAAATAACACAAACCTTTTCGGTCGAGCCTTCACTGAACATAGTGCCACCTTCTAAAACAGAAGCTGTTCCATCAACAAATGCCGTCATTGAATTATCACTGCTATATCCAATAACAGAAAAATCTGACGAAGACGCCATACCTTTGCCGCCGCGACCGCCTGTTGAGCCACTGCCTTTACCTTGTGAACTTCCACCTATGCTTTCAAAGGTAGATTCAGTTTCCTCCTCCGTTTCATCGGTCACGGGCAACAATTCATCCGAACCGTTAAAAGAAGCGGTAAGGGTATAATAAAAATCCTCAACTGATTCTGCCGAAGCATATGTTTGATATTGTTCTAAAGTAAGTGCAGAGGCACTACCCATCATATTTTTAAACCTGTCACGGTCGAATTTTTTGCCGCCTTGACTGTTTTCTCCGTCTGACATATTGTTCATCATAGAGCTTCTGTCATACGATATGGTAGCGGTTATATTCAACTCCTCTAAGGCACTCTGTTTTGCACTGTCAGCCGCCTGTCGTATTGATAAACCAAGACAAGCAGAAACAGCAATTACAAGTGCAATAATACCAATCAGAACATTTCTCCCTTTGGAGCGGCCTATGCATCTGAGTGCGTTTTTAATAATGTACATAACATTTGTTCCTTTCTCGGAATTTTATCCTACGATACATAATTATTCATAGCAACATTGAAGAAAGATTGAAGGAAGTTTTCGCTTTTTGTTTTTTATAAAAAGGTTCAGAAAAAATTCCTCCTGTAACTAACACTATGCACATATTAACTCTCTGCGCGTAATCTTATGTGCTTTTGCTCCAATGCTTTGCATACGGCATATCCATTTAATCTTATTTTTCTCTTTCAGTTGCTCAGCTACACCTTCAGCATTTTTCATTTGTTCAATAAGAGTATCAAATATATTCCTTGCTTGATTTCCTATTTCGGCACAGTGCTGATATAGTTTACCTTCGGTGAGCAGAGTGGCAAACAGCTCCTTATCTTCACCGTTCAACCTTGCTATTAACTGTTCTTCTTTTTCGGCGAGTTTACTCAGTTTCTTCTTGAGTTTAGGTGTTAATTCGGTATTTACTTCTTGCGGCTCAATGTTGCCGTAATAGAAATCTTCGATAATATTTGACATTGTGTATTCCTCCGTATCTGAGGAAATATATTAGAGTACGAAAGATAGAATATGTATTGCCGGAGAACTACTTGTGTTATGAGCACTCGCACCAGTTGAAGAAGAACTGCTTGAAGGAGCAGTTTTTTTGCACTTGTTTCCGAAAATCAAAACCACCGGTGAAACCGGTGGTTTGCTCACCCCTATAAGGGGTTATAACTGGCTTAACCCCTAAAAGGGGCACAGAAGGTTTGACATCGCATTACAATTACTTGGCGGCCGCTCATGAGCGGCTATTTATTTT
>JAZUMO010000057.1:0-5771 GCA_045603665.1 Acutalibacteraceae bacterium
GAAACAAACAGCATTTATTTGAGTTGAAAGCAGCATAAAAAAGGTGAAAAACACACAGCTTAAGGGGGATATTTTCATCTCCTTTATTTCGCTGTGTGTTTGTTTTTGCAAAACTTGCATTTTTCCACAATTTAACATTTCCATGTTCGGTTTGGGTTATGAAGTGGGGGCTGTCACTCTTTCGTGCAACAGCCCCATGATTATATATTCTCATTTCTGAGAGCTTCAACAGTATTTTCTTTGTTTACTTTCTTAATTGAATACACCATACTAAATGCAACAATTATAAACACGCTTGCAATGGCTATAATGAATTTATCCCAAGGAACATAGAAGCCCATTTCGTAACCGCTGTCAGAGGCCACGATATACACAAGATATGTCATCGCCAACGAAACCGGAAGCGAGAATAAAAGACTCTTTACACCGTAAAGGATTGATTCAAAGGTCATCATCCTTCTCATACCCTTACTTGTTAGTCCGACAGACTTGAGTGTTGCAAATTCTCTTCTTCTTAAGGAAATGTTGGTTGAGATAGTATTGAAAACATTAGCTGCGGCTATCAAGGAAATAAGAACGATAAAGCCGTAGGCAAGAACCTTTGCGACTGTTACAAGTGCCCTTATGCTTTCAATTTCTGCGGCGTAATCATACACGCTTACATGATTGGTATCTCCACCGATTTCTCTGATAAGTCGGCTTACATCACCGGCTATTTTACTGTGGTCTTTACCGATAATATATGCTTGGGTCTGCCATTCGCCCTCAAGCATAACCTTTTCTTTCACAGATTCGGGATAAATGAGGTTTGTGTTGTATCCTGCATAATAGGGCTTTTCCGAAAGGAAGGCACCGATTGAGATTTTCAAATGACTTACTACCTCTTTTTCCGTGAAATATTTTTTGTTTTCGTCGGTAAATATCTCTCCCTCATCATATCCTACATCGTAAACATAATACGTGATACCGTCTTTTTCTTCTGTTCCGTCATAGTAATACATTTCACCGTTTTCCTCAAACCAGGGAAGAATTTCGGTAATTTCAAGAGTTGCAGGGAAAGCATCTTTATTGAGAAACGGCACTATATAAACTCTTTCTTTATTGTCGAACTGATAAATATAAGTTCCTATATCATAAACCAAAGCCTTCGGGTTTTCCTTGTCAAAATATCCATCCTCACTTATCCCTTCCTTTTTCAGAAGTCTTCTGAAAGCATCGTCATCGATAAAACTATAGGTAAATGTTCCGTTAAGCTCATTTTTCTCATTTACCGATTTATCGCGTTCTTTGTTTATCATATTCAGAAATTCTTCTGAAATATAGTTTTTGTCAACATTAAAATCCGTCGCCATCTCCTGAGTGAGAGTAAACTCGTCAATTCCGTCAACTGTCTTCAGGCCGTTAAAAAGCTTAGTTCTGAATTCTTCCGTATCCGTAAACGGTTCTTCATCAAGTCTGTCCTCATAGTTGTATATGTTGACGGAAACATCATAATTCATATCCTGACTTTCAGCATCGACAATATCAGTAAAATATGATGCAAGAGAAGAAGCGGAAATGAAAAGCACAACGGAAACGAAAAGAGAGAAAACTGTTGCTCTGTACTTTCTTTTGTTGCGTTTGAAATTCTTTGATGAGAGTGTTGCTTCAAAGCCGAAGAGCCTCTTCGTTAGCGGAGACACCTTAACACTTCGGCGTTTTATTTTTATTTCATTTGACTGCCTTACAGATTCAATGGGGTTAATCTTTATGGCCTTTCTTGCAGGAATGTAGGCTGAAATAATAACTGTAATAAAGCTTATTACACTTGCAACGATGATTGCCAAAGGAGAGAAGACAAACTGCATTTTGAGGTCGGTAAGGTCAGCAAGGAAGGTTGAAATTGTATCGCTTAAGAAGTGGAAGGTTACCGCAATACCAAGACAACCGGAAACAAGACCAATGGGAATGCCTATAACGCAAAGCACAGCCGCTTCATAAAGAACAGATTTTCTTATCTGCTTTTTGGTTGCTCCTATACTTTTAAGAATACCGAATTGCTTCGTTCTTTCGCTTACAGAAATTGAAAATGAATTGTAGATAAGCGAAACCGAACCGAAAACGATAAGTCCGATAAGAATAGCAAGCAAGCCGAATGCCAATACGGGAAAAGCAGAGTCAAAGCTGTTGAAGCTGAACATAAGCAGGTCGTGATTTACTGAGCTTGATATACCGCTTAATGAATTGATTATATCTGTGTTGAATTTATCGTATTCGAGAGGCTTTTCAAGAACTGTATAAATGCTCTGACTATTGGTATTGCCCTGCTCATTAATTGTAAAGGCAGTATAGCCGGGGGCCGAATAAGGTTCGATTGAATTCTCCGCGGGTCTTACGCAAAAGCCTACAACCGTATAGGTTTTCTCTTTTGTATTTATGAGCACTTCTTCAGCTTTTTCTCCGTCAGGCTGACAGAAGGGTCTTTGCTGTGTCAGCTTCTGCCAATTATCTCCGTCAAGGGCCTTATACTCTTCTTCACTGATATTCAAAAGGTCAGTCCACTGCCTTTGTCCCACCTGAAGAGTTATCTGCTGCCCTAGCTTAAGCTGAACTTCGCCGTTTGAATAAAGATGGTCGGAAACTACGATTTCATTGCTATTTTGGGGCAATCTGCCTTCAGTCAGATGAATCGGCATCACATTCGTAAAATCATTCGGTATACCTGCGATATATAAATAGGGCTTATTTTCATTCGATGAACCGATTTCAGCATAGCCTATATCCTGAACATAAGTGTAGTTTTCTACTCTTTCATCCTCGGTGATTTTTGAAACATCGTCAGTTTTAATGTCATAAAAGCCTACATGATATTTGCCGTTATACATTTCGGCATAATTTATAAGATAGTTCTGTACGGTTACAAATGCCTCCATTGTTGCAGTAAACATTGCAACGGAAAGAATGATGCCGATTATAGTGACAATAGTTCTGGTTTTGTTTTCCTTAAGTGACCGATGGGTAAACTGTTTAAAGATATTCATTACGGTCACCTCACTTCTGAAGGAGTCTGTCACTCGCAATTTTACCGTCATTAATGGTTATGATTCGGTCTGCCTGTAATGCGATATTGCTGTCGTGAGTTATAACGATAAGTGTCTGACCGTATTTTTTGTGGGAAAGCTTGAGAAGCTCCAAAATTTCGTGGCTGTTTTTCGAGTCAAGGTTACCCGTCGGCTCGTCGGCAAGCATAACGGCAGGATTATTGATGAGCGCTCTGCCTATAGAAACTCTCTGCTGCTGACCGCCTGAAAGCTCATTTGGAAGATGTTTTTCTCTACCTTTCAGAGAAAGCAGACCTATAAGCTCATCTAGATAAGCTTTATCTACCTTTTTGCCGTCCATAAGCACGGGTAAGGTAATGTTTTCCGTTACATTGAGAACAGGAATAAGATTATAAAATTGATAAATAAGTCCTACCTGTCTGCGACGGAAGATTGCAAGCTGGTCTTCGTTCTGTGCATAAACATCCTGTCCGTCAAGGTAAACTTTACCGCTTGTCGGTCTGTCAACACCGCCTAAAATGTGCAAAAGAGTACTTTTGCCTGAACCCGAGGGACCGATAATAGCCACAAACTGTCCTTTAGGTACGCTGAAGCTCACATTATCAAGGGCTTTAACCTGATTTTCGCCCTCACCGTAAATTTTCGAAAGGTTTTCAATTTTTAAAATATCCATATTGATTTACTCCTTTTCATTTATTGTAGCTTCATTATACCTCTATAAAATTACAGTCAAGTGACTCTATTATTACAAAAACGTCACACAACCTGTTTATAAAATCTTATCGTGAATTTTGCACCGCCAATCTGACTGTTTTCAGCTTTTATTGTTCCGTTATGACCTGAAATAATCATTTTGGCAAGATTCAGACCTATACCGAAGCTCTCTTTTGAAGAGTTTTTACCTTTATAGAATCTTTCAAATATATGAGGAATATCCTCTTCTTCAAAGCCGTTACCTGTGTCGGTAATAACAATCTCCGTAAAAATCGGTGTGTCTTCAGCGATTACGGTTATCTCTCCGTTTTCAGGAGTATGCTCCGTACAGTTTTTCAATATATTTCCGAAGGCTTCAAGGCACCATGCAAAGTCACAATCAAGAGAAATGTTATACGCATATATATTAAGCCTTTGATTTTTGATATCCATAGGTATCAGAAGCGGTTCTGCAGATTTTTCAATAAGAGAAGACAACTCTGTGGTCTTCTTGTCGAATTGCACTGTTCCTGCGTCGAGCTTTGAAATTTTAAGAAGAACAGAAACAAGATATTCTGTTTTTGTAATAAGCGAAGAAAGCTCCCTTAAAAGTTCGTCTCTTCTATCCTTTGAAATATCAGGAGATTCAATAAGAGACAGAATAAGATTTATGCTCGTAAGCGGAGTTCTCAACTGATGAGAAATATCGGCAATAGAATCTGCAAGAAAGGTTCTTTCTTTTTCGAGCTTATCTTTTTGGTCACGAAGGCGGATAAGCATTTTCTGAACATCACTTTCGAGAATTGAAAGTTCACCCTCACCGAAGGATTTAATGTTAATTTTATCGTTGCCGTGAAGAATTTTATCTATTGTTTCTGTAAGAGTGTTGATTCTGTTGTATCTGTTTTTTGTGAATACGAGAAAGCTTACAATTAAGAATAGGCTTACTACAAAAACAGACGCAGCGGCAATTTTCGAGAAGGAAGCCATAATAAAGCATAATAACAGTGAGGGTATCACTGTTATCAATAAAAATTTTCTTATTTCGGGATTATTTAAAAGTTTCATTTCTGCTCTCCTAATTTATAACCAAGTCCTCTGACTGTAAGTATGATTTTGGGATTCTGTATATCGTCTTCAACCTTTTCTCTGAGTCTTTTTATGTATACCGTAAGTGTATTATCGTTGACAAAGTCGCCTGCAATATCCCATATTTCGGAAAGCAGTTTATTTCTTGTAAGAGTAACACCGGGATTATTAAGAAAAACAAGAAACAGTTTGTACTCCAAAGCTGAAAGAAAAACATCGTTGCCGTTTTTAGTGACAATTCCTTTATCCATATCAACACTTACATTGCCGAGTGTGAGAACGCTTTGACTTTTACCTGTTCGGCGAAGAACTGATTTTATTCGGGATATAAGCTCTCTCGGACGGTAAGGCTTTTCAATATAGTCATCGGCACCTATATCGAGGCCGGTAACAACGCTGAATTCATCGGCAGAAGCCGTAAGGAAAATTACGGGACAATCGGTTACACTTTTTATTCTGTTGCAAAGAGAAAATCCGTTCCCGTCAGGCAGCAGCACATCCAATAAAACAAGGTCAAACTGTGCAGCTTCAATTTTTGTCTCTGCTTCTTTACAGCTTAGTGCGCTGTCAGTTTCAAAGCTTTCCTGACGTAGAAGCTCACTTAAATTTTTAACAATGGTAGCATCGTCTTCTATGATAAGTATTTTAATCATAATATCACTCTTTTCGGTGGTTATATATTGATTATATATAAAAATATAAGCAAAATCAACATTTGTGACGGATGAGTAATAAATGATAACTGCGAAAAGGTTTTACGGAATATGCTTAAAAGCTATGTTTTAAGCAGTAAGAAAAAGGGACTGAAAAGGGCGACCCTTCATAAGGATGTTAAGCCTTAAAATTCGTTATTTTTGCGCACAACTGCGTTAAAAATGCTCGAAATCCGGCAAGGATTTCTGTGCTTTTCGCCTTGTTTTGCATCAAAAGTATCTGAATTTTAAGGTG
>JAZUMO010000058.1:0-11603 GCA_045603665.1 Acutalibacteraceae bacterium
TGTTTGCAATGCTTAACAACAAAGAAGCATTTAATCCTGAACTTATGAAAAAAGCTATATAGCATAGCCTGTTTTCCTTGTCAAGAGTCGTTACACTTCTGCTCTTGACAACTCAACATTCTATGCTGTGTATAAATTACGTGGGCGTAGCCCTCAATGTATAACCGATTTGGTTATCAAAAAATACAGCAAGTTGGTGTAAACCACTTGACTTTTTATAGGAGATGTATATATGAGTCCAATTACCATTACTGCCCTGATTATCTTTGCCATTACATATATTCTTATGCTGGCATTCCAGAAAATCAGACCCTATGTCACCGTCGGCTCTGCCCTCGTGTTCGTTGCACTCGGCGTTATTGCTTCGGTGAATCCCTCTCTTTTCGGTGAAGGCTTCTTTGCTCTCGGAGACGGAAGCTACAGCTATTCCATCGGTGCCGCCCTTTCGGAAATTGACTGGAATGTTATTATGATGATAGCAGGTACTATGGGTACCGTCTACCTTTTCATCGAATCAAAAATGCCCCAGCTGATGTCCGACATTCTTATTTCAAAAATGCCTAATATGAAATGGGTTGTTGTTGCTCTTTCTCTTTTTGCAGGTATCGTTTCAGCCTTCGTTGACAACGTTGCTACCGTTCTTATGATCGCTCCCGTAGCTCTCGCCTTTTGCAAAAAAGTAGGCACATCCCCCGTCCCTGCAATTATCTGTATTGCTGTTTCCTCAAACCTGCAGGGTGCGGCTACTCTTGTTGGTGACACAACCTCCATCCTTCTGGCAAAGGCAGCAAACCTTGACTTTTCCGATTTCTTCGTTCATGACGGCCATGTCGGTATGTTCTGGGTAGTTGAGGCAGGTGCTCTTGTAAGTGCATTGATTATTGTCTTTATGTTCCGCAAGGATAACGGCAAAATCTCCTTTGAGGGCAGAACTAAGGTCGAAGACAAGTTCCCCACCTACCTTCTCGTCGGCACCGTTCTTTCTCTTATTGCTGTTTCCTTTATTCCCTATAAGGATGCAGCTGCTCCCGGTCAGCTCTGGAAGCCCGACATCACAAACGGTATTCTTTGCATTGCTTTCTTCCTCATCGGTATCATCCGTGAGCTTTTCATCAAAAAGAACAAGGAAATCGTAAAGAACGCCTTCAAGGAAATCGACTATTATACCATCGTTCTCCTTTCCGGTCTTTTCATAGTAATCGGCGGTATAAAGAACGCAGGCGTAATCGATGTCATCGGTTCGGCAATTGCTTCTCTCGGCTCCGGCTCAACCTTTATGGTTTATACCATTATTGTATGGATGAGCGTTATTCTCTCCGCCTTTATCGACAACATTCCCTACACGGCAACAATGCTTTCCATCGTTCCCGTTATCGCAGGCGACCTCGGTATTGAGCCCACTCTTCTTTACTACGGTCTTCTTTGCGGTGCTACTCTCGGCGGTAACCTCACTCCCATCGGTGCAAGTGCAAACATCGCAGGTATCGGTATTCTCCGTAAGGAGGGTCACGAGGTAAAGGCAACAACCTTTATGAAATACGGTGTACCCTTTACTCTTGCCGCAGTTATCACCGGCTATCTTCTTCTGTGGCTCATCTGGAACTGAGTCTGAGAGACTGCGTCTCCGGCACAAACCCCGTATGCGGATACGGTAAAGCATATTATTAATCACACGGCTGTGCTCAACAAGAGCATAGCCTTTTTTCTCAAACCTATTGATTATTTTTTCTGTCAGAGTTATACTTAAATAAGTATATCAAAAAATGGGGTGTCAGAAATGTCATTTATCAAAAACTGTTTCAAACGCTATTTTGTTGACGCTATGAGCTATATGGCTCTCGGCCTTTTTTCCTCTCTCATAGTGGGTCTCATTATAAGCCAGCTTTCAAAAATTCCTCACCTCGAAATACTTGCAAGCTTTTCCGGTGTCCTTTCCGCCTCCTCTCCCGTAGTCGGCGGTGCAATCGGTGCAGCGATAGCTTACGGGCTCAAAAGCAAGCCTCTTGTTGTTTTTTCCTGCATTGCAGTCGGTGCCTTCGGCTATGAGCTCGGCGGCCCCGTAGGAGCTTATGTATCATCCCTTGTTGCCAACGAAATTGCTTCACTGATAGCCGGTAAAACAAAAATTGACATTGTGGTCACTCCTATCGTGACAATTGTCACCGGTGGCTTTATAAGCACCTTTGTCGGCCCTTATCTTTCCGATTTTATGACCGGTCTCGGTGAGATTATAAACAGCGCAACACAGCTTCATCCCTTCCCCATGGGAATCAGTGTATCTGTCCTTGTCGGCCTCGCTCTGACTGCTCCGATTTCCTCAGCAGCACTTTGCATAATGCTCGGCATCGACGGAATAGCAGCCGGTGCGGCAGCTGTCGGCTGTGCGGCACAGATGGTAGGCTTTGCCGTAACCTCCTTCAGAGCTAACGGTGTGGGCGGTCTTATTTCCCAGGGGCTCGGCACAAGCATGCTCCAGTTCGGAAATATTATGCGTCACCCCCAGATTATCCTTGCTCCTACTCTTGCAGGTGCAGTTTTAGGTCCCATATCCACCTGTGTGCTGAAAATGACCAACACTCCTTCAGGTGCCGGCATGGGCACAAGCGGACTGGTCGGACAGTTCGGTGCTATCTCGGCTATGGGCGAAAATATCGAGACAGTTATTACGGTTGCTGTAATGCATTTCATTGCACCGGCTTTACTTTCTCTTTTGTTCCATCTGGTATTCAAAAAGCTCGGCATAGTAAAGGACGAATACTTATCCTTGAAAAAGCCCGAATAAGAAAGGAAATACTATGAACGTTTACGATTTTGACGATACTATTTACAGCGGAGACTCTTCTTTACACTTCTTCCTCTTTTACCTGAAAAAAGAGCCTACCCTCGTAAGATATCTTCCCTTTGTACTGAAGACTCTTTATAATTATCACAAGGAAAGAATTCAGTTCAACGACATCATCGATTCCTTCGGTCACGTCTTTGAAAACTATTTTACCACCCACGATGTAAACTTTGATGAGGTGGTCAAGGAATTTTGGGATAAGCACGAACACCGTGTAAAGCCCTTTTATAAAGAAATACAAAAGGAAGACGACCTTATCATTACCGCCTGCCCGAATTTTATGGCTCAGGAAATATGCCGCAGACTCGGTATAAAGCATTGCCTCGGTACGGAATTCGATCTTGAAACCGGAAAATTCATCCGTGGCTGCTTCCGTGAAAGAAAGATTGACTTTTTCCGTGAAGCATATCCCGACGGAGTAATTGACGATTTTTATACTGACTCAATGAACGATAAATTCCTTTTTCCTTACGCAAAAAGAGTGTTTTTTGTTGAAGGAGAAAAAATCACAAGGATAAAGTAATTATGGAAAGACTCGATAAAGTCATCGCCTCCCAAGGGAAATATTCTCGTTCCGAGGTCAGAAAAATGGCTAAAAGCGGATTTATTACAGTTAACGGAGAAAAGGTTAAGAGTGCCAATATAAAGGTCGATACGGAAAAGGACATTATTGCAGTTGACGGTGAAGTAATTTCTTACAAAAAGCATATATATATTATGCTCAACAAGCCTCAGGGTGTGGTTTCCGCAACCGATGACCCGGTGCACAAAACCGTTATTGATCTTGTGCCCCCTTCTCTTTTCAGGCAAGGTCTTTTCCCTGCCGGTCGCCTTGACGGTGATACCACGGGATTTGTTCTTATAACCGATGACGGAGATTTTGCTCACCGCATCCTTTCTCCAAAAAACCATATAATAAAAACATATCATGCCACCCTTGACCATTGTCTTACAGAAGAAGACATACTAAACTTCACCGCAGGCATTGAGCTTCGTGACGGCACGCTCTGTCTTGAAGCACAGGTAAAAATGCTGAGTACGGAGCCTCCCGTTGCCGAAGTAAAAATCCACGAAGGCAAATATCATCAGGTCAAAAGAATGTTTGCCGCACTGGGTAACAGAGTTATTATGCTCCGAAGAGTTAAAATGGGAGGTCTGGCTCTCGACGAAAGTCTAAGTGAAGGCGAATGCAGAGAAATTACCGATGAGGAATTAAAGCTCATTACCGCAAATGTTTAAGATTCATTTAAACTGCTCAGCCTATAATTAACCAATATTATAAAAAAAGAGGTAAATCCTATGCTCGATAAATTCAGACAATTTATGTACGGAAGATACGGCATCAACGATGCGCTGAATATTTTTCTTATTATAATCGGTGCCGTCATTACGCTTATTCTTTCTCTTTTCTTTTACAGAACGCCCTTCACAAGACTTATAGGTCTTATTCCTTACGGTATTGCCATTTTCAGGATTCTTTCAAAAAATTACGAAGCAAGAGCAAGAGAAAACAGAAAATTCCTCGAAATCTCAGCTCCCTGGAGAAGCTTTATAACAAAGAAAATCAATCAGTTCAGGGATAAAGAACACAAATACTATGCCTGTCCCCAATGCCACCGAACCTTAAGAGTTCCCAAGGGCAGAGGTAAGATCAAAATCAGCTGTCCCCACTGTAGCAAGGAATTTTTCAGAAAGACCTGACCTTATCCGTAAAATCAGATGTCATCAATGCAGCACTGTGATTCGTATCATTGTGCTGTTATTTTTTTACAAATCTTCCATTTTTTTCTTTGGTCAAAATAAACAAAGATAAATTCAGATTTTGTTTTACCTTTTATTCTCTTTTCTATTGCAAAATTTGTCATAGTTTGTTAAAATACATATGTTGATTTATTTTTAGGAGGGAAAGATAAATGAAGCTTCTCGAAGAAAGAATTGCAAAGGACGGAAAAGTTTTTCCCGGCAATATTCTCAAGGTTGACTCCTTCCTTAATCATCAGATTGATGTATCCCTTCTTTGCGAAATGGGCAAGGAAATAAAAAGATTATACAGTGACTGCGAAATTAACAAGGTGCTTACCATCGAAGCCTCAGGCATCGGTGTAGCCTGTATATTTGCGCAGTTTTTTGATTGCCCTGTTCTTTTTGCCAAAAAAACAAAAACAAAGAACATAGCAAATGCCGTTTATAAAACTCAGGTTGCCTCATTCACCCACGGCACAACCTACGATGTCATCGTTTCAAAGGATTTCCTTTCCCCCGACGACAAAGTACTCATCGTTGATGATTTTCTTGCCGAGGGCAACGCTCTGATTGGTCTTATTGACCTTTGCAATCAGGCAGGTGCCGAGGTCAAGGGCTGTGCAATAGCCATAGAAAAAGGCTTCCAGCAAGGCGGCAAACGAATCCGTGATATGGGAATAAGAGTTGAATCCCTTGCCATTGTCGAATCAATGAGTGATGATTCTCTTACCTTCCGCAATCAGGACTGAATAAGGACTTTGCCGAGAAATCGGTAAAAATAAAAAATTCCCAAAGGGAGGACTAAAGTCATGAAAAAATTACTCGCAGTTCTTCTTGCAGCAGTTATGCTCTTTGCTCTTGCAGCATGTGGCGGTAACGGCAACGAAGACACAAACACAGCAACAGGCATGAGCGAATCTCCTATCGCAGCAGTTGAACTCAAGGCTGACTACGAAGTTCCCGCAGACTTCAAGATCGGTTTCATCTGCCTTCACGATGAGAACTCCACTTACGACCTTAACTTCCTCAACGCAGTTGATAAGATCCAGGAAGTTCTCGGTCTTACTGACGAGCAGGTTATCGTAAGAGTTAATGTTCCCGAAGGTAACGAGTGCTATGTTGCAGCTAAGGACCTTGTAGGCGAAGGCTGTAAGATCGTTTTCGCTAACTCCTTCGGTCATGAAGATTTCATGATCCAGGCTGCAAAGGAATTCCCCGAAGTTGAATTCTGCCATGCAACAGGTACAAAGGCTCACACAGAAGGCCTTGACAACTACCACAACGCTTTCGCATCTATCTATGAAGGCCGTTTCCTTGCAGGTGTTGCTGCAGGTCTCAAGCTCAACGAAATGATCGAAGCTGGTAAGTTCACAGCTGAAGAAGCAAAGATGGGTTATGTTGGTGCTTTCACCTACGCTGAAGTTATCTCCGGCTACACATCATTCTATCTTGGTGCAAAGAGCGTATGCCCCACAGTTACTATGGACGTTCAGTTCACAGGCTCATGGTATGACGCAACAGAAGAAAAGAACGCTGCTGAAGCTCTTATCGCAAGAGATTGCAAGCTCATCAGCCAGCACGCTGACTCAATGGGTGCTCCCGGTGCTTGCGAATATGCAGGTATCCCCAACGTTTCCTACAACGGTTCAACCTATGAATCCTGCCCCGAAACCTTCATCATCTCCTCAGCTATCAACTGGGCTCCCTACTACAACTACATTATCGGTCAGGTTGTAAAGGGTGAAAAGATTGCTGCTGACTGGTGCGGCGGTATCGCTGAAGGCTCAGTAGTAGTTACAGGCATCAACCAGGATGTTGCTGCTGCAGGCACATTCGATAAGCTCCAGGCTGTTGTTGAAGACATCAAGGCAGGCAAGCTCAATGTATTTGACACCGCTACCTTCGCAAAGGACGGCGCTGCTCTTGAATCTTACAAGGCTGACGTTGATACAGACGCTGCTTTCGAGGCTGACACAGAAGTTATCGCAGACGGCTTCTTCCACGAATCAGAATACCGTTCAGCTCCCTACTTCGATGTAAGAATCGACGGCATCAACCTTCTCAACGAAAAGTTCTAATTTTATTTAACTGAATAAGCGGGACACTAATCTGTCCCGCTTACTGTTGTTTTAAATGATGAAAAGACAGCCTTTATAAAAGGGCTGTGTTTTGATAATTTAATCTTTATTGTCAACATAAAAGGAGGAATGAGATTTGGAAAATCCCGCAGCAATTGAACTCAAGGGCATCAGCAAATCCTTTGCAGGTAAGATTGCCAACAACAATGTCAATCTTACGGTTAACCGAGGTGAAATTCTTTCCATTCTCGGTGAAAACGGAAGCGGCAAAACTACCCTTATGAATATGATTGCCGGCATCTATTTCCCCGACGAGGGCCAGATTTTCATCGACGGCAAGGAGGTAGTTATCCGCTCACCAAAGGATGCCTTCAAATATAAAATAGGTATGATACATCAGCACTTCAAGCTCGTCGATGTTTTCTCTGCAACAGAAAATATCATTCTCGGTCTTGATGAAAAGGGCGCCTTCAATATCAAGGAGGCCGTGAAAAAGGTTAAGGAAATCAGCGATAAATACGGCTTCGAAATTGACCCACTGAAAAAAATCCACGAAATGTCCGTTTCGGAAAAGCAGACCGTTGAAATCATCAAGGTTCTTTACAGAGGCGCAGACATTCTTATTCTTGACGAGCCCACCGCCGTTCTCACACCGCAGGAAACACAGAAGCTTTTTGCAGTTTTACGCAGAATGAGAGAACACGGTAAATCAATTATCATCATCACTCATAAGCTTCATGAGGTGCTTTCTCTTTCGGACAAGGTTGCCGTTCTGCGTAAAGGCGAATATGTAGGCACCGTTGAAACTGCAAAGACCAACGAGTCCGAGCTTACCGAAATGATGGTAGGTAAAAAGATAAGCCTCAACATTGACCGCAGCGAGCCGAAAAACTGTGCGGAAAGATTGATAGTCAAAGGGCTCAACTGTATTGACCGTGAGGGTGTAAAGGTTCTCAACGATATTTCCTTTACCGCCTATTCCGGTGAGATTCTCGGTATCGCAGGTATTGCCGGCTCAGGACAGAGAGAGCTTCTCGAGGCTATTGCAGGTCTTCAGAAGGTTAATGAGGGCGAAATCGTATATAACAATCCGAAAACCGGCACACAGGATAATCTTCGTGACAAAACGCCCATGCAGATAAGAGATCTCGGTGTCCGTCTTTCCTTCGTTCCCGAGGACAGACTCGGTATGGGACTTGTCGGTAATATGGATATCATCGACAATATGATGCTCCGTTCCTACCGCAAGGGTAAATCCATGTTCCTTGAAAGAAAAGCTCCAAAGGATCTTGCTGAAAAAATAATCAAGGATCTTGAGGTTGTAACACCTGACGCACGCACTCCCGTAAGACGTCTTTCCGGCGGTAATATCCAAAAGGTACTCGTCGGCCGTGAAATTGCGGCAGCACCGACAGTGCTTATGGCGGCCTATCCCGTAAGAGGTCTTGACATAGGTGCTTCCTACACTATATACAATCTTCTTAACACTCAAAAAGAAAAGGGAGTTGCCGTTATTTTCGTTGGTGAGGATCTTGACGTTCTCATTGAGCTTTGCGACAGAATCCTCGTTATCGGCTCAGGCAGTATCACAGGTATTGTTGATGCACGAAATACAACAAAGGAAGAAATCGGTCTTCTTATGACAAAAACAAAGGATTCTCAGGGAGGTGAGAAGGATGAATAAACTCAATATACATATTGTTAAACGTGATGCCGTAGTATGGTATAAAAGCTTTCTTGTACGTGCTGTGGCAATAATCGCTTCTCTTCTTGTTTCCGCTGTCGTAATCACCCTTCTTACAAAGAAAAATCCCTTTGAGATTTACGGTTCAATGCTTTCAGGTGCCTTCGGCTCCGGCCTTCGTATCTGGTCTCTTTTACAGGATGTGGCTGTGCTTCTTTGTATTGCACTTGCACTTACTCCAGCCTTCAAAATGAAATTCTGGAACTGCGGCGGTGAGGGTCAGGTTCTTGTGGGCGGTCTTGCCACCGTGTCAGTTATGATGTTTTTAGGTGATACTCTCCCCTATCCCGCTCTTCTTGTTGCAATGATTGCCGCTTCAGTGCTGGCAGGTATCATATGGGCAGTTCTCCCCGCCTTTTTCAAGGCTATGTGGAACACAAACGAAACCCTCTTCACTCTTATGATGAACTATGTTGCAATCCAGCTTGTCGCCTTCTTCCTCAAATATTTTGTAAAGAGCGGTTCAGGTGTCCTTTCACCAATGCCCGAGCACGGTCTTCCCGTTCTTTTCAATCAACCCTATCTTCTCAATATCATCACTGTTGCTGTTCTGACAGTTGTCGTTTATATCTATCTTAAAAAGACAAAGCACGGATATGAAATTTCCGTTGTAGGTGAAAGTGAAAACACCGCAAGATATATCGGTATCAACGTACCCAAGGTTGTTATCCGTACCCTCATTGTTTCAGGTGCCCTTTGCGGTATCGCAGGTCTTATCCTCGTCGGTGGCACAAACCACACAATAAGCACCACCACCGCAGGCGGCAGAGGCTTTACGGCAATTATGGTTTCTTGGCTGGCCAAGTTCAATCCCATTTATATGGTAATGACTTCCTTCCTCATTGTCTTCCTTCAGAAGGGTGCAGGCCAGGTTTCCACAGACTTCCGTCTTCCTCAGGCAATTTCCGATATTGTAACGGGTATCATCCTTTTTTTCATTATCGGCTGTGAATTTTTCCTTCAGTATAAAATACTTGTTTCAAAAGGCAGAAAGGAGAATGACTGATGTTAGCTTTTATTATAAGTTCAATAAGACTCGGTATGACATTCCTTTTCGGCTCAACAGGTGAAACAATTACCGAAAAATCCGGACACCTCAACCTCGGTATTCCCGGTGTTATGTGTGTCGGCGCTTCCTGCGGCTGCTTTGCGGAATATCTTTACCTCACAGCAGCAAAAGCGAATGCAAACTACTTTTTAGCTGTGTTTATACCTATTTTGGCCACACTTTTAGGCGGCGCAATAATGGGCTTCATTTTCAGCTTCCTCACCGTTACTCTGCGTGCGAACCAGAATGTTACCGGTCTCGCCCTTACCACCTTCGGTGTCGGTGTTTCCGACTATATGATCGCAGAAACCGGCTCCATTTACAGTAAAGGCAGCCGTTACTTTACCACAGGTCTTCCCTTCGCTGACTATCTCGGTGTCATCGGTGAAATCTTTTTCTCCCACGGTATCCTTATTTATCTTGCTATAGTTATCGCTTTGGTTTCAGCCTTCGTCCTTAACAAAACAAGAATCGGACTCAATCTCCGTGCCGTAGGTGAAAACCCTGCTACAGCTGATGCGGCAGGTATCAATGTTTCACGGTACAGATATGCTTCAACCTGTATCGGCTGTGCTATTGCCGGTCTTGGTGGACTTTCCTTTATAATGGACTACCTCAACGGTAACTGGGAATACTGCATTGATGCCATCGGCTGGCTGACAATTGCTCTTGTTATCTTCACCGTATGGAAGCCCCATCTTGCAATCTTCGGCTCTCTTATTTTCGGTGCTCTTTACATCGCAAGCAGCTACATCACAGGCGTAAGCTTCGCAAGCAAAGAGATTTTCAAGATGCTTCCCTATGTTGTAACCATTATAGTTCTTATCTTCACAAGCATCCGTGACAAAAAGGAAAACCAGCCTCCTCAGGCTCTCGGCCTTCCCTATTTCAGAGAAGAAAGATAATTTTTCTTTGTGCACAATACATACAAAATACCTCCTTTTTTCAGCAAAAGAGACAAAAGGAGACTTTTGCATGAATCTTTAAATTAAAAAGGTAAAAAAAGACTTGACTTTTTTACAAAAATAATGTAACTTTATAGAGTAAATGACTACGTGTTGATTTGACCAAGACGAGCCATTATTACTTATAATAAGCGTATATGCGCAAATTTTGAAAGGGGTTTAATAACCATGAAAAAAGAAATTAAGGTTGTTGCTATTGTTCTTGTAGCCCTTATCGTTTTCTTAGCAGGCTTCGGACTTGGCGCAACAAAAGGCATCAACATCAACATCGGTTCTGAAAGCGGAATCAACGTTAACGTTAACGGCGGCACAGGTTCAGCTTCCGTAGTTGCTCCCACACAGGCTCCTACAGCTGCTCCCACAACCCAGGCTCCCACACAGGCTCCTACAGCTGCTCCCTCAGGTGACACAACAACAGCTGCTCCCTCAGGCGACACAACAACAGCTGCTCCCGCTCCCTCAGGCACATCAGTTCCCTCCACAAAGGCTGAAATCGTCGCAGCATACAACAAGGCTGTTAACGATGCTAAGCACTATACAGGCAAGGTAACACTTAAGAAGCACGACATCATCGATGTTCAGCTCAAGGACCTTCCCGCAATAGCTGAAAAAATCATCACTCCCGTTATCGCAAATCTCACAAAGACAGAACCCAAAGAGGCTGTATTTGAAAATGCTGTTGGTGTAGACGATAACACAAGAGAGCTTACTAGGTGGATAATTCCCGGTGGTGGCAGAGATGCAGCTCTCCAGGAAGCCGGTGTAGCTAATGCTACTGCTACAGCTAATGCTGACGGTGGTTACACAATGGTTATCACACTCGTAGCTGAAACCTCAACCTTCGACGGTACAAGCACAACATCTGAGCCTACACATCATAAGTCAATTATGGATCCTCTTGAGCTCGGCTCACTTGATCTCGGTCCTGTTAAAATCACAAATGCTGATATGAGATATCCCGGTGCAACAATGACAGCTACCGTTGATGCTCAGGGCAGACTTGTAAAGCTTGTTCAGAAGCTTCCTCTTGAAGGTTCAGGTACAGGTAAGGCCGGTATCCCCCTTACTCTTGAAATCAGCGGTTCAATGGACGGTAACTACGAGTTTATCTACGCATAAGCCTAATTTAAAAGTACATAAGGACTGTCAGACGGCAGTCCTTTTTGTTTATAAAGGAGTGATT
>JAZUMO010000059.1:0-2107 GCA_045603665.1 Acutalibacteraceae bacterium
GCTGTTCAACGGGGTTATGGATAACCTTGTGAACCTTATAACTGACAGTGGTGCTTTTGAAGTTGACGGCACAACCCGTGTATTGCCTGTTTTCCAAAATGCCGACAACCGTTGCCTGATCCCAATTATACGGATTTAACGGTACTTTCTGCGAGTGCTTTCTGTCAACAGATTCATAGTAGGCGGAAGGCACTAACACACGCTCGTTTTCAAGCTGCCGTGCAATCTGTGACGGACCACGTCCTGCAAGACACAGTTCGTATATTTTTCGCACGATTGCCGCTGCTGGCTCGTCAATATGCCATTTTTCTTTATTTTCTGCATCCCTAACGTAACCGTAAGGAACGGTTGAAGAAATACGCTTGCCATTATCAGCTTTGGATTGCCATACGGCACGGATCTTTTTTGAAGTCTGAGCCGCATACCATTCGTTGAATATATTGTAAAACGGCATCATTTCCATACCCTCGCCCGTAGAGGTGTTTACATTTTCGTGAATGGATATAAAGGTGACACCGAGCGTAGGATATACAATTTCAGCAAGGCGACCACCCTCAATATGCTCACGACCAAAACGGGAAAGGTCTTTTACAATAATGGTTTCAATTTCTCCGTTTTCAGCCATTTTTTGCATACGTTGAAATTCAGGACGGTCAAAGGTTGTACCTGAAATACCGTCATCTACAAAGAATTCAGGGTGTAAATATCCGTGTTCTTTAGCATATTGAGATAGAATTTGCTTTTGATTGGTGATACTGTTAGACTCATCGATATTACCTTTCTTTTTGTTGTTTTTATCGTCGTCTCTGATATCTTCAACGGATAAACGGCAATAAAGAGCTGTTATTTTTTGTTTATTCTCGGCTTTTTTTGCCATAATTAAAACTCCTTTCTTTGAAAAGCCGAGCGTTACGATTTGTCTTTGACATTATATAACGCTCGACTGATCTCATCCATTCTGTGGTTATTCTGTCTTAGTTGAAAGTATCAACTGCATAAACTGTTGCAATACGGAACGCTTGCTCTCTATATCAAAATTTGCGGTGATATCATATACAGTCCTACCGATTTTTCTTGAGATATTAATTTGTTGCGGAATATTTTGAACCGGCGGGCGCTTTACAGTTTCTCTACCCTGAGGAATAGCATATTCTTCAAGTTCAATTCCGTTACTGTTATCAATACGTCCCAATCCACATATAGCAACATGACTGCTTGTTAAATCGTAATTTTTAATCATAGGCTACCTCCTTATCTCGCATCCCTACCCTGACGGGCTCTGTATCTGCTCTCACAGATTTTCACTATTGCTTCTTCAATCTGTTCGGTTGTGTAGCTTTTCGGGAAGAACTTTCTTATTCTTTCAGCAGGGATTTTGATTTTCTCTCGCTGATTTGCCTTTTCTTCAGCCAAGATTTCACCTATATGCTCAGGAGTTAACCCTTCCTCTCTGCTTATTGCACGAAGCCTTTGAGCCTGAGATAAGTTTGGAGTAGCATCACAGACACGGATTTCTTCAACCAAATCAGCCTGTTCTACCTCATTCAGATAGGAAAGCTCTACTGCCGGTGTAAATGCAATTCTTTCTTTATCAACAAGGTTAAGAAGTTCAGGAATGAGATTAGTAAGACGAATATAGCGGTGTATCTGCCTTGAACTTTCATCAACGGACTCTGCCATTAAATCTCTGCTGTACTTTTGGCCAACTTGTCCAAAAGTTTTGCCCTGATGATTTAATGCTTCAAGCTTCAACTTGTAAGCAAATGCCTTTTCCGACGGGAGTATATGCTCTCTGTGCAGATTACTGTCAACGAGCATAATAGCCGCCTCATCTCTGCTCACGGCATAAATTAAAGCAGGAACTGTTTCCAGCCCTGCTTTTACTGATGCTCTCAGGCGTCTGTGTCCTGAGATTATCTCATATTCATCATTTGTGTTTTCGAGTGGTCTTACAACAATGGGTGAAATAACACCTTTCTGCTGTATGCTTTCAATGAGAGTGTTCATCTCCTCGTTGTCTAAAACCTTATACGGATGTCCCTCAAAGGGATGAATTTTTTCTACCGGAATATTCACCGGTGCTTTTAACTTTTTGTTAGCCATTTTA
>JAZUMO010000060.1:0-7056 GCA_045603665.1 Acutalibacteraceae bacterium
CCAGTCATCATAGCTGCAGACCTTTTCAAGCTCAGCTTTAGCTCTTTCGGCATATTTTTCTTCGCCCGTTATCTGCCACGCATAGCCTAAAATCACCATTCTGTTGATAACCTCACGGGAAATGGGCAGTATACTGTCCTCCTCATCAAGCACATAATCCATAGGCGGATAAATGCTTGTGTCGATAAGAGCATCCGCATTTGAGAGAACATATTTCAGTAGCTTTTCGGTGTAGGGAGTAAACTTCTTTGTCTTATACTCTTCTCTCACCTTATCGAAATCAGCACTATCGGCAAGAATAAAGGGATGCTTTATCTCGGCATTTTCCATAAGAGCCTTTTCAATTTCTTTTTCATCAGGATAATCGGGATTTCTGTCAAGGCTTATGTAATCAACGCCGACCTTTATCATATCAGGAATTACGGCAAAATAAGGTACAACATTATTAACGCCTAAAACAAAAACAAGTGCTATAGAAATAATTATTCCGAGTAATGCTTTTTTTGCCTTTTTACCTTTTTTCATATTTACACTTCCTTATATTCCCTTTAATGCCGGGTAAAGCTTTCTCCATCTGAGATATTTCTCTTCGTATTTTTCAGTCAGCTCTTTTTCAGGAGTAACCGTTTCAGCTGTTTTGTATACCTTGCTTTCAAGCTCTGAATATTCATCAGCCGTCATAACACCTTTTGCCGCCAAAAGTGCCGCACCAAGAGAAGCACCCTCCTGATTTTCAGGTATAATAAGCTCAATACCGAGCACATTTGCAATAATCTTAAGCCACAGCTTATTTTTTGTACCGCCGCCACAGACATTTGACTTCCTGATATCAATGCCCATATTGCGAATAATATCAATATTGTGCCTCAGAGCAAAGGCTACACCCTCAAGTACGGCAAGGCTCATATCGTCCTTGTCTGTGTCAAGGCTCATTCCGTAAAACATACCTCTTACTTCGGTGTCATTGAGAGGTGAACGCTCACCCATAAGATAAGGCAGGAACAAACAATCGTTTTCACCGAGCTTGTTCTCCTTTGAAAGCACCTTGTCATAGCCGTCACGAAGAATCTTTTCAACCCACCAGTTACAGCAGACAGCCGCTGAAAGCATACAAGCCATCTGATGATAGTTACAGCTTGCAGAGCAGAAGGAGTGAATTGCACTGTCTCTGTCAAGGCTGAATTTATCACTGACGGTAAAGATTGTGCCGCTTGTGCCCAGTGAAATATTACAGTCACCGTCTTTTACTGTGCCTGTGCCGATAGCCGCCGCGGCATTGTCACCTGCACCGATGATGATTTTCACTTCACCGAGACCGAGTTCATCTGCAAGGTCAGCTTTAAGCGTACCTGCACAGCCGTCACTTTCAAGCACCTTAGGAAGCCACTCTTCCTTTATGCCGTGCTCTTCAAGAATATTCTTTGACCAGCTGCGATTTTCTACATCGAAATAAAGTGTACCCGAAGCATCGGAAACATCTGTGCAGAAGTCACCCGAAAGCATATAAGCAACATAATCCTTGGGAAGCATTACCTTGTTTATTTTAGCATAGTTTTCACTTTCGTTTTCCTTTACCCATAAAAGCTTAGGAAGAGTAAAGCCTGCAAAAGCAATGTTTGCTGTGTTATCAAGAAGAAAATCCTTGTTTTCGTTGAGCTTATCTGTCTGAGGCTGACTTCTTGAATCGTTCCACAAAAGTGCAGGACGGATAACCTTATCATTTTCGTCAAGCATTACAAGTCCGTGCATCTGTCCCGAAAAAGAGAAAGAGCGTACACTTTTTCCGTCAACATCCTTTAAAAGCTCCTTGAGTGAAGCGACAGTCTGATTATACCAGTCCTCGGGATTCTGCTCGCTCCAGCCGTTATGTGGAAAATACAAGGGATATTCTTTAGTGACCGAGGACACAACCTCACCGTCACCACTTAAAAGCAGAGTTTTGACTGAGGAAGTACCAAGGTCGATACCAACATAATAATTCATAATACACCTCTTAAGTGAAGTTTAGAAAAGGATCTGATTAACAATTGTCTGCAAGAATTCCTGTCTGCCCGAATCGGGGTTGGTAGTGATTTTCTTTTCACAGGCGTAAGCTGAGAGCTCCTCAAGAGTTGCTTCACCGCTTAAAATCTTTTCACCGATACCCTCATTAAAGGAAGAATATTTCTCTTTGATGAAGTTGTCAATTCTACCGTCCTCGATAATCTCTGCAGCCTTGATAAGACCGAGAGCAAAGGTATCCATAGCAAGAATGTGACCGTAGAACATATCCTCAAAGCTGTTACTCGGTCTGCGGTTTTTAGCATCAAAGTTAAAGCCACCTGTAAGACCACCTGCCTTGATTACTTCGTACATACACATTGTTGCTTCATAAACGTCAAAGGGGAATTCATCTGTGTCCCAACCTAAAAGAAGGTCGCCCTGGTTAGCGTCGATTGAGCCGAGCATACCGTTGATAGCTGAAATGCGAAGCTCGTGCTGGAAGGTGTGACCTGCAAGAGTTGCGTGGTTAGCTTCAATGTTCATTTTGAAATCCTTGTCAAGACCATACTGACGAAGGAAGCCGATAGCCGTAGCTGCGTCAAAGTCATACTGATGCTTCATAGGCTCCTTAAGGTTGGGCTCGATATAGAAATCACCCGTGAAGCCATTCTTTCTGCCGTAATCAACTGCCATTTTCATAAGACGGGCAATATTTTCCTGTTCAAATTTCACATCGGTATTGAGAAGACTTTCATATCCCTCTCTGCCGCCCCAGAAAACATAGCCCTTACCGCCGAGCTTAACAGTGATGTCGAGAGCTTTTTTTATCTGAGCTGCCGCGAAGCAATAAACCTCTGCGCTGTTGGTGCTGCCGGCACCGTTCATAAACTTGGGATTACCGAACATATTTGCAGTACCCCAGAGGCACTTGATGCCTGTTTCCTGCATTTTTACGAGTATGTAATCTGAAATCTCATCAAGGCGGGCATTTGTAACGTTGATGTCCTCGTCCTCGGGAACAAGGTCAACATCGTGGAAGCAGAAATATTCAATACCCATTTTGCTCATAAATTCAAAGCCTGCATCAACCTTAGCCTTTGCATGCTCCATTGTCGCTTTTTCGCTGTCAAAGCTCTTATCAGCAGTGCCTGCGCCGAACATATCAACACCCGAGGCGCCGAGGGTATGCCACCACGCCATAGCAAAGGGAAGGTGCTCACTCATTTTCTTGCCGAGGATAACACGGTCCCTGTCATAGTAGCGGAAGGCCATAGGATTTTTACTGTCCTTGCCCTCATACTTTACCTTGTCAATAAATTTAAAAAACTCCATAATTTTTCTCCTTTTCGGATTTATCAGTGCTTCAATTATATCATATTTATTATTCTGTTTTCAACCTATACAAATAAAATCGCCCCTGATCTTAAAAAATCAGGGGTTGTTTCTCACAGCTTGAATTTGGTCTTAATCATATCAATAAACTGTGCCGTAGTTTTTCCTGTCAGAGATATTGCTCCCGTTGCAATTTTTGCAAAAATCAAAGGCACACCCACCGAGGCAATATTATTCTGCAGAAACTTATCCGTAAAACGGTCGTCATACTTCTGCGGTACAGTATCGCAGGTTTTCATATACCAAAAAAGAAGTTCTTCTTTCATCCTTGCAATAATTTCTTTATACCTTGCATCGTCAATACGATTGACACTTTCACCCTCGGAAAGAACATAGAATTCGTCCTTTTCGTAGAGCCTCATCACATATTTGTACTCCTTGGAGCGAATCATAGCCGCCTTTGTGTGAGTACCGTCTTCCTTCATCTGTAAAAGAAGCCTTGGAGAGTATATGGCATCCTCACCCGTGAAGAGATTTTTCTCCGAGCAGTGCGTTTCACCCGTGAGTCTGCCACCCTCACAGAAAACATAATCCTTGTGAGGTATGCTTTTATCCTTCATCGTCGGCAGAAGGCTCTTTGAAAAGCTCTGTCTTTCACATTCGATGCCTGCAAGATCATAAACTGTGGCACATAAATCCGTAAGCTCGGCAAGGTTTTCATTTATACCTTTATCAATGCTGATATTCTTCGGCGGCTTGATAATAAAGGGTACATTGGTAAGGCAGTCGGGAAAGCAGTTCTGACATTTTTCGACTATGCCGTAATCCGTTGTGTAGTCGCCGTGGTCGGAAAGAACTATAACCGCTGTGTTGTCGTAAATTCCTTCATCTCTGAGTGTGCTGATAAGTCTGCCCACCTGGAAATCAACCTTTGCGCACATTGCAAGATAAGTACGGCGGATTTTCTTTAATCTGTCCTCACTCCATTCAGAAATTCCCAGAGCTTGCATAAGTCCCTTTTCCATAAGAGGCTTACCGTCATCATCCTCTATATTAGGTATGCGCTCCTGCAATTTGCTTTCATCAATCAGATCGTAATATTTCTTTTCAATCTGATAGGGCGGATGGGGAAAATCAAGGCCGATAAACATAAAGAAGGGCTTGTTCTTCGGGCGTTTCTTGATCTGTCTTACAGCAGAATCAATGCACAGGTCATCGTTGTTTTTTATCTCTCTGCCCTTTTTATTTTCGGGGATGATTCCGTTGAAAAATGAGAAGAAAGTGTCGCTCCCCTTTTCTCCACGCTTTGATTTAACAACAGTTGCGGGAGTTTTCACAGGAGAAAACATCAGATACCTATCAATAAGCTCTCTGTGATATTTACGCTCCTGACCTGCCATCAGGTCACCCCGGGTAGAGGATATGGTATAATAGCCTGCATTTTTCATATCGGAGAAGAGATTCTCCTCGTCTTCGTGAAGAAGATAGGACATTGTTCTGTGTCCCTTTGTGTGAGGGTAAAGTCCCGTCATAAATGAGCAACGGCTCGGCACACAGACAGGATTCTGACAAAAGGCATTTTTAAAAGAAACTCCGTCAAAGCCCAGTTCATCAAGGTTGGGTGTATATGAAGCCTCATTGCCGAGGTGATGAAGAGCATCAGCCCGCATCTGGTCGGGATTTATAATTAAAATGTTAGGCTTGTCTGACATAAAGCCACCACCTTAAATTCCATTATTTTTTTGCCATTATAACATATCTATTACTTAATTACAATAAATCATACCTGTGTGTTCACTTTTTTCAAAAAATGTTGTATTATGTGTCTTAAAATTTTTAAGGAGGCTCATAACATGAGAAAAAACTATTCAGAAGAACAGAAAAAGGAAATTGTATCACGATATCGGTCTGGTGAAAAAATTTCCAGCATATGTGAAGATACCGGCATTTCTAAAAGCACCCTATATCAATGGGCAAAAATTTATAATCTAAAAAAACGAAAAGAACTCAATTTAACCGATGTGCGAATTCTCAGACAACGCTGTGAAAAATATGAGAAGATGGTGGAGATATTACAAATGTCTCCTTGCACTGTTAAAGCTCCATTGCACGAACGATATGAGGTAATCAAAGATCTTTCCGACAACTACTCTGTCACTCTTCTTTGTGAAACATTACAAGTGGCAAAAGGAAGCTATTACAATCACATACTCCGTAACGCAAAAGAAAACACCTCCTTTGCTCGTAAGAAGAAAGAAATAACACCAATTATCGAAGAAATCTTTCATGAAAGCAACCAAATTTTCGGCGCCAGTAAAATCAATGCTATACTGAGAAGTCGTGGCTACAAAGTCGCAGATAAAACAGTAGCCGCCATTATGCATGAAAACGGTTGGTTCAGCATACGTGGCGGCGCTAAAAAACTATATGAGATGTCCAAACAAAGAAAAGAAAATATATTATCGCAAAATTTTATTGCTACCGAGCCTAATCAGGTTTGGGTAAGCGATGTCACTTATTTCTCTTTTAAAAATGTAAGATACTATATTTGTGTTATACTCGACCTTTACGCAAGAAAAGTTGTTGCATATTCAATATCCAACAATAATAGTACCCGTCTCACAAAATCAACTCTCAACAAAGCTTATTATGCCAGAATGCCCAAGGAGGGTTTGATATTCCATAGTGACAGAGGCTCTAATTATACCTCACGTACATTTATAGACTTTTGTAACACCTTAGGAATTAAACGCTCATTGTCAAGAACAGGCACGCCTTATGACAATTCCGTGATGGAGGCTTTTTTCAAAACCCTTAAAGCTGAAGAACTGTATAGACACTCTTATAGATCAGAGCGAGAGTTCAGGGAAAAAGTTGAAAAATATATAGAATTTTACAACGATAAAAGGCCTCATAAAATGAATCGTAATCGTACCCCTAATGATTCAGAAAAATCATTTTTGACGCAACTGTCAAAAACTCCTAATAAGTGACTATTTATACCAAACTAACAATCAGTATTTATATGAAAGCTTTTTAAAGACACATAAAGTAGGAGAATTGTACAGTCATTTATGTAGAAAAAAAATAAAATTTTAATTACCGTATGAAATGGTCTAAATCGAACTCTATATGATTTGAAAAGTTGTTTTTGACATAGTAATCAAAAAAATGCGAAAAGTGATTATATTTATCGAACAGTCTATCAGTATTTTATCATACCAATAGATTCATTTTTATCGAAATCTCTCGGTTCGTTTTATCATAATTTTTAGCTTTTATCACAGATTTTGGCACTTTTTGTGCAGTGCGGTTCGATTTTTAAAAAAATAAGAAAGTGGCACAAAGCCTCTTTCTTACTGGGGTTATAAAAAGTAAAAGACACCTCAATCGAACCGCATTAGTTCGGATTTGGGATGTCATTCACATGGAGGTACCACCCAGATTTGAACTGGGGAATAACGGTTTTGCAGACCGTGGCCTTACCACTTGGCTATGGTACCATTATATTTGGAGCGGATGACGAGGCTCGAACTCGCTACCTCCACCTTGGCAAGGTGGCGCTCTACCAGATGAGCTACATCCGCATATTTAACTTTCAAAATGGCGACCCGGAACGGGCTCGAACCGTCGACCTCTAGCGTGACAGGCTAGCGTTCTAACCAACTGAACTACCGGGCCATTGGTGGGAACAACAGGGCTCGAACCTGTGACCCTCTGCTTGTAAGGCAGATGCTCTCC
>JAZUMO010000061.1:0-47967 GCA_045603665.1 Acutalibacteraceae bacterium
ACCTTAAAATTCAGATACTTTTGATGCAAAACAAGGCGAAAAGCACAGAAATCCTTGCCGGATTTCGAGCATTTTTAACGCAGTTGTGCGCAAAAATAACGAATTTTAAGGCTTAACATCCTTATGAAGGGTCGCCCTTGGAGGCTCGTTATTTTTTGGGATTCAGCTGATTTTACTCAGCTTCATTTTCTGCTTCTTCGTTTTCATCTTCAAGCATTAAGCTGTCCTTATGCTTTTTATTCATCATAAATCCGAGAAGACCGCCGAGAGCGAGAAGTCCTGAGGGTGCGGCAACGATTTCGGGGTTTTCGGCGACAGTCTGTGTTACCTGGCGGAGGAGTCCTGCACCGCCGTTGCCTTCTGTTTCTTCTTCGGTTAATGTGTATGTTTTTGTGGTAATAACATTACCGTCAGCATCGGTTGCATAAACTCCTTCGAGAAGCTGACCGAGGTAATCGGAATTATAGAAGTCAGTTGTTGAAGAGTTGAGGGCAGAGGATACGCTGTCACCGTAGGTTGAGAGAATATCCTGAACATAAGCATTTGCGTCTGAGGGGTTTGTGATTCCCTCAAATACACCTGCAATTATTTCTGAGGCTTTTTCGTTGTCGGAGGGAGTGATGTTATTGACAAAGTCCTGAACCTTATCGACAGGACCTGTTCCTGTTGAGGTGGTTTCAAGGTCGGGATTTTTTATGATAAGGAATTCATAAAGGACAGTTTCATCTCTGTTGCTGTCATCGTAGTTTACCTCAAGGATAATGAGCTCTTCGCTTTTTGTTTTATCAAGAGCTGCGGCTGTGGTTGAGCCGGGAGCAACGGGATTTCCCTGAAGATAGAGACTGAGGGGAGCTTTGTTTCCGCCGTTGAGCTGGTCACCGAGGGTAATGGGTGTGAACCAGATTTTTTCGCAGGAGGGAGCAACCTCTAATTTATAGTTGAGAACGTCACCGTAAAATTCCTGCTCGAGAGCGAAGTATCCGTTTTTACAGGCCTTATTGAAAAGCTTTTCAACGGAATCCGTTTCGGAATATGAAACACCCTTTGTATCAAGCATGCTTTCCAGAACGATGCGGTGAACACCGAGCTTATTTCCGCTTTCGTGGGCATAGTAAAGAGCCTCAGCATCAATTTCCACATCGTAAGCATTTTCAAGAACGGTTGCAAAATAGGTGTAATCCACATATTCCTTGTCAGCCGCTGTTACCTTGTTATATTTGGTAAGAGGAACATTTTCCTCATTTTCGGTTATAACAGCTACCTTAAGGAAGTAGAAAAGCTCTTCGCTTGAAGGGTTGTCAGAAAGGGGAATATAGGCAAAATTGCCGAGATACTGCTTTACAGCCTGGAGGCCGAGACCTGCAGCCGTGTCAACACCTGAGGGAACATTTACACCTGTCAGTGAGCCGAGGATGATAATAAGAGATTCATCGAGGGTGATGCCTGCGGGAAGATCTGTTTCTTTATCATATAAGGCATAAATTGCGTTAAATTCAAGAGTGGCATAAACGATGCCGATTTTCATTCTGTCCTCTTTTGTTGCTTCGTCGGGAAGGTCGATGCCGTATCTTACGAGAGCGGTGCACATTTTGTCGAAATTATCAGTCATTCCCGTTGAAACGACAGAGTAGTAAACCATTTCCGTGAGCGCCGAGTAGACGTTATCAACAGAGTTTTCATCGAGTGAGCTGAGAGCGATGTATCTGTCGCACTCTTCAACGAACTCCTCATATGTATGGCTGTAGGGATAGTCAGCAGGTATGGGGGTAAGAGCTGACGGCACAACAGCCATAGCATCGGTTCTTACAAAAAGCTGATCAAGCCATGCATAGTTATATGTAGGGTTAGGGTTACGGGTGTTGCCCGGGTTAAGCTTAAGTCCGTCATCAAGGGAAACAACAACTGCGGATGCGCTCATTGGCAGAGCTGTTATAAGGATCATTAAAACCGCAAGAAGAATTGCTGCTGTTTTTTTCATTTTCGTTCGCTCCTGTCTGAAATATATATACAACTAAAGATACCAATCCATTATTATACATAGTATATCTTACAACTTTATTTCGCTCTTGTCAACCTTGACAGAAATTATTTAAAAATTTTAATGCAAAAATAACCAAATGCTTTTGGTTAAATTACATAAAGTTTATTTATAGTATGAAAGAATGTTGATATAAAGCAACAATTGTGATAAAATTGTTTAAATAACTATGCACCGAAAATCTCTGTGCTACGGTTTGTGTATAAGAAAGGAGAATTTCAAATGTCCAATCCTGTTGCCGGGTTAGCCGGAAAGGCCAAAGGGCTTTTCACGGAAATCAAAACCCATTGGAACACCCCTGCTGAAGGCAAATATGTTCCTTATAAAGAATATAAGGATGTATTTTTTGCCGTAGGCAGTAACTATGCAGGCTCTAAGGTGCTGGAGTATATCGGTTTTGCTTCTGCCTGCTTCCTTATCATGCACCATTATAACATACCCTATCTTACCTTCTCGGTTATAGGTATCCTCAATATGCCTCTCGGTTATGTCACCGCTCTTATGTGGTGGATAGTATGTGATAACCTGGGCTTTATTCCGAAGCGACTGGAAAAGAAGTTTTATCTGATATACGGTCTGATGATGGCCTTCGGTATATCGACCATACTGTTTGACTATTCACTTCTGTTCAACCAGGACGGCAGCTTTATCCGTATTCTTAACAGCCTTGAGGGTATGAATGCCACGGCCTGCTTCAAAACCTTCGGTACACACTTCCTTTATTCAGGCTGGGTAGGTGCAAGAAATATTTTCTGGCGTAAAAAGCTCCTTCCCAAATACGGCAGATATAAGTATTCTCTTTACTGCGACGTAATTCCCAAGTGCGTAATGGTTGTTCTTATCGGCTGGCTTCCCGTTTATCAGATTGAAGATGTTGCAACAAGAGTATGGGTGGCAAACCTTCTCTTTGCTGTTTACGGTGTATTCGGCTTTGCCAATAACCTCGAAATCTGTACAAAGAGCATCAGCCCCAATCCCAAGGAAAGAATTTATGTCCGTACATATCCCGTTAAGCTTTCCCATTTCCTTCAGACTATTATGTTCGTAGGTATCTCCGCTATCGTCGGAAAGCTCAGATTTGAATGGGCAGATATCAATTTCTACAGATATGTTATCCCCATTTCCTTTATCAGCCTTGCAGTTCTCACAATGATTTTCGCAGGCAAGACAAAGGAAAGAATACCTCAGCCGCCCATCGAGGAAAAGCCCCACATCAAATTCTGGGACGGTCTGTTCGGTGTTCTGAGAAACAAATATCTTCTTATCAATACTATTGTAGGACTTATTGACTCTCTCGGAAACGGTATGCTTCCCTTTGTTACAATTCTTTATTTCTATACCTTCCGTCTCAGCGGTCTTCCCTACAGTCTGCTTTCAATTCTTATTTCCTTTGCAGGCACACCGCCCGATTTCTTCTCACCTTATTTCCTCAAGAGATTCTCTTATAAGCAGATTATGATCTTCTATCAGGTTACAAGAGCTCTCGGTAATGCGGCTATCGCTGCAGCTATGTGGTTCACCGGTGACAATCTTGTTCTCTGCGGTACAATCTGTCTCATCGTTATGTTCCTTATGGAAATGACAAAGACAATTCCCACCACAGCAGGTCACGATATGGGCGTTAAAATCCACGACTATCAGATGTACCTTTCAGGTGAACGTCTTGAAAGCTTTGCCGGTATTTTCGGCTGGTTCACAGGCCCCATCACCTCATTTGTCGGTATGATTATTCCTCTTCTTCTTCTCGGTTGGGGCTTCAACAGTAACTGGGAGGTTCTCTTCATCGACGAAACAAGAAGAAATATTATCGTTATTCCCATTCTCGTTGACGTTATCGGCTTTGCTCTTATGACTATTCCCTATATTTTCTGGGACTATGACGCAAAGAAGCAGGGTATGGTTATGGAGGTTCTCAAGCGCAGAGCCGAGGTAACCGAAAAACAGGCAAAGGAATCAGGCTCATCTGCTTCCGGCGGATTTGTAGGTTAAGGAGGGATATAAAATGAGTAAGAAAACAAAGACAAAGGTTTCTCAGCTTGATGCCGAGGTTTCACTCGATATCCCTGAAGACGAAATATGGACTTATAAAATTGATGGCCTTGCTGCTCCTCATATCAATAAGCCCTTCAACAAGGCAACCCAGAAAAAGATTGCTCTCATCGCGATAATTATTATTTCCGTTACCATTTCAATGTATTTCAGCATTATGAGCGTTGTGCAGAGAGGCAGCCTTGAATTTGAGGAAGGCGTAAACGGCGCTACTCTCGTAAGATACATCAACGTTGACAAGGAGCCCCTCAGAGAGCTTGACATTGATTATGTTTTCTCTATGGAAAACGGTAAGCAGGTCAAGGACGAAACAAAGAAAATCACAGCAGTCGGTGCCTATGCATTAAACGGTGAAGGCACCGTAAGAGTAATCAATATCGGTCCCGATGTTGAAAGCATCGACGATAAGGCCTTCTATTCCTGCTGGGCACTTGAAAGAATAGAGGTTGATGAAAATAACCCCTATTATTCCGATGTTGACGGTGTTCTTTATAACAAGGACAAGACAGTTGTTATGAATTATCCCTGTAACCATGACCAGTATCTTCGTGTGAAGTACGGCTATGATATTCCCGAGGCAGAGAAAAAGGACGGGGACTGGGATAAATATAAGGAGCCTCACCGTTGGACAACTACCGAGGAATACAGTGCACAGCTCGGCAATGCAGAGATTACAATCGAGCAGTACAGAAGGGACATTCAGACTTATGTTGTTCCTTCAACTGTTGAGGTTATAAATGACCTTGCCTTTGCTTATACAAACATTCAGGAAATCTATCTTCCCGAAGGCCTTAAGAGAATCGAGGTAATGGGTGCATTCAAGCTTCACGAGCCTGCATCCTGGGGAGGAAACACACCCTCACTCAATAATGTTTATACTTATACAGCAAAGGATGTTACCGATCCTGCATTCACTTCAGCGGAAGCTCTCGGTGAAGTTTATCTCTCACTTCCCGAAGGTCTCGAATATATCGGCTCCGATGCATTCAGCTATAACCAGGAGCTTCAGTATCTTTACATTCCTTCTTCCGTAACGTTTATCGGACACCATGCTTTCTGGGACTGCGTATATAAGCAGGACGGCGAGCTCAAGGGTGTAAGTGTTATTAATGTGGCTGCAGCAGAGGACGATTTCGAAGCAGTTGACCTCGGTGACCAGTGGAGACCTCAGCACGACCATATGCTCTTTAAAAAGAGCGTCAGCATAAATTACGGCGCACAGAGAGAGGTTATCGGTTAAAAGTCCGGTACTGAAAAACTCAATAAAAGTAAAAGGCTTCTGCGGACACACTGCAGAAGCTTTTTGGTTATTAAATTGAAAAGGAGCTGTAATTATACAGCTCCCTGAGTGTTGTCTTTAAAGAAGCTCTGCACCGTGCTCCTTACAGTATTTTACGGTTTCTTCATCCCAATAGGAGGACTGTACCTCACCGATGTGAGCCTTTCTCAGGAAGAACAGGCACATTCTCGACTGGCCGATACCTCCGCCGATGGTATAGGGAAGGTCACCGTTTAAAAGAGCCTTATGGAAGGGGAGAGATTTTCTGTCCTCACAGCCGCTTTCCTTAAGCTGACGGTTTAATGCATCCTCGTCCACACGTATACCCATAGAGGAAAGCTCGAGAGCTATGTCAAGAAGGGGGTAGTATACGATGATGTCACCGTTGAGTGTCCAGTCATCATAGTCGGGCGCTCTGCCGTCGTGAGGCTTGCCGTCCTTCAGCTTATCACCGATACCTATGATGAAAACTGCGCCGTGTTCTTTGGCGATGGCATACTCTCTTTCCTTTCTGGAAAGGTCGGGATATTTTTCTTCCAGCTCACCCGAAGTGATAAATGTTATCTTTTCAGGGAGAAGGTTTCCGATGAAGTTGTATTCTTTGGTTATGTAATACTCTGTATGCCTGAGAGCCGCATAAATAAGCTTCACGGTCTTTTTGAGAGTGTCGAGAGTTCTTTCTTCCTTGCTGATAATCTTTTCCCAATCCCACTGGTCGACGAAGATAGAATGGATATTATCTGTGTCCTCGTCGCGGCGGATGGCGTTCATATCAGTGTAAAGACCTTCGCCTTTTTCGAAGCCGTACATTTTAAGGGCGAAGCGCTTCCATTTGGCAAGAGAATGAACTATTTCGAAGTTCTTACCGCTGAAAACGTCAAAGCTGACGGGTCTTTCCGTGCCGTTAAGATTGTCGTTCATACCGCTGTCTGCGTCAACAAAGAGGGGCGCAGAAACACGGGTAAGATTAAGCTCAATGGCAAGGTCTCTTTCAAAAAAGTCCTTTACCTTTTTTATTGCAATTTCAGTTTCTCTGAGGTTAAGATGAGAAACATAATTTTCGGGAATACAGTGAGGCATATAACCACCCTTTCATTTAAAGCCGTAACCTCACGGCATCAATATAAAAGACATTATAACAAATTTGATGGCTTTATGTCAATATTCAGTTATAATTATTGACCGAAGGAAATCTTTCGTCAAATTGCACAAAAATAATCCTTGATGTTCTCACAATTTAACTAAAGGGTAGAAAGAGCGTTTTTTCAGAATTTTTTTGAAAAAAACTCTTGATTTTTTGTTTTTTGTAGTGTATTATAAGCACGTACTTGAGAGACAGGTACAACGAAAGGAACTGAGGTTCCCGATAAAATGCTTACTCCACTATAATGTTTTCTTCATATTTTCTCCTTTTAAAAGCACTCGGTTTCTCCCCGGGTGTTTTTAATTTTTATAAGAAGATCAGCCTGAAATTCAATCTGGCTGACGCAAGGAAAGTATTAAGAAAATTCTCTATTAAAATAATAAAAAAGTCTTTATTTATATATTGACTTTAGCACTTCATTGTGGTAAAATGCTAACACGTTAAATTAAAGAGGTGCAAAATATTATGTATAAAAGAAATATGCAGGCTGTTGAAAAGCTTTATAAAGCAATCCTTACTCTTGAAAGCAGTGAGGAATGTGCTCTCTTTTTCGAGGATATATGTACTATCCAGGAGCTTGAAACCTTTGCACAGAGGCTTGAGGTTGCGGCAAAGCTTGCCGAAGGAAAAAGCTACCAGGAGGTTAATAGGCTCACAGGTGCATCGACGGCAACCATCAGCCGTGTGGGCAAATGTATAAATTACGGCCCCGGCGGATATAAAATGGTAATTGACAGACTCAGTGAGGTTGAATAATGATTGACAGTTCTATTCTTAAAAGCGAGGAAAGGGTTTCCTTTGCCCTTCGCTCTCTTTACAGCCGATTCGGCTACAGCAGATATAAAATGAATAAATTTGAGGAATACGACCTTTATGTAAGGAACAAGGACTTCCTCATTTCTGACGGTGTTATTACCTTTACCGACACCAACGGTAAGCTTCTGGCACTGAAGCCTGACGTTACACTTTCTATTATAAAGAACACAAAGGATATGAAGGGCTTTGTGCAAAAGCTTTATTATGATGAGCATGTTTACCGTATTTCAAAGGATTCACGCTCCTTCAGAGAAATAGCACAGACAGGCCTTGAATGTATCGGTGACATTGGCATTACCGATATATGTGAGGTTGTATATCTTTCTCTTATGAGCCTTGAAAGCATAAGCGATAATTATATTCTCGACCTTTCCCACGCAGGTCTTGTGACAGCTCTTTTTGACTGTGTCGGTCTTCAGAAGGAGGAAAGAAGCAGGATTATCTCTCTTATAAATGAAAAAAATTACGACAGTGTGCAAAGCTTCGGTGAAAAGGCAGGCACAATTGCAAAGGCTCTTATGACCTCACGCAAGAATATTGAGGAAATCAGAGAGGCTGTTAAGCCTTATATTTCAGATGAAGAGGTAAAAAAGAATTTCAGCGAATTTGAAGAAATTTATCTTTGTCTTTGCAATCTCGGAATGAAGGATAAAATCAACATCGACTTTTCCATTGTAAGCGATGTCAGCTATTACAGCGGTACTCTTTTCAAGGGCTATGTCGAGGGTATTCCCTCAAGCGTGCTTTCCGGCGGTCAGTATGACAAGCTTATGAAGAAAATGGGCAAAAGCTCAGGCGCTGTAGGCTTTGCGGTTTATCTTGATATGCTCGAACGTTTCGGTAAAGAGGAAAACGAATATGATTACGATACTGTTGTTATCGTTGGTGAAGGCACAGCGCCCGAAAAAGCTATAAAAGCCGTAAGTGACCTTTCCGCAAAGGGTGAAAGGGTTATCGCTCTCAGAAGTGTTCCGGATAAGGTAAGATATAAAAGCATTGTAAAAATAGGGGAGGGTGAAGGAAATGATTAATGTGGCTCTTCCCAAGGGCAGACTCGGTGAAAAGGTCTATGCCATGTTTGAGCAGTCGGGCTATGAATGTCCCGCTATAAAAGAAAAGGGCAGAAAGCTTATTTTTGAAAATGAGGAAAAGGGTGTCCGCTATTTCTGGGTCAAGCCCTCGGATGTTGCAATTTATGTCGAAAGAGGTGCCGCCGATATCGGTGTGGCAGGTAAGGATATTCTTTTGGAATATGAGCCTGATGTTTACGAGCTTCTTGACCTTGACATAGGCAAGTGTGTTATGGCTGTGGCAGCGAAAACGGATTTCCGTGACAGCACGGAGCAGACACTCAGAGTTGCAACCAAGTTTTCCAATATCGCCCGTAAATATTACAGTGAAAAATGCCGTGATATTGATATTATCCATCTTAACGGCTCCATTGAAATCGCACCTATTTTAGGTCTTTCCGATGTTATCGTGGATATCGTTGAAACAGGCAAAACCCTCTATGAAAATAATCTTGCTCCCTTTGAGACAATAGTACCCATAAGTGCAAGACTTATTTCTAACAAGGCATCATACAAATTCAAGCAGGAGGAAATCGAAAATATCCGTGCCTCTCTTGCGGAAATTGTGAGGGATTCAGATGATTAAGATTTTAGAATATAACAAAATAAATAAGGATGAAATTTTTTCCCGTATGGCTGAAACACCCGATGTTTCGGATGTAGTTGCAGCAATAATAGAAAAGGTTAAAGCCGAAGGCGACAAGGCTGTGCTTGAATACACGGCAAAATTTGACAGGGCGGAGCTTACCTGCCTTGAGGTAACAAAGCAGGAAATTGAAGAAGCAGTTTCCATGGTTGAGCCTGAGTTTTTAAGAATACTTGAAACTGCTGCGGCAAATATAAGAAAATTCCATTCAAAGCAGGTAAGAAACTCCTTTATTATCAGCGAGGAAAAGGGCATTGTAACGGGGCAGAAGGTTACCCCAATTGAAAGAGCAGGCCTTTATGTGCCCGGCGGAACAGCCGCTTATCCTTCAACGGTTCTTATGGATTCCATTCCCGCCAAAATTGCCGGTGTAAAGGAGATGTGCATCGTCACTCCTCCCAACAGCGAAGGAAAAATCAATCCCGTAATTCTTGCCGCCGCTTCAATCGCAGGCGTAGACAGAATTTTCAAGGTGGGCGGTGCTCAGGCAATAGCTGCTCTGGCTTACGGAACGGAAAGTATTCCGAAGGTTGATAAGATTGTAGGACCCGGTAATGCCTTTGTTGCCGAAGCGAAAAAGCAGGTTTACGGTCTTGTTTCCATTGATATGATAGCGGGCCCCAGCGAAATTTTGGTTGTGGCTGACGGAAAGAGCAATCCTGCCTATGTTGCCGCTGACCTTCTTTCTCAGGCTGAGCACGATAAAAATGCAAGTGCTGTGCTTGTAACCGAGTCAATGGAGCTTGCGGAAAAGGTAAGTGCCGAGCTTGAAAAGCAGATACCCATGCTCGAAAGGCAGGAAATTGCAAGAGCATCAATTGATAATAACGGAAAAATCATCGTTGCCGAAAATCTCAGCCGTGGTATAGATATTGCAAATGAGCTCGCTCCCGAGCATTTAGAGCTTTGCGTTGATAATCCCTTTGATTTTCTCGACAGCGTCAAAAATGCAGGAAGCATCTTTATGGGTAGATATTGCCCCGAGGCTCTCGGTGACTATTATGCAGGCCCCAACCATACCTTACCCACAGGTGGAACAGCAAGATTTTCGAGCCCTCTTTCCGTTGACGATTTCGTCAAGAAGACTCAGTTTACCTATTATACAAAGGAGGCTCTCTTTGACGTGGCAGAGGATGTGGGCTTTTTTGCAGAAAAAGAGGGACTTACAGCCCACGCAAAAAGTGCAGTTATAAGATTAGAGGAAAATAAATGAGTAAGTTTTTAAATGAACGGTTTTCGTCTCTTGAAAGGTATGTTCCCGGTGAACAGCCTCAGGACAAAAAATATATAAAGCTCAATACCAACGAGTCGCCCTTCCCTCCTTCGCCGAAGGTGATTGAGGGCCTGGACAGAGAGGAAAAGGAAAAGCTTTGTCTTTACTGTGACCCCGAATGCAAGGCTCTTAAAAAAGCTCTTGCCGACCTTTACGGGGTGAAAAGCGAAAATGTTTTTCTTTCCAACGGTTCGGATGATATACTTAATTTTGCTTTTATGGTATGGGGTAAAAACGGAGCAATTTTTCCCGATATAACCTACGGCTTTTACAGTGTTTTCTGTGACCTTCACGGTGTGGAATATAAGCAGTATCCGCTGAAGGAGGATTTTTCAATTGATCCCCAGGATTTTATCGGTAAAAAGGAGTTTGCCGTAATTGCAAATCCCAATGCCCCCACGGGTATGACAATGGAAATGAGCGACATCGAAAAAATCGTCGCATCAAACCCCGACAGAGTGGTGCTCATAGACGAAGCCTATGTTGATTTCGGCGGAGAAAGTGCCTTACCTCTCACGGAAAAATACGATAATGTTCTCGTATGTCAGACCTTTTCAAAGTCACGCTCCTTAGCCGGCGCAAGACTCGGCTTTGCCATCGGCAACAAGGCTCTTATTGAGGACCTTGACCTTATAAAATACTCTACCAATCCCTATAACGTAAACCGTCTTACACAAAAGGCAGGGGAGTATGCCGTTGAGGAAAACGAGTATTATGTGAATAATTGCAAAAAGATAATTGAAAACAGAGAGTACACGGAAAAAGAGCTCAAAAAGCTCGGCTTCAGAGTGCTCGGTTCAAAGGCAAATTTCATTTTTATAAAAAGCGACAAAATAGGCGGAGCAGAGCTTTATTCTGCTCTTAAGGACAGGGGTGTTCTTGTCCGTCATTTCACAAAGGAAAGAATAAAAGACTTTAACCGTGTGACAATCGGCTCAAGGGAGCAGATGGAAAAATTCATTGAATGTGTCAAAGAGATACTGAAGGGAGAACAGGTATGAGACAGTCTACAATAAAAAGAGAAACCGCTGAAACGATAATTAATCTTTCTCTTTGTCTTGACGGAAAAGGAGAAAGCGAAATTAAGACAGGCTGCGGCTTTCTTGACCATATGCTTACTTTGTTTGCAAGACACGGAGATTTTGATCTTAAAATAGATTGCAAGGGCGACGTGGAGGTCGATTACCACCACACAGCCGAGGACATCGGTATTGTTTTAGGTAAGGCATTCAGAGAAAGTCTCGGTGATATGAAGGGTATTACCCGTTACGGCAGCATCATTTTGCCTATGGATGAAAGCCTTATTCTCGTAGCCGCCGACATTTCGGGCAGAAGTCATCTTTCCTACTCTCTTGACATTCCTACGAGCAGGGTCGGTGATTTTGATACAGAGCTTGTCAAGGAATTTTTCCTTGCCTTTGCAAGAAATGCCGATATGACTCTTCATATTAAAAAGCTCGACGGTGAAAATTCTCATCACATAATCGAGGGTGCCTTCAAGGCCTTTGCCCGTGCGATGAAGCAGGCAGTAAAAATCGACGAAAACAATAAGGATAAAATTCCTTCAACAAAGGGTGTGCTTTAATGATAGCAATAATTGATTACGGCGTCGGCAATCTTTTCTCTCTTAAATCCTCCTTCTGTGCCATCGGTCAGGAGGTAAAGGTTACCGACAGTGCCGATGAAATAAGAAAGGCCGACAAAATCATTCTTCCCGGTGTGGGTGCCTTTGAGGATGCGGTCAAAAAGCTTAAAAAGACAGGCCTTGACCCGGTTTTAAAGGAAGAGGCAGAGAAGGGTAAGCCCGTTATGGGTATATGTCTCGGTATGCAGATGCTTTTTGAAAGGAGCTTTGAATACGGCTGTCACGAGGGTCTGGGACTCATAAAGGGTGATGTGCTTGCCTTTGAGGGAAGAATAGATTCCTCGCTTAAAATTCCTCATATCGGCTGGAATGCTCTTGAATTTGATGAAAGCTTACCTATATTCAGATATATTAAAAACGGTGACCACGTTTATTTCGTACATTCCTATTTTGCCGAAATTACCGACGAGACTATAGCGAAATGTGAATACGGAACAGTTTTCACTGCCGCCGTAGGTAAGGGAAATATTTACGGATGTCAGTTCCATCCCGAAAAAAGCGGACAGGTGGGGCTTAATATACTCAAAGGATTCTGTGAACTCGGAGGCTAAGAAATGCTTATTTTACCTGCAATTGACCTTTATGATAAAAAGGCCGTAAGACTTTATAAGGGCGACTATGAACAAATGACCGTTTACAGCGAAAACCCTCTTGAAATTGCAAGAGATTTCGAAAGAAAGGGTGCCACCTTTGTTCATCTGGTTGACCTTGAGGGTGCAAAAAACGGCACAACATCAAATATTGACATAGTCAGAAAAATCGCCGAATATACCTCTCTCAACATTGAAATCGGAGGAGGAATAAGAGACGAGGAAACCGTAAAGAAATATCTTGACCTCGGTGTTACGAGGGTGATACTCGGCACCGCCGCAGTAACGGACAGCGAATTTTTAGAGAGAGTTACTGCAAAGTATAAAAACTCGGTTGCCGTCGGTGTTGACCTTAAGGACGGATATGTTGCCATTAAGGGCTGGACAGAAAAATCACAGAAGACAGCCGACGAGTTTTTCTCTTACCTTTCCTCAATCGGTGTAAAGACCGTCATCTGCACGGATATTTCAAAGGACGGAGCAATGGAGGGCACAAACCGTGACCTTTACCGTGAGCTTTCGGAAAAGTACAGCATGGATATAGTGGCTTCGGGCGGTGTTTCATCTCTTGAGGACATTGAGGCTCTCAGAAAAATGAATCTTTACGGTGCGATTCTCGGCAAGGCTTATTACATAGGTGCCGTTGACCTGAGAGAAGCAATTGAGGTGGCAAGATGATAACAAAAAGAATCATACCCTGTCTCGATGTTAAAAACGGGCGAGTGGTAAAGGGTACCAATTTTAAAAATCTTAACGATGTCTCTTCTCCCGTTGAGCTGGCGAAATATTACAGCGAATGCGGTGCAGATGAGCTTGTGTTTTATGATATTACTGCCTCCTATGAGGGCAGACAGCTTTTCACCGATATTTTAAAGGAGGTCGCCTCACAGATATTTATCCCTCTTACCGTAGGCGGCGGAATAAATACGGTGGAGGATTTTGACCGTGTGCTCAAATGCGGTGCGGACAAGGTCAGCGTAAACTCGGGCGCTATAAAAAATCCCGACCTTATTTCTCAGGCGGCAAGACTTTACGGCAACCAATGTGTTGTTCTTTCCGTGGATATAAAGAGAGTTGACGGCTCCTTCCGTGTCTTTGCCAAGGGCGGCAGAGAGGATACGGGCATTGAGGCGATCGGCTGGATAAAAAAATGCGTTGAAATGGGGGCAGGTGAAGTGGTGGTAAATTCCATCGACACCGACGGTGTGAAGAAGGGCTTTGACATTGAAATGCTCAAGGCCGTAAGAGAGGCCGTCAATGTTCCCGTAATCGCTTCCGGCGGTGCAGGCGCGGCGGAGGATTTCGTAACTCTTTTCAGAGAAATCCCCGATATGGATGCAGGTCTTGCAGCATCAATTTTTCATTTTTCCGAGGTGCTTATACCTGACCTTAAAAAGCTGATGAAAGAAAACGGAATCAATGTGAGGTAAATTATGATTGACTTTGATATAAACAAGCTTAAATTTGACGAAAAGGGACTTATCCCGGCTGTAGTTGTGGACAGCATTACAAAAAAGGTTCTCACCGTGGCTTATATGAACAGAGAAAGCCTTGAAATCTCTCTTGAAAAGGGACTTACCTGCTTTTTTTCCCGTTCCCGCAAGGAGCTTTGGCTCAAGGGCGAAACAAGCGGAAATTATCAGCATATAGTTTCAATCACCGCTGACTGTGACTGTGACGCACTTACTGTGGTTGTTGAAAAGGACGGCCCTGCCTGCCACAAGGGGACGGATTCCTGCTTTACCAACGAGGTTTACAGAAGCGAGGAGCTTCAGGAATTTTCTCTTCAGGGACTTTATGAGCTGCTTCAGGGCAGAAAAGAAGCTCTTCCCGAGGGCTCCTATACAACCTATCTTTTCGAAAAGGGACTCGATAAAATCCTCAAGAAGGTTGGTGAGGAATGTACCGAGGTTATCATCGCCGCAAAGGCAGACGATAAGGCTGAAACAGTATATGAAATTGCTGACCTTGCCTATCACGTTATGGTGCTTATGACCGAAATGGGTATCACCGTTGAGGATGTACACAGAGAACTTGCATCGAGGCACGTCATCGACCATAAGGTCAAGCAGGAAAAAATGACGGGAAACAATCAGTAAAACTCTGTAAATATAGACATATTTACATTGACAAAAAACTTTTTACTGTGATATAATAAGTTTTAATAGTTTAAAGCAACAGGAGTTAGGAAACGATGAAACTGACAGGCTCACAAATTGTAATAGAAACCCTTATTGAGCAAGGTGTAACCGATGTTTTCGGTTACCCGGGCGGTCAGGTTTTGAACATATATGATGCTCTTTATCAGGCAGGGGACAGAATCAACCATATTCTTACTGCCCATGAGCAGGGTGCGGCTCACGCTGCAGACGGCTATTCCAGAGCAACAGGCAAGGTTGGCGTGGTTATCGCTACCTCGGGTCCCGGTGCAACAAACCTTGTTACGGGTATCGCAACGGCAATGCTTGACTCTGTGCCGATGGTTGCCATCACGGGCAACGTGCCCACCTCTCTTATCGGTAAAGACAGCTTCCAGGAAATTGACATAACCGGTGTGACTCTTCCCATCACCAAGCATAACTATTTTGTAAGCGACGTCAATGAGCTTGCAGAGATTATCCGTGAGGCCTTTAGAATCGCAAAATCCGGAAGACCGGGTCCTGTTCTCGTCGATATTCCGAAGGATATACAGTTAGCTTTTGCCGAGTATGAAAAGAAAGAGGCTGTTTCTCCCTTTGAAAACAAAAAAGCAAAGGATAAATATATTGCTCAGGCCGCACAGCTTATTGCCGAAAGTGAAAGACCTTACATATATATCGGCGGCGGCGCTATGGGACAGAATATGGCAGAGGAAATTCTTGCCTTTGCCGAAAAAATTGACGGTTATGTGGGCTCAACCTTCATGGGACTTTCTCTTATACCCTCTTCCCACGAAAGATTTTTAGGTATGCAGGGTATGCACGGTCACTATGCTTCATCTATGGGTCAGAAGGAGGCCGACCTTATTATCGGTATCGGTGTCCGCTTCAGTGACAGAGCAACGGGCAACACTCAGAAATTTGCACGGAATACCCGTATTATCCACATCGAGGCTGACAGATCGGAAATCAACAAAAATATTTCCGTCGATGTGGGTGTTCACGGTGACATAAGAGACAGCCTTAAGAGAATCACAGAGCTATGTGAAAAGAAAAATCTCCCCTTATGGAAGGAAAAAATCGATTCTCTGAAGGCTCAGGAAAAAATCAACGATAAGAAGGCCGAGGAGGCATCTGCGGCACCTCTTACTCCGAAGATGATTTTCGATGTTATAAATAAGCATAAGGAAAAGGATACGGTTATCGCAACGGACGTAGGTCAGCATCAGATGTGGACGGCACAGTATGCGGACTTCACAAGCAACCGCACCTTTGTTTCAAGCGGTGGCTTGGGCACAATGGGCTACGGTCTCGGTGCGGCAATCGGTGTAGCGGTGGCTAAAGGAAAGCCGACAGTTCTTGTGACGGGTGATGGCTCCTTCGGTATGAATCTCAATGAGCTTGCAACCGCAGTTACCTATGACCTTCCCGTGGTGGTTGTTCTCGTTAATAACGGCGTTTTAGGTATGGTACGCCAATGGCAGACACTCTTTTTCGGTAAACGCTATTCCCATACTCTTCTCGGCAGAAAGACCGATTTTGTGAAGCTTGCCGAGGCTTTCGGCGCCGAGGGTAAAAAAGCGGAGACAAAGGAAGAGTTTGAGCTTGCCTTTGCCGAAGCGATGAAAAAAGGCGGAGTAACCGTCATTGATACAAAAATAAATATGGACGAATTTGTTCTTCCCATGCTTCCGCCCGGAGGTTCAATAGAGGATATTATTGTCAGCGTGGAGGGTAAATGATGAATAAGTATGTTATAGCGGCTCTCGTTGAAAACAAGCCCGGTGTTCTTACCCGTGTTTCTTCAATGTTCACCCGAAGAGGCTTCAACATTGACGCTCTCACCGTTGGTGAAATCGAGGACAGCAAATATTCACGAATCACCATAACAATAAGCGGTGACGAAAATACCAGAGACCAGTTTGTCAGCCAGCTCAGAAAGCTCTTTAATGTTAAAAAGGTTCAGGTGCTTGAGGATAACAGCACCATCCGCCGTGAGCTTTTGCTTATCAAGGTTAAAAACTCACCGGAAATAAGACCTGAGATTATGGCGGCAACTGAGGTTTACCGTGGAAAGATCATCGACTATGCGGCTGATGTTATGAGTGTCGAGGTTACGGGTGAGCCCGTAAAAATCGATTCCTTCATCGAGCTTATGATGCCTATGGGCATCCTTGAAATGTGCCGTACGGGAATCGTCGCCATCGAAAGAGGCAAGGGCACATTACTTACTGTGGAATAAATTTAATCAAAATAAATCAAAAGCAAAACAAAGGAGTTTTTATTATGCAGAATATTTATTATCAGCAGGATTGCAATCTTGCAAAGCTCAGCGGTAAAACCGTTGCAATTATCGGCTACGGCTCACAGGGTCACGCTCACGCTCTCAACCTCAAGGAAAGCGGTGTAGACGTTATTGTTGGTCTTTACGAGGGCAGCAAAAGCTGGGCAAAGGCTGAAAAGCAGGGCCTTAAGGTTATGACCTCTGCCGAGGCTGCAAAGAATGCAGATATGATTATGATTCTTATCAACGACGAAAAGCAGGCAAAGCTTTACAAGGAAAGCATCGAGCCTCACCTTACCGAAGGCAAAACCCTCGCTTTTGCACACGGCTTCAATATTCACTTCGGCTGCATCAAGCCCCCGAAGGATGTTAACGTTGTTATGATCGCTCCCAAGGGCCCCGGCCACACAGTAAGAAGCGAATATCAGGCAGGCAAGGGTGTTCCCTGTCTTGTAGCTGTTGAGCAGGATGCAACCGGTGACGCACTTGAAATCGCACTTGCTTACGCTCTCGGTATCGGCGGCGCAAGAGCAGGCGTTCTTGAAACAACCTTCAGAACAGAAACAGAAACCGACCTTTTCGGTGAGCAGGCTGTTCTTTGCGGCGGTGTCTGCGCTCTTATGCAGGCAGGCTTTGAAACTCTCGTTGAAGCAGGCTACGACGAAAGAAACGCATATTTTGAATGTATCCACGAAATGAAGCTTATCGTTGACCTTATTTATCAGAGCGGCTTCGAGGGTATGAGATATTCAATTTCAAACACTGCTGAATACGGCGACTACATCACAGGTCCCAAAATCATTACCGACGAAACAAAGAAGGCTATGAAGAAGGTTCTTTCCGATATTCAGGACGGCACCTTTGCAAAGGACTTCCTTCTCGATATGTCCGATGCAGGCTCTCAGGTTCACTTCGGTGCAATGAGAAAGATCGCTGCAGAGCATCCCTCTGAGGTAGTAGGTAAGGAAATCCGTAAGCTTTATTCTTGGAGCGACGAAGACAAATTAATCAACAACTAAAGAACGGATTTCACGCACATTCCGCTTCTTTCTTGCTCGGAATACGGGTGTATGCCTTCGCTTCGAAAAAAACGGACTGCACATAAACTCCGTCCTTTAGAAAGTAAACGGATTTCACGCACATTCCGTTCTTCAGAAAGTAAAGGGATTTCACGCACATTACATAAATAATATCAAAGGGCTATGCAGATGTGCAGAGCCCTTTTTTGAAAGGAAATGCTATTATGATTAAAGATACAATCGTAGACGGCTTTCAGAATGCCCCTCACCGTTCACTTTATCACGCTCTCGGTATGACAAAAGAAGAAATGGACAGACCTCTTATCGGTATTGTTTCCTCCTTCAATGAAATCGTTCCCGGTCATACCCATCTTGACAAAATCGCTCAGGCCGTTAAATTGGGCGTTGCAATGGCGGGCGGCACACCCATCGTCTTCCCTGCAATCACTGTATGTGACGGTATTGCTATGGGACATAAGGGTATGAAATATTCTCTTGTAACGAGAGACCTTATTGCCGATTCCACCGAGGCTATGGTACTGGCTCACGGCTTTGACGGACTGGTTATGATACCCAACTGCGACAAAAATGTGCCCGGTCTTCTTATGGCTGCGGCAAGACTTAATATTCCTACTGTCTTTGTTTCCGGCGGTCCTATGCTTGCGGGCAAAATGCACGGAAATAAGACAAGTCTTTCAAGTATGTTTGAGGCTGTCGGTGCTTATACTGCAGGCAAAATCGACGAAAAAGAGCTCACCGAATGGGAAGAAAACACCTGTCCCACCTGTGGCTCCTGCTCGGGTATGTATACGGCTAACTCGATGAACTGTCTTACTGAAGTGCTCGGTATGGGACTCAGAGGCAACGGCACCATTCCTGCTGTTTATTCCCGTAGAATCGAGCTTGCAAAGCACGCAGGTATGCAGATTATGGAGCTTGTAAGACGTGACATAAAGCCCCGTGATATTATGACTCCTGCCGCCATAAGAAATGCTCTTGTTGCCGATATGGCAATCGGCTGCAGCACAAACAGTATGCTCCATCTTCCTGCTATTGCCAACGAGCTGGGAATGGATTTCAATCTTGATATGGCTAACGAAATCAGCGAAAAAACTCCCAATCTTTGCCATCTTGCTCCTGCAGGTCATACCTATATGGAAGACCTTAATGAGGCGGGCGGTGTTTATGCTGTGCTCAAGGAGCTTGAAAAGCTTGAGCTTATCGACACATCGGTTATGACCTGTACGGGTAAAACCCTTAAGGAAAACCTTGAAGGTGTCGTAAACAGAGACGAAACTGTTGTCCGCACTGCCGAAACAGCCTTTTCAAAGACCGGCGGTATTGCGGTGCTCCGAGGCAATCTTGCCCCCGACGGCTGTGTTGTAAAGAGAAGTGCCGTTGCTCACGAAATGCTTGTGCATAAGGGTCCTGCCAAGGTCTTTGACAGCGAAGAGGAATGCATTGCCGCAATTTACGGCGGTAAGATAGTAAGCGGTGACGTTGTTGTCATCCGTTACGAAGGCCCTGCAGGCGGTCCCGGAATGAGAGAGATGCTTTCTCCCACCTCGGCTATTGCCGGTATGGGACTCGACAAAGAGGTTGCTCTTATCACCGACGGACGTTTTTCCGGTGCCACACGAGGCGCATCCATCGGACACGTTTCACCTGAGGCTGTAAGAGGCGGACTCATCGCTTATGTTGAAGACGGAGATATTATTTCAATCAACATTCCCGAATATAAAATCGAGCTTCTTGTTTCCGATGAGGAAATCGCAAAGAGAAAAGAAACCACCGTCATCAAAGAGAAAACCGACATCAAAGGCTATCTCAGACGCTATGCTAAAATGGCAAAGTCAGCCGATAAGGGCGCAGTAATCAACGAATTTTAAAAGAGGCTTCATATGAATACAAAGTTAAAAACACTCTCTTTAAAGCTTTCCTCCCTCTCTCTTTTCCGAAAAATTCTTGAGACAAAAGAGATGTCAGCCTTTCTTTCTTTTTCCTGCTCGGAGGGTGATTTAAAAGAAAAGCTGAGTCTTTACGGTGAGTTTGTCTGGTCTCTTGCACCTTACGGAAATTCCTTTTCGGAATTTGTTAAAAAGGCTGTCTGTGAGGATGAAAATCTTTATATTGTCTCTAAGGCAAAGAAAAAGGATATTCCCGCCTCCGTTGAAAAAAATCTTTATGAGGAGCTTTCTCTTTTTACTCTTTTAAGTGAGCTTACTCCCGAAGAGCTTTTTGAGGGTGAAGGCTATGAGGGCTATATTCCTCTTTTTGAAAATGAAAAGACAGATTTTGCCTCTCTTTATAAAGAAAGAGCAGAAAAGGTTGACACTCTCGGCTACGGAATTTTTGCCTCAAAAGCTATGTTTAAGGTCGAGGAGGGGCAGATTGTTCCCGTTGACTCCGCTGACGAAATTTCTCTTGATTCCTTCGTCGGCTACGAAAAGGAAAGACAGACCGTTGAGGAAAACACCGTCGCTCTTTTAGAGGGCAGAGACGCAGTCAATGTTCTTCTTTGCGGCGACGCAGGCACGGGCAAATCCTCAACGGTAAAGGCTCTCGTAAATCATTATTTTTCTTACGGCTTAAGGCTTATTGAAATAAGAAAGGATCAGCTTTTTTCTCTTTCACACATAATGGGAAAAATTGCTGACAATCCGCTTAAGTTCATCATCTTTATCGATGACCTTTCCTTCAATAAAAACGACGACTGCTTTTCAATGCTTAAGGCGGCTCTTGAGGGCTCTGCCTCAGCGAAGGCTAAAAACGCTCTCATTTACGCCACCAGCAACCGCAGACACATCGTCAAGGAAAGCTTTTCCGAAAGAGGCGGAGACGATATTCACCGTAACGACACGGTGCAGGAGCTTCTTTCACTTTCTGACCGCTTCGGTCTTACGGTATATTTCCAGAAGCCCAACAAGATTCTTTATCTTGACATCGTTCACGCTCTGGCACAGAGAAAGGGCATAAGGATGGAGGAAAAGGAGCTTGACATTAAGGCGGAGGCCTTTGCTCTGGCAAAAGGAAGCCGTTCACCGAGAGTTGCAGAGCAGTTTATAAAAAATTTAAGATAAAAGGAGAAATAACTATGATCAGAAAAATTTCAACAGACAAGGCACCCGCTGCTATCGGCCCCTATTCTCAGGCCATTCTTTGCGGCAATATGCTTTACACCTCAGGTCAGCTGGGTATGAATCCCGCAAACGGTGAAATCGAGGGCGCAGACATCACAGCTCAGGCTGAGCAGGCACTTCAGAATTTAGGTGCTATTTTAGCCGAGGCAGGCACATCCTATGATAACATCGTAAAGACTACCTGCTTCCTTGCTGATATGGCCGATTTTGCAGCCTTTAATGCAGTATACTCAAAGTATATCACAAACGCTCCTGCAAGAAGCTGTGTAGCTGTGAAGACTCTTCCCAAGGGCGGTCTTGTGGAGGTTGAGGCTGTAGCCGTAGTAGAGTAATTTAATAAAAATATATCTTACTGAAGCAAGTCCGTGGAAACGGGCTTGTTTTTTCCTTTACACAGAAAAATTTTGTGGTATAATAAATTCATTAAATGAAAAAAGGTGATGTTATGAACAGAAATCATCTTAAAGCTATAGCCTGTCTTTCGATGCTTATTGACCACATCGGCTATGTGCTTTTCCCTGAGGTGCAGTTTTTTCGTATTATAGGCAGAATCGCAATGCCGATTTTCGCCTTTTTCATCGGTGAAGGCTGTCTTCATACAAGAGACAGAAAGAAATATTTTTTAAGGCTTTTTGTTCTCGCTCTTATCTGCCAGTCGGTTTATATCGTTGAAAGCCTTATATCGGGAAGCGGAAACGGACTTTATCTCAATATCCTCTTTACCTTTTCTTTGTCCATAATTCTTTGCAGCACAGCTTTACGTGCAAATAGAGAGAATACCTTTAAAGGGTGGGCAGTTTTCATTCTCACGGCCTTCGGAATGTGGGGGATTAATATGCTTTTCGATTATCTTTCCTCAACGGTGGGAATTGATATAAGTCTTGATTACGGAATCGAGGGTATACTGCTTCCGATTTTTGCTTTGACTGATAAAGGTAAATGGCAAAGGCTTATCTGCTTCACCGTGGGACTTTTCTATTTTTCCTTAAATCTTTACGGCTTCGGAACACCGTTTTTCTACTTTGCTATGTTACCGCTTTTGCTTTTATGCTTTTATAACGGTCAGGGAGGAAAAAGAAATCTCAAATATTTTTTCTATCTTTTTTATCCCTTGCATCTGCTTGTAATTTACGGTGTGAATTTTATTATTAATCTATAACAAAAGAGCAACCTTCAAAAAAGGTTGCTCTTAAATTTTATGAGTCTTATTTGTGGATTCTGATTGCTGTTACGGAATACATAGGTGCTGTGTAATTGAAGCTTTCGCTGATGCCTTCAATTGTGAACTCTTCCATTACGCAGGCTTCCTTTGCACCGAGGATGTTATCGTTGTCGAGGCTGTCACCTGCAACCTGGCTTACTGTTGCCTTGCCGCTTATGTTACCGAGAGAAGCAATGTCAATTGCAAATACTCTGTTTTTATCGGTAACATTGACGAGCTTGATGATGATGTCGCCGGTTTCTTCATCGACGGAAACTACCTGGTAAGCGTTTGCCTTTGTTCCGTTGTCTGCCACATAATCAAGCATAAGCTCACCGTCGATATAGCCCTTGATATTGATGCCGTCAACGACGATTTTGATTTCGTAGGTTTTGCCCGTTTCAACGGTGAAGTCGGTCATTGTGCCGGGGATACCGCTTGTCTTGGCTCCGTTTATCATTTGCTGAAGACCTGTCTGGGTGTTGCCCCAGCCGCCTATATTCCAGAAGAACATATTCTTTTCATCCTCGATAAGGAAGGGGATATAGAAGCCTTCGCCGCCGTCTGTCTTTGTTGCTTCAAAGGTGTAGGTGTAATTTGACCAGTCCTCCTTGCCGAAGAAGGCTGCCGCACCGAGCTCGTGATAGGGATGCCAGGTGCTTTCCTGAACAAGCTTACCCTTACGGATGTGCCAGTCGCCGTCTGTTACCTGATTCCAATCCCACCAGAAGTTTGTGGGAAGAGTGAAGCAGTCAGAGGAGAGAGTGAAGCCGGTTTTGTTGTCTGTAACCCTGACATTGTCGAACTCTGCTGCTGTCCACCAGGTGCCGAGACCAACCTTACCCTTAAGGTCCTCGTCGGGAACATCTGCGCCCTTAATCTCAGAGGAAAGGATAGCATCGCCCACATTGTTGCCAAAAAGCTTCTGGACATAGTAGTTGATGGAGCCGGTGGAAAGATGATTGTTGAACCAGATAAGGTCGGGAGCCCAATGGGTAGCCGTAAGGTTACCGAAAAGAGGAGCATAGGCTGCCATTTCAACGATGTCACCGTTTCTTTCGAGACCTGTCATATATGCAGCCTCAGCCAAAGCAGCCTCAAGACGGTTTGACTGTGCGGCATATTCGCCGACAAATACCTTGATTGCACCGCCGTAATGGGTGTCGGTCATGCCTGCGATGTCTCTTGAATAGTTTGCTTCATCGTAATGGTCCGTGTTTGAAAGGAACCAGTGGGGAGTGTTGTAATAGTGATGGTCAGTTGCGCCTGCGAAGTTTTTTATATTTGTGATGCCATTTTCTGTGACATAATCCTTTGCAAATTCATAGGATGCGAGATAGTTTGCACCGCTTGTTGCGTCATCTGCGCCTGAGGAATAGATAAGCTCAAGGCCTTCATAAAGCTCAGGATTTTCTGCCTTCTTTTCGTTGAAGTAATTGAGGAAGGCAACATAACGGTCAAAGTAAACCTGACCCTCCTGCTCGTTGCCGATGCAGATATATTTAAGCTTAAAGGGCTCTGTGTGGCCGAGAGAGTCTCTTACCTTACCCCAATCGGAGTCAGCATCGCCGCGGCAGAATTCAATAAGGTCGTGCATATCGTCAAGATACTGTGCAAATTCAGCAGTATAGGTCTTGCCGTCCTCTTCATACATTTCAACGGGACCCTTGCCTCTCATCTGGCAATAAAGTCCGCAGTTGATAACGGGAACACCGACAGCACCGAGATCCTCGGCAAGAAGGAAGTATTCATAAAAGCCTAAGCCGTAGCTCATATAGCAGGGGAGAGTATCCTCGGTAAGGCTGAGGTTTGTCCAAAGGTTTGTGCCGTAGGAACGGGCGGCAACATCGCCGTATTTACCGTCAAATTCGAGGGGGAGGTCTGTATCCTTGTCAACACCTAAGGATGCCTTCCAATCATACATTGATTCCTTGTCCCAGCCTTCGATAACACATCCGCCGGGGAAACGGAGGAAGGAGGGGTTGAGTGCTTCTAGCTTTTCGCCGAGGTCCTTTCTCATACCGTGACCCTTATAGGTTTCGGCAGGGAAAAGAGAAACCATATCAATGGCTGCTGTACCCTTGCCGATGAGCACCTGAAGGAAAACCTTTTCGTGGGCAGAGATTGAAGAATCAAAGGATACCTCATATTTTTCCCAATTATCTGTGATGCCTCTGATAACGGCTTGGCCTGCAACGGCACCGTCAGCAACAAGTCTTACGGTGATATCAGCGTCACCTTTTGCATAAATTGAGAAATCATAAGCTTCTTTTTCAATTGCCATACCCTCAAGGAAGCCCTTGTTGGCAATACCTGAAAGCTCATCGCTGCCGTTTACGATAACCGCATAGTGGGGGTTGTTTTTGTTAAGGGAGTCAGAAGCTTCGATTCTGTATTCTGCATTTCCCACACCGCTCCAGCCGTGAAGCTCGTCGTCAGCGGCAAGAACGCCGTATTCGAAGGAACGGTTAACAACCTTTTCGGCATAAAGACCGCCGTCAGCGGCAAAGTTGATATCCTCAAAGAAGATACCGAAAAGCATATCGCTGATGTCGTGAAGCTTGTCGTCGGCATCAATTGATAAAGCGTAGTCGCTGTATTCGAGGCTGTATTCGCTTACTGTGTTTGCGTCGGGGCGGTCAAATTCCTTTTCACCTGAGCCGCCGAAGCTGATGCCTATTGAAAGAAGAGCCGACATAATGAGGGCAATTATCTTTTTGTAAAAGGCATAAAACTTTTGTGTCATATGTATCCTCCTTCTTTTTGCAAAGAATCATTTACTTAATAATATTGAAAAAAGAGAAAAAAGTCAATTATCTGCTTTTAATTTTAAGGCTTTTAAGATAAGTTTTTTTATCCCCGTCTATTCTGTAGCTTTCTGCCGCCTTCTGAATTGTCTTGTTATGTACCCAGGGAGACAGAAGCTTTTTTTCGATATAGGGAAGTGTGCTTTCATACTGCTTTGCAAGTGCTGTAGCAAAATACCAAGCAATCATCATATTGACATAGTATTCGTCACCTTTAATTTCTGAAACAGCCTTAAGGTGCCTCTTATCAAATTTTTCATCGAGAAAATATGAAAGGAGCATTCCGATACCGAAGCGGACAGAATAAGCTTCCTTTGCCTTCAGAAAATCAAAGGCAAGGTCAAGGGCTTTGTCAGGGTGCTTTTTCAGTATCGCAGGACGGATGCAGTCATTTGTTGCCCAATTGTCCGTCAGGGGAATAAAGAGCCGCAATTCATTAATGCACTCGTCGATGTCCTTCATCTGACAGATAATAAAGCCGTGAAGATTGTCTTCCTCGTAATAGCGGTGGGGGACGTCGGAAATGAAATCCCTGTAGTCGCCGCTTTTAAATATCTCTTTAGCAAAAGAGCGAAGAAGAGGAGTTCGTACACCGATAAATTTTTCCTTCGGTAAATTCGGAATAAGACCTGAGGTAAAATCGGCATATTTTTCATCCCGCAAGGAAAAAAGTCTGTTTCTGATTTCTTCTTTTGTCATATTTCGGTTGCCTTACCTACGTGAAGCAGACTGATTCGCTCGCCGAGAGTATCCTTTAAAATTCTATAGGCCTTGTCGCCTGTGCAGTGACCGGTGACAATGATTTCGAGAGAGCTGTCTTTGAGTATGTCAGCCATATGACGGATTTCATTTTCGTCGCTTCTGTAAAGATGAAGACCGCCGAAATAGGCATAAGGCTTTTTATCGGGGAAGGCAGCCTTAATTTCATCGAGAATATTTTCGGGTCCTGCGTGGCTGCAGCTGTTGAAAATAACGAGTCCCTTTTCCGTCTCAAAAACAAGGCTTTGCTCGTGACTGAAATCATCGGGGATAAGCTTACGGCCCGACTTTTTGTAAAGACCTGTCTTTTTGCCGATTGCTTCAAGGTTTTCACTGCTGTGACAGATAAGCCACACACCGTCGCCGAGGTTTTTATTGCCCTTTACACGGATGATTCTTTCCTTGTGCTTTTCCGTAAGACCTCTTTTTATTCCGATGTATTTCGAAAAGATAAATCTTTTTCCGTAGCAGTTGTCCTCACATTCTGAGCTGATATAAAAGGGAGCGGTATTATTGAGAGCGAAAAAACTTTCCATACCGTCCGAATGGTCATAATGGCTGTGGGATAAGATTCCCGTGTCAACCCTTGAAAGGTCAATTCCGAGCCTTTCGGCATTTTTCGAAAAGAGAGAGGAAGCGCCCGTATCGAGAAGATAGATTTTACCACTGTATTCAATATGAAAGGAAAGTCCCCATTCACCCTTAAGGGAAGAGTCTGAAGGGGCGATATTATCACTCAATACCGTAATCTTCATTTTTCTTTTCCTTTCTCTTTTTAATGAAAGAGGGGGTAATTTTGCCGAGGATTCTTTCGAGAGCTTCAAATTCCTTTTCGGCCTTGGCTGCGTCCTCTTCGAGCCTTTTATCCATATCGTAGTAAAGTATGTCGCAGCCGCACTCCTTGCAGGTCTGCTTCACATAAAATAAGCTGAGCTTTTTGCCGCATTTCGGACATTTATCCATTATTAACCCTCCTTAACTATCTTTGAAGAAGCTTCTTCTCTTCTTTTCTGTACTTCGGTCTGGATGTGTCTGAGCTTGTCACCCTCGAGGTCATAGAATTTATAGGGAATAAGTGCAAAGAGACCGAGAGCGGAAGGAATAATTGTAATGAGAGCCCAGAGCCAGAATTTTGTATTTATGGGTGAGGAGTCGGAAACAACCATCATCTGGGTTGCCTCGTCTCTTACAAGACCTACAAGGGGGATAAGAGCAGTACCGAGAGCTGTTGCAAGTGTGCCGGTAAGCTTGCCCATAAAGGTAAGGACAGAGAATGCCATACCTTCGTTTCTTTTGCCTGTTTTGTATTCCATATAGTCAACGGTTTCACTTATCATCTTTGTGGGGATAACAGCACCGATTGAGCCGTTAAAGGCATTGGATACACCCTGGAGCATAAGAAGGGGAACAACAACGCTCATATTTGTGTAATGCCTGCTTCCGAGAAGGAATACGAGGGCAGTTACGCCTGCGTTCATAAGAGCAACTCTGACGACAATCTGTCTCGAGGTCCAGCGCTTTTCCAAAATTGCCATAAGGGGATATGTTATCCAGCCGACAATCGTACCGGGAATACCTGCCAAAAGTGAAAGGCTGTTTACACCGAGAGCGTTGTAGTAATAGTAAACGCTGAAGGTGCCTCCGATACCCCCGAGGGTGGAAATGAGGTTGGAAAGCATAATGAGAACGAGAGGTCTGTTTTTGAAAAGGAAGGCAAAGCATTCGCTGAGCTTCGGTTCCTCATTGACATAGACAACTCTTTCCTTTGTCTTTGTTCCTGCGAGAGAGAAAAGGTACATACCGAAGGTACCTGCAACAATGCTGAGAACAAAGAAGACCTGAGAAAGTGAAAGGGGAATGGTGCCGTTTCTTGAAAGGTCGATACAAACGGTGATAATGATACCGGGGATACCGCCGATTATGCCGGAAATAAGACGGGCGGACTTGATAACTCTTGAACGGTCCTCGGGGTTGGGAGAAATAGCCGAGGAAAGACCCCAGAAGGGAATATCACCGATGGTATAGAAAAATTCCCAGATAAAGTATGTAATACACATATAAACGATTCTCATAGGCTTTGAGGCGGCATCTGTCAGAAAGATGGGGCCGCCGAAAAAGAGAACCGTTGTGATACCGAGGAAAATGGGTACAAAGATAAGATAAGGCCTGAGCTTGCCGTAACGGGTTCTTGTTCTGTCAACAACGGCACCCATAAGAGGGTCGTTGAAGGCGTCCCAGAATGCCATAACTGCGAGCATGGTTGAAACCACTACCTCGGGAACGCCGAAAACGCTTACAAGGAAGAAGGCTCTTTGTGCTGTCATCATATTGTAGCCGATGCACTGGCCGCCGTTTGCTATGCCGTAAATCGCCGTTTCCCTGACGCCGACATAGCGTTTTTCTTTTTTCTTTTCCATACTTTTTCTCCTTTGATTTTAATTAGGTATATATTGCACCTGTGAGAGCGAGAAGGTGACCTTCCTCACCGTTTACCCTGCCCCACAGCTCAAATATATAATAGCTGTTTTCTTCGAGAGTGAGAGAGAAGGCTCCGTTTTCTGCCTTACCCTCATAAGCTACTCTTCCGCCCTTTGTTATAACTCTTATCTTTTCGGGGGAAAGGGTGTATTCCTCCTTGAAAAGGTCGGCTCTTGTGCAGTCAAGCTTCATATTGAAGGTTATTTCTCCGCTTTCTGCTGTGTCACCGACAGTTTTTCCGTCAGCATCAATATCCATAAAAATGCCGAGAGAAATCTGCGTTCTGCCTTTTTTTATTGCCTCCTTCATTTTTTCGGGAGTGATTTCTCCGTCAATATGAAGGAAGGTGCAGGCACCGAGCATTTTGTTTCCCGCCGTTCTGTGCCAATCTCTGCCGAAGGTAGGTGTTATTCTGTAGCCCTCGTCCAAAAGAGAGAGCCACCATTTTCTTGCTCTGTGGTTTGCGGGGGTCATAAGCATTTCACCCTCGGACCATATTTCCATATAGTTGATAAGGGAAAAATCCTTTACCTTGTAATCCCATCGGCCTCCCGTGCAAATGGGAGTGCCAAGCTGATAGGGGTGAGCCATACCTACAAGGCCTCCGCTTTCACGAAGGTCGGAAAGCTCCTTATCAATGTCTCTTATATGGAAGCAGTCAATGATTTTTCCTGCATTAAGAGAGAGAATATGACCGTGATAGGTGGTGTATTCGGTTCCCTTGAGAACGCACAGACCGTCATATAAATCCACCTCGTCCCAGCCTGAAATTGTGTTGTGGTCCGTTAGACAGATGCCCTCAAGGTGTCTTGCCTTGGCCGTTTTTATAAGCTCCTCAACGGTAAAGCTGCCGTCGGAATGAAGAGTGTGGCAATGAAGCTCGCAGGGGTACCATCTTTTCATTTTATTCAGCCTCCCCTTCGATTTTTATTCTGCAGGTGCAGACATCCGTGACAACAGCATGGATGTTGAGAGAAAGTCTCCACTTGCCCGGGATAATTTTTCCCTTGAGAAAGCCCGGTGAAGCGAAGTGCTCTCCGATTTCGTGAAACTGGGTTTCGTCGTGGCGGTGAGCCGCACCACGGAAATCCTCGGGGGAATCGAGAGAGACGGTGACGAGATTTTTAAGGGGCATAAAAATGCTGTAATCGGGATAAATGTCAATATCGTCGGGAGCGTCATGCAAAATGTTTTCTTTTATAAGCTCAACGCTTTTTTCTTTATCCTCAAGGTTTTTCGGTGAGTAGGAGTAGGTGATGAAAAGCTTTTTTGTTTTTTCGGGAACATCGAAATAAAAATATCTGTTGTCCTTACTGTCTACGGGATGAAGAAAAACATCCTCCTCTTTAAAAACTGTTTTAGTCATGCCATTTACCTATATACTTTCCGTATTTTTCCGTATAGCTGCCGACAAGCTTTTCGGCGATGGGATAGGAGCAGACAAGGGGGTGGACAGTAAGTGCCTTTACAGCCTTTTGTCTGTTCTTTGTCATAATAGCCTCAACGGTAAGATTTTCGTAATCCTTTACTGCACGGATGAGATTTTTTTGCATAGTGGGAACATTTTCGATTTTATGAGGGTGAACACCGTCTCGGTCAACGGTGCAGGTAAGCTCACATACATCACTGTCGGAAAGAAAGTCGAGAGCTCCCTCGTTGGGAATTGAAAGAACCATCTGTACGGGCTTTCCGGTGTTGATTGCCTTAATGAATTCGAGAGCAACCGCAGCATAGCCGCCCTTTTCGGGCTGGGCGATATATTCCTCGACAGTGGGTACGGGGAATTTCTCTTTTCTGAGGTGTCCCGTCTCAATTGAAAAATAGCTGTCTTCACGCATAGCATAATGCTTCATAAAGCACCGGAAGGCTTTTTCAAAGTCCTTTTCAATATCGATGGTGCGCATTTCAGCCATCATCATATTGTTGATTTCAAGGATGGTTTCGCCTCTTGTTTTTGATCCCGAAAGAACGGAGGAAACAGCCTTGTCGCGGTAATGGTAAAAATAAAGATATTCGTTGGGGAGATAATTGTCGGAAAGGGCGACAAGCTCTTTGTCGAAATGCACCATTTCCGTATCCTCGTAAAGTCGGGGATGATTAAGTATTTCTTCGGTGCAGTCCTCATTTCCGTCTCTGAAGCCGCAGAACCAGGAAAGATGGTTAAGACCGAAGCATTCGCAGGTGAGGCTTTCCCTGCCCGTCATATTCTTGAGCTGACGTAAAAAGCCGCTTGGAGCATCGCAGACACCGTAAACATTGCTGTAGCCCATTGTACGAAGCGCCTGGGTTACAAGGCCGCTGGGATTTGTGAAGTTGAAAACGGGAGCGTTCTTTTTTGAAAGAGTCCTGATTTTTTCGCAATATTCCATAAGGGTATGTATGGAGCGCAGTGCCATTGCAAAGCCGCCTGCACCCGTTGTCTCCTGACCGAGAACGCCGAGATTGAGAGCTGTTCTTTCGTCGAAAACTCTGCCCTCGTCACCCTCGGCACGGATTGTGGTTATGATGAAATCCGCATCCTTAAGTGCTTCGTCGGCGTCAGCTGTAAGAGAAAAGGCAAGGTCGGGTGCGATAAGAGAAGCGATTCTCTTTGCAATTGCACCGTAGGTGAAAAGCTTTTCCTCGTCAATATCCATAAATACAACCTCGGTAATGCCCGTATCCTTTGCACCGAGAGCAATTGATTTTGCCAAAAAGGGTGAACGGACACCGCCACCGCCTAAAACTGCTAACTTCATATTTTTTTCTCCTGTTATTTTATTCTTTAAAATCCGAAACAGATGTAACGACGGGCCTTCCGTCTCTGTCCAAAAGGGGAGTAAGACCTCCTGCGTTTCCCGACTGGATAAACATATAATTCACACCTGTGTTTTTATCGACGATAACCTGAATGAGGCTTGTGAAGGCACTGCCTTCCTTTTCGGTAACAATGAATCTTTTATCTTTATTTGCCATTTGTATTACATCCTTTCATTTTTGAAGCAATTTCCTCATCGGGAAAGTCAAAGAAAAACCAGCCTGTGCCCTCTTTCAGGTCATAGTCTTTAAAAAAGCTGTTCATTTCCTCGGCTGTTCTGACAAGGCTTTCGTTTTTGTATCTGTAGGCTGTGCTTATGAAGTGAACACAGATATTGTTTTCGTCGCATTTGCTTTTGTCAAGAAAGGGCTTTGCACATTTGTGCCATTTCCTTTCGGGAGGAAGGCCGTATCTGTCCTGAACGGTAGCCTTCTGCATTTTTCCGAGAGTGACGGGATAAATTTTTTCTGTTCTTTTGCTGCCCTGATCCTTCCAAAAGGAAAAGTCAAGTCCGCAGGGATTTTCTTTTTTATATTTCGGGAAAACCCTGCATCTTCGCATAAGGACTATTTTGCCCCTGCATTCTGCCACGGTGGGAATGTCGGAGCCGAGATACCAATTTTTCTCGCTGCCCTTTATGTACCTTGAGTAAAAGGCGGGAAAGAAAAAACGGCTCTGTATACCTCTGTCCTGCTTGACGCTCATCACAATAAATTCATCGGGATTTTTCCTGAGAAAGCTCAGACAGTCCTCAAGGACCGCTGAAAAGGAAAGCGGGATTTTTTTCTCCCTGTCGGCATAGCAGTCGGCAAGGGAATGGACAAGATAAAAGCCGTCTTTTTTTTTGTTGAGGCGTACGTCAATAAGTCTTACACCGAGAGAAAGCTGCTCACGGAGAGTAAGAGACTGACAGCGGCACATATTTTCCATATCGACAAAGGCAGTAAGACTGTCATGAGTGCCGAAAAGATTGATTTCAGAGATTTTTATGCTGTCCCGATATGTCACGGTACCACCTCGTTTTTCTTAATTATAATAAGTATAACATTTATATTTTTTTCAGTCAATGGATTTGAAAAGAAAAAGAACCGAGCGCGGAACTTACGAAAATCATAAGATCAGTTTAAAAAGGCGTACGGACATCTTTGATAGGATAAAAAAATACAGACTCCGAAATTGGGCGACACTTCACAAGGAAGTTAAGCCTTATGAAGTGTCGCCCTTACGGGGTCTGTATCTTTTATATCTGTTACATTATGCTTTCTTATCTGCTCCGGGTCTGCCACAGCATTTTTTATACTTATTGCCGCTTCCGCAGGGGCAGAGGTCGTTTACACCGACCTTTTTGCTGTCGTTTCTTACGGTTCTGCCCTTTTCGCTGCCGTCACCGGAGCCCTTGGTCAAGGTGATTTTGGCAACCTTTTCTCTCTTGACCTCTTCCTCGACGGCAAAGCGCTTGATAAGAACGCCCTTGACAGTATCGTCGCGGATCGAGGTTGTCATTTCTTCAAACATATCATAGCTGTATTCTCTGAAGGCGATTACGGGATCCTTTTGGCCGTAGGCTAAAAGTCCGACACTTCTCTTGAGCTCATCCATAGCATCGATGTAATCCATCCACTGAAGGTCAACGTTGCGAAGAAGCTCACTTCTTTCAATGTCACGCATCATTTCTTCACCGTAGAGAACCTCTCTTTGTTTATGGAGCTGGTGAGCTCTTTCGGAAAGCATATCAAAAATTTCGTCGGATTTGTACTTTTTCTCCTCTTTGAAATCGTTTTCGGAGGTAAGCCAGCCGAGGAACTTATCGCGAAGGTGAGCAAGCTGCCAATCGTCTGAGGGGAGGTTTGACGGGCAATAGAATTCAACTGCGTCACCGATACAGTCATCAATCATCTTTGTGATGACCGGCTTCATATCTTCACCGTTGAGCACCTTGTCTCTTTGGGTATAGATAATCTCTCTTTGCTTATTCATAACGTCGTCGAAGGAAAGAACATGACGGCGGGTTGCAAAGTTATTGCCTTCAACCTTACGCTGTGCCGATTCAACCTGCTTTGAAAGCATTCCTGCTTCGATGGGAAGGTTGTTATCCAAGGGCATTGACTTCATAATTGACATCATTCTGTCACCGCCGAAGAGACGGAGAAGGTCATCCTGCATTGAAAGGTAAAAACGGCTTTCGCCCGGGTCACCCTGTCTTCCGCTTCGACCGCGAAGCTGGTTATCGATACGGCGGGATTCGTGTCTTTCGGTACCGATGATATAAAGACCTCCTGCCTGTCTTACCTGCTCTGCTTCGTCAGCGATTTCTTCCTTATACTTGGCTTCAAGCCTTTTGAAGGTTTCTCTTGCTTCGATAATATCCTCGTTGTCTGTGTCGCCGAAGCCCGTTGCCTCAGAGATAAGCTCCTCGGGATATTCAAGCTTTCTCATTTCGCTTTTTGCAAGGAATTCCGCATTACCGCCGAGCATAATGTCGGTGCCTCGGCCTGCCATATTGGTGGCTATGGTAACTGCGCCGAGCTTACCTGCCTGTGCAACGATTTCAGCTTCCTTGTCGTGATGCTTTGCGTTGAGAACATTATGCTGGATGCCTCTCTTTTTAAGAGCAGCAGAAAGCTTTTCGCTCTTTTCGATTGAAACGGTACCGACAAGCACGGGCTGTCCTTTTTCATGGCACTCTAAAATCTGGTCGATAATAGCGGCAAATTTGAACTGCTCGGTCTGATAGATAACGTCGGTGTTGTCCTTTCTTAAAAGGGGCTTGTTGGTGGGGATTTCCACAGCGTCAAGAGAATAAATTTCTCTGAATTCCTCAACCTCGGTCATAGCGGTACCGGTCATACCGGAAAGCTTTTTGTAAAGACGGAAATAGTTCTGGAAGGTAATGGTAGCGAGGGTTTTGTTTTCTCTTGCTATTTTAACATTTTCCTTAGCCTCGATAGCCTGGTGAAGACCGTCGCTGTAGCGTCTGCCGATCATAATACGGCCGGTGAATTCGTCAACGATGAGAACCTGACCGTCCTTGACAACATAGTCGATGTCTCTGGTCATAATACCGTGGGCTCTTATAGCATTGTTGAGATGATGGGAAAGGGTGATATTTTCGGGGTCGCTGAGATTTTCAACGCCGAAAAACTTTTCAGCCTTGTGTATACCTGCTTCTGTAAGGGAAACGTGTCTGCTCTTTTCATCGACAATGTAATCAGCTCCGGCCTCTGCAGCGATTTCTTCAAGGTTTGTCTTTGAGTCGGCTTCGGCGACCTTGTAGCAGCGAAGACCCTTTACAAAGGTGTTTGCAACGGAGTAAAGCTCACTTGACTTTCCACCCATACCGGAAATGATAAGGGGAGTTCTGGCTTCGTCAATAAGGATGGAGTCAACCTCGTCGACGATTACAAAGCTGTGGCCTCTCTGAACCTTTTCGTCCTTGTAAAGAGCCATATTGTCTCGAAGATAGTCAAAGCCCATTTCGTTATTTGTGCCGTAGGTTATGTCTGCGGCGTAGGCGGCTCTTCTTTCGTCGGTTTCAAGTCCGTTGACGATAAGGCCGACAGTAAGGCCCATAAAACGGTAAACCTTACCCATCCATTCACTGTCTCGGCGGGCAAGATAGTCGTTGACCGTAACGATATGCACACCGTCACCCGTAAGACCGTTAAGGTAGGCGGGGAGAGTTGCAACGAGGGTTTTACCTTCACCTGTTTTCATTTCAGCAATTCTGCCCTGATGAAGAACGATACCGCCCATAATCTGAACGGGGAAGTGCTTCATGCCGAGCACACGCCACGCAGCCTCACGGCAGGCGGCAAAGGCTTCGGGAAGAATATCGTCAAGACTTTCGCCCTTTGAAAGTCTGTCTTTGAACTCGGGAGTTTTTGCCTTGAGCTGACTGTCGGTAAGCTTACCGTATTCCTCGTCATAAGAGAGCACCTTGTCAACCAAAGGTCTTATTCTTTTTATTTCCTTCGATGAATAGTCACCGAAAAGCTTTTTTAATAAGCCCATTATAATCACCTCTTATTTTCTGATTATAAGTATAATCATTTTATTTTAACACAAGTTAAAAAATATTGCAAGGGTTTGACCTCTAACGAAAAAACGTAATTTTTGCTCAGGCAGCCGTTTGTGCTGTTGCCTTTTGCCGAAAAATATGATAGAATTTAGTAAATTGTCTGAAGAGGGATGTTTTAAATGAAAAATGGTGTAATGCTTGATACGGCTTTTCAGGATATTTTCGAGAAAATATCTGTCCGAAAAATTCAGCAGACGAGAGGCTTTTGCGGTGAAAAAACTTCGCAGGAGTACAGCCTCGTTGACGAAGCGGTTAAAAGCACGGACTTATATAAGCAAAAGCAGGATGATTCACCGAGAATCAACTATGTGGCTCATCAGAAGTGTGACGGCCTTATTATGTCAAGAATGTTGGCCGATAAATTTCAGGAAAAGGAAGGCTATCCTACGGTTGTCTGCAACCCGGAAATCAACTCGGATGATGCTTCCTCTTACATAAAAGAAAAAGAGCTTAAAAGGCTGGCGACGGAGCTTGGCTATGCGGAGGAAAAAAAGATTCCCGTTTTTAAAACGGTAGGCTCAGTTGTTACCGGTGTATTCGGTTCAATAGGTTCTGTTGCGACGTTTTTGGAAGCCTTTGACATTAAGAGCTTTCTCGGTTCAAAAACAATTTTGATTGCGGCTTTTTCAATTTTTATGCTGGCTGTTTTTGCCGGTTTCATAATCTCTGCGGTTGCGCAGAAAAAAAGAAGCAATAAAGAAATAATTTCCCAGGCTGTAAAAAGCATAAAGGAATTATCCGACGATGATTTCGAAAGCTTTTTGGAAAATCTTTCTGAGGAGGATTTTTCCATTGAGGCTTGCAGAGTAAGTGACGACAACATGCCCGTTTTCATTTGTGCTCTTCAGAATTATAAATACCGTCAGAAATGCATTCTGATGAGATACTGGCTTCAGCTCAGGGGTAAACAGTCCTGGTGGATTTTTGCCGAGGACAAGAAAATTAACGAGGATTTTGTTCTTGATTCCTCGGAGGAGGTCAGCTGTAAATATTATACAATGCTTCCTTTGTCAAGAAATGAAAAGCTTCATATTGCTTCCGTAACCTATGGCCCGAAGGTGAAATTCAAGCCTTCGGAGGATTCCGGTGTCCGGTCTTTGGGTATAGATTATATCTGCCGCTTCATTATGAAAAAAAGCGATGTGCAGATTGACAAGGCGTTTCTCGCAGAAAGTATAAATGAATTTGTAAAAGAATACAGCAGCTATGCTGTTGACATCAGGCTCGTCATAAGGCTTATTGCCGAGCTGGAATGCAATTATGAAATTGATTTTACCAACAAGCGTAATTGGGAGCATCTGTTCTCTTATAACAATTCAATAGCAGACCTTGAAAATCTCGATATAAGCATAACGAAGGATCTGATGCTTGATAACAGAGCGGTAAAAAATCTTGTTCCTCATATCGTTGACCGCTTCGGCGAATATTTTGAGGAAATACTTGCAATGAATGAAAACAATATGCTCACAACCTCTCAGAAGCAGTGGTGTATTGTCAAGCTTCTCAAATGCAAAAGAAATGCAGGCAGTCTTATTGCTCTCAATGACGCGCTGATGAGCGAATTCGCAGGAGTCAGAGCCGACGGAGAGCTAATTGATAATATGCAGACCTCCGAATGGGCGCTGCTTACGGTCAAAGCAATGAAGCGCTTTTATGAGGCTCAGGAATTTTGGGTATTACCGCTGCTGATAAACAGTATGCTTTATGTTTTCGGCAGAGAGAAAAATGCCGGCGTTGCAAACACTTTGCCCGAAAGAATCTTCTCACTTCCGGAATTTCTCGAGGTAGCAAAGGCTGTTATTTTGCTTAACATAAGCAGTGACGGCGGAGGCTTGGTTGATAATTGTGATATTTTGAGGGACCATTATCTTGTGGTAAAGAATGCTGTTCTCGAAAGAGAGCCCCGGTTTAATTTTGAAAATAATACGGGATGTCCGCAATTCTTCGGATTACTGAAATTCAGCAATGCCGAAAGACAGATGTACTATAATGCATTGAGATATCTTCAGGAAAACGATGTTATCAATTATTTTGAATTGCTCTATGATATGTTCTGTGTTTCCGTTTCTATGATCAAGGATCATAATACAAGATATTGCTGTGGCACAATTTACAAAAATATGTTTTATGATAAGTACATAAAGAAAACAGGAGCTTCATCTCCCGGTACAAGGGCATATGTGAGAATTATACTTAAAAAGCTTCTTGAATTGCTTTACGGACTTTATGCAGAAAGGTTTGAAGGACTCCGTTCGGAAATTTCAACTCTTACGGATATTCTTGACAGCACGGCAGGTCAGCCCGAAGAGGATATACATGTTTTACTTATGTATGCAGATATTTATGATACGGAGAGTATAACGTTCTCTGCCTGTATGGTAGCCAGAGCATGCAACATTTCAAACATTTCCAAGGATGTATATATAAACCTGAACAATTATCTTCTTGCACTGATATTTCTGCTTTACCATGAAAACAGTCTCTTATCCTATTACAATGATGATTTTGTTTTTCTTGTAAAGCTTCTGGTGGCATATACAGAGCCGGATGAGGTGCTGCTGGGGCTGGTTTATTTTTTCAACACTATATTTGTTCCTAAATATTCCAGACAGCTTATCAGTCAGTATGTTGCAAACGAAGAAAAAAAGGCAGCATACATTGAAAATCTTAAGAATCTTGCAAAAAGCATACAGCCGGATGATTTTGAAAAATTTATATCATATTTATATGTAACAAATTTATCTGCTGAAGATCTCAATGATGTTATGTTGATACTGAAATCCAGGATAATGAACGATATTACAACCTTGCCGAATGCAGAAACCATTCTGGAATGTATATCTTTGTTATGCGAAGGAAAATCAACGGAAGTATTTCTTAATGACAGCCCTGAAAACAATCTGAGAAAAGTCAATGAGCTATTGCCGGATACGGTTTACATTATGTATATCAAATATTTTGAGATTTATGAGGAGGATTATTCGGAGCTGTGCTATATAGTAGCCGAAAAAATATTGGATTCAAACAAGGTTTTAAGGATTAATCCTTTGTTTTTATATTTGTTTTCTGCAAAAAACAGCGAATCACAGGAGTATATCGAAACTGAAAAGCTTTTCTTTGAATATATTGAATTTTGCAATCTTTCATTCACTATAGATTCGTTGGAAAGACTGAGACTCTTTATGTGGGAGCTTGTGAAAAAAATAAAGGAAAAGCCTGAAAAGTATCAGTGGCTGAAAGAAGCCAGAGTTCTGGCACTCAAGGATAAAATAGACGAAAAAATAGCCCAGAAATATGTCGTTGAAACAAGAGAATATCTGTCCATAAGAACATGGCGTAAATACGGCATAGTAACCTATCTGCGTTATCTGATAAGATCGACAAACGACTATCGCTGGGAGCATTTCAGTGACTATGAAGAGCTTGGTGAGGAAGAAAGGTTCAGATATCTCGTTGAGCATTTTTCAGAGCTGAAGCCTTATGTTCAGGTAAACGGTTATAACAGAGTGAACTGCATTTACCTTGATTTGCTTGCCGCATTCATTGATAACAAAAATAACATCCAGAATATGATTGATGAAAAGCTCAGTCTTAAAAAGTTTGCACAGGACGCACGTGATGTGGTTGACCTTGTTCTTCCGAATAATGAAAAGTATAAAAACGATATAAAGCAGATTATAGCCATTTATATGAGCATCACAGACAGAGCCTGGTAAATCTGTTTTTAATAAAAAGCTCTCCCGGGGGTATAGCCTCAGGAGAGCTTTTGCATATTTCCTTTTAAAAACGCATATATTTCTTCGGGGGGATTGATATGAAGTATTTACCCGAAGACAGAGCAAGGGAACTGGCCCTTTACATAATCGAAACATCCTGCACCGTAAGGCAGGCGGCAAAGTATTTCGGCATCAGCAAAAGCACGGTGCATACGGATATAACGGCGAGGCTTAAAAAAAGTGAGCCTGACCTTTATGATAAGGTGCGTGTTATTCTCGATATAAACAAAGAGGAAAGGCATATAAGAGGCGGCGAGGCAACAAGAAGAAAGTTTGCCGCAGACAACTGCAGATAAAAAATGTGGCGGGAAGAAACTTCCCACCACCTATGTTTGCCGTCTATTTAAGAAAATCAAGTATTTCTGTCCAAACATTTTCGTCCTGGGCAGTCATTCTTTTCCAGTCATATTTTGCTTTGAAGGCTTTTTTGTCCTCTTCGGTTACAAGAGCCTTCTTTTTTAATGTCTTCTGATATTCGGCAAAAAAGCAATCCTTGTATTTAACAGCATCCTCCGTATAGTTGGGGTTGTGGTTTTTGCCCGTAAGACGGAAAAAATTTATGTTTTCTCTGTCTGAAAATTCCTTTTCCATAAGGTCAAAGCTGTTTTTCACCGAAACGGTTTTGTCGTCCTCGGAATGGAGGATAAGCATTTTCGTTTTTGTGGTTTTTAAGGTTTCGAGAGCACTGAATTTTATGTATTCGGGATTTGATTTTTCTTCGAGGGCGAGAATTTTTTTATAAAAGGGAGAAAGAATTCCGCTGAAAAATCCTTTCAGAATGTGGCTTACGGAAACAAAGCCTGCCATAGCTACGGCCTTTTCAATATCGGGATGAAGGGCAGAGATATTGAGAGTGGAAAAACCGCCCCAGCTGTGACCGATGACGCTTATGGGCAAGGAGGAATATTTTCCGTCAGCCTTGAGTGCTTTTATTGCGTCGTCGAGATCGCGCAGAGACTGGGCGAAGCCGTTGGTATCCTTGCCGCCCGATTTCATACAACCCGTATGATCATAGGCAAAAACGAGATAGCCTTCCCTGCAAAGCCTTTCGATTTCTGTCATATATCCCGTATGACCCGAGCCCATACCGTGATCAAAGATAATAAGACGGCTCTCGTCATATCCGTCGTAATAATAAAAATTACCTGCAAGGCTATGGCCGAGAGATGAGGGGAAGGAGTATTCCTCACGATGAAGACCGGGAAAATCCTTTTCCGTGAAATAAACCACGCAGCCGTTATCGTCAGCACGGCTGTAAACCATATTTCTGTATATCTTTTCAACAAGCTTTGTAAGCATACGAATCATCCTTCCTTTATTTTATCAGTTTTTCAAGCAAATCAATTTCTCTGCTTATTTCCCATAAAAAGCTGCGGCATTCCTCGTCTTTAGCCAGAATGCGGCCGGCATGGGCAACACGTCGGAGAAATATTCGGTTAAAAAGAACGTTTTTTTCGTGATACACGAGAGGGCAAACAGCTGTTCCGCGGATATCTGCTCTGGCTTTTATTTTTCCGTCGGGAGTCATATACGGGAAAAAGGGAAAAATAATACATGAAAGGGGTCTGTCCTTTCTGTTACAGCTTCCGTCGCAGATGCAAAGACGCTTTCCGTTTTTCTCTTTGACGGGAAAAACCGTATCTTCTCCGGGGAAAAGAAGCATACCTGTTTCCTCGTCACCCTTACAGCAGGCCTTGTCGCAGACAAGGCCGCAATCCGTTTTGAGCGGTGTGTAAGGAAGAAGAATTTTTTTAGCTTCAGTAATTACATCGTTTTTCAAAAGCTCCACCTTCATTCTGTGTTTTCTTCAGGTCTATTATATATCCTTTTGTGTTTTTTGTACAGTAAAATTTATTTTTATTCGTGATTTTTTTTATTGAAATAGATTGATCTTTGTGTTATATTAATATGTGTAGTTTTTTTTAGGAGATGTAATTGTGAAAATAGGATACGATAACGAAAAATACATCAAAACTCAATCGGAGCATATCAGGGAAAGACTCTCCAAATTCGGAGGTAAGCTCTATCTCGAATTCGGCGGTAAGCTTTTCGATGACCATCACGCCGCCCGTGTTCTTCCCGGCTTTGAGCCCGACAGCAAGCTTAAAATGCTCCTTCAGCTCAAGGATGAGGCTGAGGTTGTCATCGCCGTAAGCGCAAAGGCTATCGAGGAAAAGAAGCTTCGCAGAGACCTTAATATCTCCTATGAAAAAGAAGTGCTCCGTCTCATCGACCTTTTCAGAAGTGTAGGTCTTTATGTGGGCAGCGTTGTAATTACCCAGTATGACGGACAGAAGTCTGCCGATAATTTCAGGAATAAGCTCCGCGATCTTGGAATTGTCGTGTTCACCCACTATAAAATTGAGGGTTATCCCTCAAATGTTCCTCTTATTGTTTCTCAGGAGGGCTACGGTAAAAACGAATATATCGAAACAGAAAGAAAGATCGTTGTTGTTACTGCTCCCGGTCCCGGCAGCGGAAAAATGGCGACCTGCCTTTCGCAGCTTTACCATGACCATCTGAGAGGCATCGAGTCCGGCTATGCCAAGTTCGAAACCTTCCCCGTGTGGAATCTTCCTCTTAACCATCCCGTCAACCTTGCCTATGAGGCGGCAACGGCTGACCTTAACGATATGAATATGATTGACCCCTTCCACCTGGAGGCATACGGTATCCCCACAGTAAACTATAACCGTGACGTTGAAATCTTCCCGGTGCTTGAGGCAATCTTCAAGAAAATTTACGGCTCCTGCCCCTATAAATCACCGACGGATATGGGTGTAAATATGGTAGGACATTGCATTTTCGACAAAAAGATTGTTGAGGATGCGGCAAAGCAGGAAATTATCCGCAGATATTATGCTGCCCTTTACGATGCAAGACATGGTGCAGATACAATCAAGGAAAGAGAAAAGATTTCTATCCTTATGAATAAGGCAGGCATAAGCCTTGAAAGCAGAGCTGTAGCAGTCAGAGCAAATGAGGTTGCCGAAAAAATGGGCGCTCCCGCAGCTGCAATTGAGCTTGACGACGGCAGAATCATCATCGGCAAGACAAAGGATTTGCTCGGTGCCGCTTCCGCCGCACTTCTCAATGCTCTTAAATGCCTTGCAGGACTTGACGATGAGCTGCTTCTTTTGCCCTCGACTCTTATCGAGCCGGTGCAGAATCTCAAGGTAAGCTATCTTGGCAGTAAAAACCCCCGTCTTCACGCCGATGAGGTTCTCGTTGCTCTTTCCGTTTCTGCGGCAACAAATGAGGATGCGGCAAAGGTGCTTGAATGTCTGCCGAAGCTCAAAAACTGCCAGGCACACATTTCCGTTATACCTTCGGATGTGGATAAGATGATTTATAACAAGTTGGGCATCCATCTTACCGTTGAGCCCGAATATGAAAACGACAATTTATATCATTGATATATAAAAAAATCAAAAGTCAGGAGAATTGATATGAGAGACTGGACAAGATTAATAGGAAGTGCACTTAAGCTCAGCTATGAGGAGCTTGTGCAGGAGGGAAAGGAAACCGTTGACAGAGTAATTGACACCATCGGAAAATATTCTGACCCCGACGGTGCCACCATCACTCTTGTGGGACTTGCCGCTTATACGGCAGCTGTTGACGATGAGCTTTCACCAATCGAAATAAAGCTTATCGGTGATGTTTTAGGCATAACCGAAAAGGACTTTCACGGCTTTGTTGATCAGGTCAGAAAGGACGATAAAATTATAAAAGAGCTTACGGATATCGTTGAGTGTATGGATGAAGATGAGCTTAACGATTTTGCCGCCGTGCTTGTCGGTATTTTTGCCGTTGACGGAAAAATCACCGACGACGAAATGGCATTTCTTAAAAAGCTTTGCCATTGATTATAAGGACAGGCTAAAGCACAATTTCCAGAAGGGAGACATTTTATGACTTATTCCGAAAAATACGAACAGTGGTTAACCTTTGATGAAGAAACAAAAAAAGAGCTTCTCGGGGTAACAGACGAAAAAGAAAAGGAAGACAGATTTTACAAGGACCTTGCTTTCGGCACAGGCGGACTCAGAGGTATTATGGGCGCAGGCTCAAACCGTATGAACAAATACACTGTCGGTAAAGCAACCTTCGGCCTTGCAAATTATCTCAAAAATAAATATGACGGCGAAATCAAGGTAGCCTTAGGCTATGATACACGAAACAATTCTGCTTATTTCGCTTCTGTTGCAGCAGGTATCTTTGCTTCCTGCGGCTTTAAGGTTTATCTTTACGACAGAGCACTTCCCGTTCCCGTGCTTTCCTTTACCACAGCCTTTTTGGGCTGTAATGCGGGTGTTATGATTACCGCATCCCATAATCCGAAGGAATATAACGGCTACAAGGTATACGATCCTAAGGGCTGTCAGCTTTGCACAGAGGATGCCACAGAGGCTATTGGCTTTATCAATGCAATTACCGACTATAAGTCAATTCCTTTCCTTGATGAAAGCGAAAACATTCAGCTTATCGGTGACGATGTTTTCGGCGAATTCCTCAAGCAGGTTAAAAAGCAGAGCCTTTACGAGGAAAAATCAGACATTAAAATTGTCTATACACCCCTTCACGGCACAGGTAATATTCCCGTAAGAAAAATGCTTGAGGGTATGGACGTTACCGTTGTTAAGGAGCAGGAAATGCCCGACGGCAATTTCTCCACCGTAAGAAGTCCCAACCCCGAGGAAAAGGATGCTCTTACCATCGCCATCGAAAGAGCGAAGGAAATCGGTGCTGACCTTGTTTTAGGCACTGACCCCGACTGTGACAGAGTAGGCATCGCAGTAAAAAGCGGTGATGAATATGTTCTCTTCACGGGTAACCAGACAGGTGCACTTTTAGTTAAGTTTGTGCTTGAAATGAAAAAAGCTTCTCTCAATGAAAGGTCAACTCTTATCAAGACAATCGTTACCTCCGAGCTTGGAGCAAACATCGGCAGAAGCTACGGCCTTAACATCGAGGAAACCCTTACGGGCTTCAAGTATATCGGTGACAAGATGTGCAAATATGAGGCGACGGGCGAAAAGGAATTCGTTATCGGCTATGAAGAAAGCTACGGCTATCTTGTAGGTATGCACGCAAGAGACAAGGATGCCGTTGTTTCCTCAATGCTTATTTGCCAGATGGCGGCTTACTATTACAATCAGGGCAAAACTCTCGTTGATGCTCTTAACGAAATTTATGCCGAATACGGCTATTATCTTGACCATCTTGATTCCTTCACCCTCAAGGGTAAGGACGGTGCAGAAAAGATCCAGAGCCTTATGGTTTACTTCCGCTCTCTCGGCAAGGATGTTTATGAGGGCATTGATGAGGTAATCGACTTCAGCAAGGGTATTGCAGACCTTCCTAAGGAAAATGTGCTCAAATACACCTGGAAGGACGGCTCCTGGCTTGCAATAAGACCTTCGGGTACAGAGCCGAAAATCAAAATTTACTATTCGGTAAACGAAGAAAACAAGGAAAAGGCTACCGAAAGACTTGCAGGTCTCCGTGAGTATATAGCTTCTGTAATCAATAAGGAGTAATAAAATGACAGTACAGGCTTATGTTGAAAATGTTCTTCAGCCGAAGCTTCAGGGTGACGGAGGATGGATTGAATATGTTTCTCTTGAAGACGGTGTTCTTACGGCGGTTTTCAGAGGCGAATGCTCGAAATGTCTCATTCTTCACCGTTGCACAGCGTGGATTGAGGAGCAGATAAAAAAGGACCTTAACAAAAGCGTTAAGGTTAATGCAGTACGCAAAAAGCCTTATTTTCAGGACACATAAAGAAAGGAAAACGGTGCGGATATGTTCCTTAAGGAATATAGCCGTACCGCTGTTTGTTTTGTATGGCACATATAAAAGTTGTAAGACGCTCCATGCGTCCCGAGGAATGGACAGACCTCCGCTTCGGTTGGTTAAAAAGACACATTTATTCATCAAAATGGGAAATAACAAACCTTCTTATCCGTGATGCACGGCAGGTAAGCGAAATGGAATTTGAATATTATTCCGATTCCTACCGTCCTCTTTGTAAGGGTGATATGTACTTCACCCCCGACGGTACCGCTTTTATAAAGGCAGATGTAAATCTTCCCGAGGAGCTTAAGGGCAAGGAGCTTTGGTTCTCTCTTAAAACCGCCGCTGAAATCTGTGTTAAGGTCAACGGTAAATATATCGGCGGTGTTGACCCCAACAGAGAAAGAATGCTGCTTTCTCCTTATATCAATGAAAATGAAACCCTTCATTTTGAAATGATGGGCTATAACCGTTCAAAGCCTGACGACGAAAGAAACCCCGAATCTCTTTCCGTAAGAGGCTGCCGCCAGATTTTTGAGGGCGCATACATAACCACGGTAAATCACGCTGTTCAGGATCTTGTATGGGATTTTGAGCTTTTGCTTGATGTTGCAAAAAGCGACCTTTTCAACGAGGATTACAGAGCCTTTCTTAACCGTGAGCTCAATAATGCAATGAATCTTATTGACTTCGACGGCGAGGAGCTGTCAGGTGCTGACGAGGCAAAGAAATATATTGATGAGGTAATTTATGCCAACGATAATTACAAGGGTACGGGTGATGTGGCTCTTATTGCCCATTCTCACCTTGATGTGGCATATTACTGGAGAAGAATACACGCCGTTCAGAAAAATCTTCGTACGGTTCTCATTCAGCTCCGCCTTATGGACAGATATCCCGACTTTAAATATACCCACACCCAGCCTTATGTTTATGAAACTCTGGAAAAATATTATCCCGAGGTTTTTGAGGAGCTTAAGGAAAAGGTGAAGGCAGGTCAGTTTGAGCCGGTGGGCGCTATGTATGTTGAGCCCGACTGTAATGTTCCCTCGGCTGAATCTCTTATCCGTCAATGCCTTTACGGACAGTACACCTATAGGAGAATGTTCGGCTCCTTTGTGAATAACGCCTGGCTTCCCGACGTTTTCGGCAACAGCTGGATTCTGCCTCAGATTCTCAAAAAAAGCGGCGTGGAATACTTCGTTTCAAACAAGATGTCCACCTGGAACGATACCAACCGTTTCCCCCATAATAACTTCATATGGAAGGGTATCGACGGCAGTGAGGTTTATGCCTGCGTGCCTCCGACTCATTTCATAACCTGGAATATGCCCTCACAGATTCAGGAAAACTGGGAGGCATACATCGATAAGGACAGCGGCGGCAAAACTCTCAATATGTTTGGCTACGGCGACGGCGGTTCGGGCTGTACGGAGGAAATGATTGAGATGATGCATCGCTTTGACAAGCTTTCCGTTATGCCCAAATGCGAGCATACGGGCGGAGCAGAGTTCCTTGAAAAGAACCTTAAGGGCAATAAGAGCCTTGAGGTATGGGACGGTGAGCTTTATTTGGAAATGCACCGTGGCACCTTTACCACAAAAAGCGAGCTGAAAAGAGCCAACCGACGCCTTGAATGGAAATTCCGCAATGCAGAAATTTTATCTCTCATAAGAAATGAGGATAACAGAGAGGAAATAACAAAGCTTTATAAAAGCTTCCTCGTCAATCAGTTCCACGATATTCTCCCCGGCTCTCACATCAATCCCGTTTACACTGATGCGATGAAGGATTATGAGGAAATTGAAAAGGCTCTCGACAAAATTATCGGAACGGGCACAAAATATTTCAACACTCTTAATTTTACCCGCGATGCTCTTACCTTTGTTGAAAACAAAAAGGGCACCTCACTTCGCTACGGCAAAAAGGGCAACTGGCTCATTCCGTCTCTGGGTGCTATGAGCTCAGGCAGTCTGCGTGCCGTTAAATACGATAAAGAGTGGCTTACGGTGGGCGAAAAGGTTGAAACACCCTATTACAGCATTAAATTCAATCCCGACGGCTCCGTTGAAAGCCTTTACGACAAGCAGCTGCAAAGAGAATGGGTGCAGGGTGATTTCAACAAGCTTAAAATTTACACTGACAACCCCGGCAACTACGACGCCTGGGATATTTTGCCCAACTATAAGGATAAGCAGATAGAAATTGAGGTTGCTTCGCCTCTTTCTCTGACGTCTCTTGACGGAGAATGCGCCGAGTTTACGGTGGTTCTTAAAACGGAAAAATCAGAATGGAAAATGCTTATCCGTCTTTTCAGAAGAAGCAAGGGCATTGAGGTTGAAAGCATCGTTGACTGGCATGAAAAGCATAAGCTTGCAAAGGCAGAGTTCGGCTGTAATGTTCTTTCCCGAAAGGCTCTCTGTGACACCTCGGCAGGCTTCATCGAAAGAGAAACCCACCGGAACACCACCTGGCAGCAGGCAAGATTTGAATGCTGTCACCATAAATGGTGTGACCTTTCGGAAACGGGCGGAGGTATAGCTATCATCAATGACGGCAAATACGGCGCAGGCTTTGAAAAGAATGTTATCAGTCTTTCTCTTCTGCGTGCCACAATCCGTCCCGATGTTATTTCCGATATGGGAAGACATAATTTCTGTTATATGATTATGCCTCACGGCGGTGATGCCGTAACGGCGGGAATAAACAATATTGCCCTTCAGTATAATGTTCCGATGGTAAAATGCGACGGAGAGTGGACTCTTCCTGTCTTTGAGCCTCTTTATCTTCAGAGTGCAAAAAAGAGCGAGGACGGCACCAAGACAATCATCCGACTTTCCGAGCAGGACGGAAAACGGGGCAGAATAGTCCTTGACAGAAAAGTGAAAATACTCGATATGCTCGAAAGAGAGCAGGGCGAAACAGATGTAATTGAGTATAAGCCCTTTGAGATAATAACAATAGGAATATAAAAAAGATACCCGACAAAAAAGACACCTGAAACGCCGACGCCCGATAAGGCAGTATTTCTTTAAAAAGTGAAATAACTTCACAATAATGCGTTAAAAATCACCGATATGCGACAGCATTATCGGTGATTTTCGCCTTTTCTTGCAAAGCTATTTCGCATTTTAAAGTGCT
>JAZUMO010000062.1:0-63454 GCA_045603665.1 Acutalibacteraceae bacterium
GCATCAAAAATATCATAATTTTAAGGTGCAAAGCAGTTTTTACAGAGATATTTTTCGTTTAAAGGAAATGATAAACTCCCCGTCATACTCGTGTATTACGGGGAGTTTTCGTGATGTTTAAGCGGAAAAGAGCCTGTAAAACCCTAACTTCCTTACGAAGTGTCGCCCAAAGAAGGGGGTCTGTTTTTCCGTAGAAAAGTCTTTATAAAATTTCAATGTGAAGTGTAAATTTTTTCATTTTCTTGTAAGTTTTTGCCTTTTATTTCCGTTTAATATATAAAGAGCCGTTAATAACAGATAAAGCAGACGGTTTATGAAAAAGCAAGGAGGATTATTATGAAAAAGAAATTTAAAAAACTGACGGCGGTATTTCTTGTGACATTGCTTCTCGCACTTTCCCTGCCACTGCAGTCCTTTGCGGCAATAAAAATTCCCGTTATTGAAAAGATTGAGGTTGTCGAAGGAGCTTCGGCTGTGTCTCTCAAAGAGGCTGACAGATACTTTACGGGCCTGATTGAAAATCTTCGGGAAGAGGGGATTGATGTTGAAAACATAAAGGACAATATCCCGACGGCTTACGAAGCTCTGTTTAAATATCATCTTTATTCATCCTGCTTTGAGTATAAATTTGATGTAACTCTTGCCTCGGGAAAGAAATATACTTATTCAACCAATGTTTATGATTTAGAAATCAACAAGCTTTACGGCGTGGAGATAGATGCTTTCATCACCTATGAAACCTATCTTAAGGCAAAAAATGAGGGCGCAGATGAAATCAAGGCAGAAATTTATGCCTGCCTTTATAATAATCTTACATACGATTACTTTTATTCAACCTCATATATTTCCGAGGTGACCTTACCTCTTACGGAAATGTTTGTAAAAAGCATCACACCCTTGTCGGGTATTCCCGAAAAGCTTTACCGCGACCAGACCTATGTTGATATTGACGGTGCAGAGTTTCTTATCGAATATGCCGACGGACGAAAGGTAACAGCCACAGCAAAGGCCGACCCGGAAGGCAGCAGATATTTTGCCGAGTTTGCTCTTGACGGTGCTGCCCTGGAGGTATATTACGATTTTCCTGATGAATACGAAGAAAGTGCAGGTGTACAGAGCTGCGAATTCTGCTTTGATTTTCTTGATGCGAGCTGCAAGACAACTGCTTCTTATGTCGATGAGTCTCTTTTAAAGGGCATAAAGATTACAGACTGTGTCTTTGATACGGAAGACCTTCAGCTTTCCTCTCTTTCCTATGAGCTGACCTATGCTGACGGCGGCAAAGCCTCCTTCACAAAAGAATTTTCCCCGGAGGAGGAAACCTTTTCCGATCTTATAACATGGCTTGGTAATGTTGACGGCTATGTGGTGAAGCTTATTATCTCTGTGGGTGATTTTGATGCGGACAGCGAAAAAATCAATGCCGATGCCTATTATTTTACTGTAAGTGCGGGCGAAGTCTCCGATACATTTAAGGTGGATAATCCTTATAAGGATGCGATGAACGGCCCGCTGAATGCAGCATATTTTTTAATTAACTTGCTTACAAGGATTCAGGATTTCTTCTATAATCTTTTTGAGACCATATTTGGATTTTAATTCTTGATATTAAAGGATGAACTGATATGAATTTTGATATATCAAAAGAAAGAATGCTTGAAGGTATGCACAAAATGAATTCCTTCGGCACAAGACTTACGGGCAGCAAGGGTCACAATGATTTTATAAAGTGGCTTAAGGATGAAATCAATAAAATGGATATTCCCGTTTATTCCGATCCCTTTTATTTCAGACGATGGGAAGAAAAAAGGTCATCAATCGAAATTATTGACGGTGACGAAAAAATAAGCATACCCGTTTCCTCGGCTTATCCCTATTCGGGCGAAACTGATGCCGAGGGTATAACTGAAGAGCTTGTATATGTAAAAGGTGTAAAGGACATTCCGAAAACGACGGGCAAAATTGCAGTTTTCAATGTCAATAACATTAACTTTTTGCCCAGTGAAATAGCCTTTGACAAAAGAACAAGCTATCCTGAGGACGTTGTCCTTGAAAAGAAATATGAGGGACCTGTTATCACAAGCTTTGTCCAGTGCTTTTACGGCATCCTTTCAAAGCTCACCAAGGCTAAGGCGGTTATCCTTATATGGAAGGGACTTCACGACGATATGATTGAAGGTCAGTACCTTTCATTCATATCTGATTACCAGAATATTCCGATGCTTTGGGTTAACGGAACCAACGGTGAAAAAATAACTGAGGCGGCAAAGCAGCATAAGAAGGCAAGGTTTATCCTTGAAGCAGAAATCGAGGAGCGCGCCTTCACCGAAAGCTTTTACTGTATTTTAAAGGGCAAAAACCAAAAGGAAAATGTTATTGTAAACACCCATACCGACGGCACAAACTGTGTCGAGGAAAACGGCCCTATAGCACTTTTAGAGCTTATGAGAAGTATGAAGGAAACCGTGCCCGAAAGAACACATATTTTCCTTTTTACTACGGGACATTTCCGTCTGCCTCACTTCGAGGATATAAGAACGGGTGCCTTCCAGTCTGCCTCCCGCTGGCTTGCAATGCATAAGGATTTATGGAACGGCAAGGGCGAAAATATGAAGTGCGTTGCTAATCTTACCGTCGAGCATTTGGGCTGTAAGGAATGGCGTGATGTTGACGGAGAATATAAATATACGGGCAAGCCTGAAATCGATCTTGTTTACACGGGCAATAAGTTTATGGATAAGCTTTATATTGACACCGTCAAGGAGAGAAAGACAGTCCGCACAATGACCCTTCGCGGTCATAATGCTCTTCACTTCGGTGAGGGACAGAATTTCTTTACAATGGGTGTTCCCGAAATAAGCCTTGTACCTGCACCCTACTATCTCTGCGTTGTAAGTGACAGCCACGAAATGGAAAAGTTTGATATTGACCTTATGAAAGAGCAGACGGAAACCTTTGCAAGGCTTATTGAAAAGCTTGAAGGCATCTCTGCAAAGGAGCTTGGCAGAAGTGATTTTTACTCTGTCCTCAAGGCAAAGAGTGTTTCGGGCGGATACGATTTCAGCCTTAAGGGATTAATTGATAAAGTGAAAAACAAGTAAAATATAAAGGAGCAAAAAAAATGGTAGATTTTTTCAATATTGCATTATTCTTTCCGATTATCGGAGTTTTAGAGGTTTTGTGTATAGTATTTTCTGTACTCTTTATGCATTTTTCGGCAAAGCACAGAAATTATCAGCTTTCTTTGGGCTGGTATATCTGCGGTGTTCTGTTCAGTATTTGGACAGTAATAATCTTCCTTATCAAAAGAAAGGATTTCCCCGGCCCCAAAACAAAGGTCTGTCATCAGTGCGGAAGAAAATTCCCCGACAGCTTTCAGATGTGCTCAAACTGTGTCATTGACCTTCCCGAAATCAACCCCAAGGAAAAGGAAAAAGAGAGAAAGCTCGGCAAGGGCTTCGGTATAGGTATTATTGTCACATACGTGGCTGCACTGATTGTGGGTATAGTTATGGGTGCCACGGTAATGAGCGACTTTGACAGCCTTCTTGATATGACGGACAGAATAGCCGTGAACGATGTGTTTTATGACAAAAAGGGAAACAGCTATGAGGACGAAAAAAAGGTTCCTCTTTATGATGAGGAAGGCAGAATATATACCTACACAGAGGTCGAGATAACCAACGAAGAGGATGAGCTGTTATCTTACACTGAATATTACTTTGTCCGTGATGACGGCGAAAAGTATTCTGTTTATGATTGCTATGTAACCGAGGAAGGATGGTTCTATTGCGACAAGGGCGGCTTCCTTGAGCCTTTTGAGGAGGATACATCCTCAATGAGCGAAGAAGAGCTTGATGCGTATTATCAGGAGCAGCTTGAAGCCGACAGCTCCGAATACAGATATTATAACTATCTTTATACAGATAAGGACGGCAACATTTATTACGGTGCCACAGAAGCCTCCTGGAACGAAAAGGGCGAGCTGATTACAGCGGAAAATGACCCTACTAAATAAGATTTCCGGATATAAAAAAGACACATCATCTTTGATTTTTCAGGGATGATGTGTCTTTGCTTTTCGGATGCGGGAGGCAGGAGTCAAAGTAAACAAGCACCAAAATTAACAAGTCATTGCTTTTTCGTGAGAATAGTGATAAACTGAAGGAGTAACAGAAAACAAGCGGTCTCGTTTTTTGCTCCTGTCAGGTGCTTTTATCGCACCTTAAGGGCCGATGTCGGGCAAAGAAAAAATATTTGCCAAATAAAATGAGGAAAAAATGTGATATAATTGATTTACTGAAATAAAAGGAAAGAAAAATATGACTTTAAAGACGGAAAGTAAAAATATTGATTTGAGGTTACAAAAAAGCCGTGGCACTTCTTCAGCTTCAGGGACACCTCTTTCAAAGAAAAGAAATTACGGTATAGATTTTCTGAGGCTGTTTTCCATGTTTTATGTTGTGCTGCTTCATTCTCTTCGTCACTGCGGAATTACAAACGCCACGACGGAAGGCTCGGCGGAATACATTGCCTGCTGGTTTATGCAGATATGCGCTTACGGAGCGGTTAATATATTTGCTCTCATAAGCGGTTATGTAGGCTATTCGGAAAAGGAACGTCCTCTTAAATATTCTTCGTGGTTTAATTTATGGTTTCAGGTGGTTTTTTACGGTGCTGTTATAGGTCTGATACTGAATGAAATCAATACTGAATGGATAACGGCAGACAGCTATATACGCGTCTTTTTCCCTGTAACGAATTATATGTATTGGTATTTTACTGCCTATACGGGACTGTTTTTTATAACACCGTTTATAAATGCAGGTATAAGAGGCTCCTCAAAGAAAAATCTGAAAATTTTATTTGTGTCTGTGCTTGTGATGTTCTCCTTGGTGGAAATTGTCTTTAACGGGCAGAAATTCAACAACGGTTATTCCTTTGCCTGGCTGTTTATTCTTTATATTTTAGGTGCAATTATCAAAAAGTGTGAAATAGGGAAAAATATAAAGGTTCCCGTCGCCTTTGCAGGGATACTTATTCTGAATGTCTTATGTCTTCTTTGGAAGGTTTACGGCACAGATGTGCGTATTTTTACTTATACGATCAAGCAGGGCACATTCATAACCTATGTTTCTCCGTTTATTCTCGGTGGGGCCATTCTTCATCTTATTGCTTTTTCAAAAATAAGCTTTGGCAGACGGTTCAATAAGATTATTGCTTTTGCCGCGCCGTGCTCCTTTGCCGTATATCTTATCAACACTCAGTTCCATCTTTGGAATAATGTTATGAAGGATTTGCTGGTAAGCTTTGCTCAGGACAGCTGGTATATTATTGTAATTAAAACCGTTGCCTTTGCTTTATGCTTTGTTGTGCTTGCCATCCTGATTGACCGTGTAAGAATGGTCTTGTTCAAGGCTTTACACATTCATAAAATCTCTGAATTTTTGGAAAAGACTATAAATAAAATTACAGGAAAGCTGATTAAGGACAGCTGAAAGCAAGCTGAGCTTTTGCATAATAAACAAACCGTAACGAGACCGGTGTCCGGAAGGAGGTATTTTTATGACTAAAATAATGGCTGTACTTTTAAGTATATTGGCGGCTCTTGTGATTTTTCTGCCCTTCGGCAATCCCGTGTCTGAATTCCTGGTTACCAAAAATTCAGAGCTTTATCTGGAAGAAAACTTCAGCGGAACAGGTTATTATGTTGACGATGTGGTTTATAATTTCAAAACGGGTAATTACTATGTGGACATCCGATTGTCCGGAAGTCCCGACAGCAGCTTTACCCTTTATTCTGATATGAAGGGCAAAATCGGCTATGATACCTATGAGGATGCGGTGGTGCACAGATGGAATACCGCAGGGAGAATAGATGATGCTTACCGTAAGGCTGTGGATGCTTTAATTGAAGGCGGCAGTATCCCTTATGATATCAATATCGGCTTCGGTGAAATTATTTACAGAGAGTCCGGGGTGCCCGTCGGTGATGTTGTCCCCGAATATGCGATTTCAACGGAAAGCCTTATTCTCGACAAGGAGTATGACATAGCCGAGATGGGCAAAAAGGCGGGCAAGCTGACAATTTATGTTTGCGGCGACACGGTAACGGCGGAAAAGCTTGCTGAAATTCTGCTTGCCGTAAAAAAAGCAGCGGACGAAGGCGGAGTATGCTTCAAAGCAATTGACTGCGTGCTTGAATACCCTATGCCTGATGAGGGCGAACGAAAAGAAGAAGCAGTAAGAGTCGAAAACTTTATGTATGAGGATATATACGAAGAGGGTCTTGTTGACAGAGTAAAGGAAGCTGCTGCTTAAAAAAAGAAAAAAATTAATCCCTGTTCTTTGACCGAACAGGGATTTGGTGTTTTAAAGGTATGTTCTTATGAGTCTGTGGGTAGCGTCATATCTTGCGTTATAGCTTTCGCAGCCGATAACCACGGTGATTATTGTTCGCTTGTCCTTGGTGAAGGCACCGATAATGCCTGTGTATTCATCGTCTACCGTTCCCGTTTTCATTCCGTGTGCATAGGGGGAGTAGTAATAGGCGTAGGAGGCAATGAGTGAGTTGGTGGTGCCCCAGGAATGCGACTGACCTGTAAGAGACCTTACATATCGGTAGGGTGTTGAAGTGATTTTTTTGAGAGTATTGTTGCGAAGAACCTTTTTTGCAACAAGAACAAGGTCATTGACGGTGGAATAATGTCCCTTGACGGGATAGCCGTGAGGGTTCACAAAGTGTGAGCCCGTGGCACCGATTTTGTCCATATAGTTGTTCATAAGCTTTACAAAGTAATTTTTTGCGGCAACATAACCCATATTCGGATTGCCGGAAACCTTTCTGGCACAGTTGACGGCGATGGTGTATGCCGCGTCTCCGCCCGATGGGAGAAGAAGACCGTAAAGGATGTCCTTGAGCTTGAATTTCTCGCCTCGCTTCAATCCGCAGCGGCTGGAATATGCCTCAACCATATTAAGCTCATTGCCGACAACTATTATGTCGTCCTCATCCATATACTTGAGTGCCACGAGAGCTGTTACAAGCTTGGTGATGCTTGCAGGATAGCAGCGGTCATTGATGCGATTCTGATAAATATATTCCTTGTTTGTTACATCATAAACGGCGGACATATATCTTAAGGTGGGAGCATAAACCTTTACCTTGACGGTTCTTTTGTATTTTTTCTTATAGGTTGCTGTGAGCTTTGCCGTACCCTGACCTACTGCATAAAGGCGTCCGCCCTTGACCTTGATTACGGATTTATTTGATGAAGTCCATTTAACCTTTGAATTGTAATAGGGCACGGTGATTTCAGGGTATTCTCCCTTTCTTACAATATCGGGAAGAGAGATGGAAATCTTTCCGATGGATGCTTTTTTTACGGGTGAGGCGGGACCCGTAAGGTATTGAAGGTCGGTTTTAATGACGGGGACAACCTTGAAGTAATAGGCTTTTTCGGGAGTTTTCTTTTTATAGGTATATGAGGTATCCTTTGTGGTGGTAAGCTTTTTATATTTGCCTGCTTTTGCATCAGAGACATAAACATCATAGAGCTTTGCCGTGGGGGATTTGCTCCAGCTGATTGTAACACTTGCTCCGTCACGGGAAGCGACGGTCGGAGCTTTCAGCTTTTCGGGAAGGGTATAAAGCTTTATAAGGTCGCTCCGCGATGAGGTAACCTTGCCGCAAAGGGCATAAGCCTTAATTTTATAACGTGCCTTTCCTCCGATGCCCGTAACGGTGAAGGAGGTTTCTGAGGTCTTTCCGGCGAGGGTATAGCCGTCCTTACCTGAAATACCGTAGTAAATCTTATATCCTTCGGCATCCTTGACTGCATCCCATCGGATAGTTATGCTCGTTGCGGTGGCAGAGACAAACTTAAGATTTACAGGCTTATTGAGCTTTGTAACCGTCGGCTTGGTCACGGGAGGAGCAGTAGTCTCAGGCTCCGTTGTCTCAGGCTCCGTTGTCTCAGGCTCTGTGGTTTCCGGTTCTGTGGTTTCAGGCTCCGTAGTCACAGGCTCAGTGGTTGTTTCGGTTGTTATCTCCGTTGTAGCTTCCGTGATTTCCGTTATATCCTCAGCGAAGGAGATAAGATTGCAGGACAGGACTGCGGAAAGCATAAAAACAAAGGAAATAAGAATAAACAGTCTTTTCATTTATATGTATACCTTTCAAAGTGAAAATTTGTGTTTTTTTAATTTTATCACAGTAAAAAAAGGTAGTCAATTCCTTTGAGTGTAAAGATTTATTAAGTTTTTCTTAAAATAGTATGTAATTGACTTTACGCAATATGATATGATATAATATACTTTAAGGGAAAAACTGATGTTCAATTTTAAATGCGGAGGAAAATATTATGAAAGCATTGAAAAAAAATTCTTTGTCTTGTTCCGGCTTCTGCTCTGCTTCTTACCTGCGGTGTCACTGCTGTGGCAGGCGAAGAGAAAAGCACAGAATGCAAAACCGATATTTTTGCGGATATGGGAAGCAGTATCAAGACCTTTTTTGAAAATCTTATCAGCAAAATCAGGCTCTTTTTCGACAAAATAATTGTTTTCTCTAAGGGTAAAAACTTTACGGGCGGAGATTATACTATTCCCGAGCTTGATTTAAGCACCCTTCCCGATGAGCTTAAGGGAAGCAGATTTGAACATCTTTATACCCTTGCAACCGTTGACAATTCCAGAGATTATATGGCTCATCCCGACAGTGTGCTGCTTAAGGACGGTAACATTCTTACCGTTTATCCTGCAGGTCACGGTAAGGGTGCCGTGCTCAACAAAATAAGCACCGACGGCGGTGTGAGCTGGACAGGCACAGTGGAAAACACTCCCGGAAGCTGGGTGAATTCTCTTGAAACGCCCACCGTTTACAGACTTGAATTCAGCGACGGCTCACCCGATAGGCTTATTCTTATCTCAGCCAATTCCAAATGGCCGAACATGAAAACTCCCGGCGGCTTCGAATGCTCACTTTCCGATGATGAGGGCAAAACCTGGACAGAGTTCGAACGCTTTTACAGCCTTGAGGATGAAAACAGCGTTATCCCCATCGTTGCTATGTCGAGTCTTACACGGCTTAAGGAAAACGGTGAGTTTGTTGATAAATGGATGGGCTTTTTCCACGACACCGATTTTTATAATTACAAAACAATTCTGACCTTTGATGAAGTGGGCAATATGCAATGGAGTGTGCCCGAAAAATATTTCGCTGCCCACCGTGAAATCGAAAAGACCTCAAATATGTGCGAGGTTGAGGTAATCCGTTCCGATATGGGTAAGGGCGACGAGCTTTGTCTTATCACACGAAGCAACACCAAAAAGATGAACTCTCTTATTTCCTTCTCAACCGATGAGGGCAAAACCTGGAGTGAGCCCGTCGAGGCTCCCGCTGCTCTTAACGGAGAAAGACACAAGGCCGAATACACCCCTGACGGCAGACTTTTCATCACCTTCCGTTCAATTGAAAGGGGAGAAAAGGCAAGAGAAAACGCAAAGAATGCCACCGACAGAAACAGAGGCTGGATAAGTGAAGGTCTTGTCGCCTGGGTAGGTACATACGAGGACCTTAAGCAGGGCAACGAGGGTCAGTACAGAATAAAGCTTGCCCATATTTATGCTGAGGGACAGGATGAGCCCGAATATTACGCAAATGCAGATACGGGCTACTGCGGCAATGCGGTGCTCTCTGACGGCACAATCGTTACCTGCAGCTACGGTAAATACAGAGCCGGGGAAAAGACGGCAAACGGCAGGGAATACCGCACCTCCATCTGTTCAAAGAGAATCAATCTCAGGGATACAGATGAGCTTGTGGCTAAAATGAAATAATGTCTTGCATTTATTTTTAATCTGTGATAAACTCAGATACATATCAGAGCTTTTGGTGTTTCTATATCAAACACCGAAGGCTCTTTTTCACTGTTAAATATCAGTCCGACGCGAGTTATAATTCTTAAATTCCGAATTTCATCTGAGGTCTCCGTTAGCGGGACCGTCAATCACTCTGCCCTTTTCCGTAAATCTTGACCCGTGGCAGGGACAATCCCAGCTGTGCTCTGCCTTATTGTATTTAAGGGCGCAGCCGAGATGAGGACAGCGCTTTGCCGAGGGATAAAGGTAACCCATAAGAGACTCTGCTCCGTTGAGAAAAATTTGCGGGGTGAGCATACTGCGTGAGGGTGAATAAAGCTCTGCATAAGGGTTTTTCTTTCCCTCAAGAAGGTCACAAAGCAAGGTCGCACCAACCATAGCACCCGTCATACCCCATTTATTGAAGCCGGTAAGAACAAAAAGCTTATGGGTGCTTTTTGAGTAAGAGCCGATATAGGGCACAGAGTCAAGACTCATACAGTCCTGAGCAGCCCAATGATATTTTTCCCGTGAGTCAGGGAAAAGCTCCCTTGCTCTTTGGCGGATTTCTCTGTAATTACCTCCGCTTTTTCCTGTACGGTGGTCGCCTCCGCCGATAAGAAGTAAATTTCTGTAATCGCGGAAGGAAAGTCCGTCTTCCTTTTCGTCAAGATACATCCCGTCAATTTCAGGGCCGTTTTCGACAGCTATAACATATGAACGGTGCTGATAGAGCTTCAGGGAATAAAGTCCGTGCTTATTGATAAAGGGAAAATGGGTTGCGATGATGACATTGTCGGCTTTTACCGAGCCTTTTTTTGTATAGGCAGTATTGCCCTTCATCTCTGTTACGCGGCTGTTTTCGTAAATATCGAGATTCTTTGCAATGTCAGAAGCAAAGAGAAGGGGGTGAAATTGTGCCTGACTCGGTGTTTTAAGGGCTCCTGCAACAGAAAAGGGTAAGGAAAGCCTTTCGGTGAAGGAGGCTTCGGCACCGATTTTTTCAAGGGCAGAAAGCTCATTTTCAATTTTTTCTCTGCTGTCCGACGAATAAATATAGTTATCCTTTATTTGAAAATCGCAGCTGATTTTTTGTGAAAGCTCCTTATATTTTTCAAGGGCGAGACGGTTGCTTTCATAATAGCCCTGTGCCTTTTCTTTGCTCTTTTTAATGAGCTGCGAATAAATAAGACCGTGCTGAAATGTAATTTTTGCCGTTGTATTGCCCGTTGTACCCGAACAGATTTTACCGCTTTCAAGAAGAACGCAGAAAACACCTCTTTCCTTCAAAAGATAAGCAGTCAGCAATCCTGACAGACCTGCACCGATAATAAGGACATCGGCCTTTATATTTTTTTCGAGAGTGGGGAAGGAGGGGAGAATTGCTGTTTCGTGCCATAGAGAAGACATATTTATACCTCGTAACTGTTTTTATATATTTTTTACTTCTGCGGGAAAAATATACATCAGTCAAAGGGGTATAAAAATACAAAACCCTCACTTTTCGGTGAGGGAATCGTATTACACTAATGAGAAACAGAAAACGTTGAAATCACAACAAAAGAAAAGTAAATGTTGCACTCAACACTTATATAATACACATTTTTTCAAAAAAGTCAAATGTTTTTACGAAATTTTTTCTGAAGAAATCGGTTTAATTACTTTTTTATACATATATGAGAAGCAAATGAGAGTTACGATAAGCGACATCATTTCCGCAATGGGGAAGGCAAGCCACACATTATTGAGAACACCCGTTTTAGAAAGAAGGTATGCTGCGGGAAGAAGCACAATAATCTGGCGGCAGAAGGAGGTTATCATCGAGAAATAGCTTTTGCCGAGTGCCTGGAAGGAGGCACCGAGGTTGATGCATACACCGGCTAAAACAAAGTGGGTACTTATGATGCGAAGGGCAGGAACGCCGATTTCCATCATTTCCTCCTTTGCATCGAAAAGGCGGAGCATCTGCTCGGGTATAAGCCACATAATGACGGTACCGAGAGCCATAATTGCAACGGCGATGGTACAGCTGAAGCGCAGACATTCCGTAATTCTTTCCTTCTTTTTTGCGCCGTAGTTATAAGCAACGATGGGAATAACACCGTTATTGAGACCGAATATGGGCATAAACACAAAGGATTGAAGCTTGAAGTAAACACCGAAAACAGCTGCCGCTGTGGAGGTGAAAGCGAGAAGAATTTTATTAAGACAAAAGGTCATAAAGGAGCCTATACCTACCATAAGAACCGAGGGGATACCGATTTTATAAATATCACCGATAATTTTAAAGTCGGGGCGGAGATTTGAAAAACGCAGATTAACCTCTTTGTTTGCCTTTTCGTTGATTATGATTCCCGCAATAAAGGCCAGGGTCTGACCAATGACCGTAGCCACGGCTGCACCCTTTGCCTCCAGACGGGGGAAGGGGCCGATACCCATAATGAAAAGGGGATCAAGAATAATATTTGCGATTGCGCCTATCATCTGTGTAGCCATAGAAAGGGTGGTCTTGCCCGTTGCCTGCATAAGTCTTTCCATAATTACCTGGCCGAAAAGACCAACGGAAAAGATACATACCACCGAAAGATAGTCCACACCGTAGTTATATATGGCGCTTCCCTTTTCAACCTGGGAGGCAAAGAATATTTCTGTGCCGAAAATACCGAAAAGGGCAAAAACAACGAAGCTGAACATGGCAAGGAGAACGCCCTGGGCGGCGATTTTGTTTGCCTTTTCAAAATTCTTTTCGCCGAGACTTCTTGAAAGCAGGGCGTTGACACCGACTCCCGTACCCGTTGCAAGACCTATCATAAGATTCTGGGCAGGGAAGGCAAGGGAAACGGCTGTGAGAGCGTCCTCGCATACCTTTGAAACGAAAATACTGTCAACGACATTATAAAGTGCCTGAACAAGCATAGATGCCATCATAGGCAGAGACATTGTAATAACGAGCTTTTTTACGGACATAACGCCCATTTTGTTTTCTCTGTTCATTTTAACCTCCGTGAATTTTATTGAACCGATAAAATTATATCATTTTTATTTTTCTTTTTCTATAGTTTGGAAAAAATTCTTTGTTCAAATTGTCTGTAATTTAAATTTAATTTTTGTGCAATTTGCTTTTTGCGTTTATATTTTTGAACAAAAGAAAAAGGAAAAAATTGTAAAAGGCTACAAAATAGTTTGTTAAAAAAATTTCAGTTCAAAAGCTGTACCTCTTATGGTATAATTCTTACGTATATAATTTCAGGAGGTGTCGCTTATGAAAAATATCAAAAAGACAGTTGCGATAATTCTAGCCCTTGTTATGGTGTTTTCGATTATGGGCAATATGGCTTATGCAAGGGGGGCAGAGGTTGACTCTTCTCTTTCCTTTGCAATTCTTTCTGACCCGCATTTTTATCCCGATTCTCTTACGGGCAATAACTGTGAGGAATATCTTGAATATTGCTCCTACAGCTCAAAGATGTATTCCCAGTCCGGTGCGATGGTTGAAACAGCCATAGAAACAATGATGAAAAGAAACCCCGGACTTAAATATATCCTTGTTCCCGGCGACCTTACAAAGGACGGCGAAAAGGAGGGCCACAAGGCTCTGGCTGAGATTTTCGGAAAATATGAGGAAAAGTACGGCCTACAGTTTTTCGTTACCACGGGCAACCACGATATAAACCAGGCCGCATCCTCTTCCTTTGAAAGCGGCAGAGAGGAGTTCACCGAAACCGTCACAGCTGACGATTTCCGTGATATTTATGCGGATTTCGGCTACGATCTCGCATTTACCGAATATGCTTCAAAGGGAGATAATATAAGAGGTCAGCTTTCCTATGCTGCCGACCTTAAGGACAACGACGGCAACGAAAAGTTCAGACTTATTTCCGTTGACAGCTGCATTTATTCCTTTGATGAGCCTTCAAAAGAGACTGCCGGTGAAATCACTCCCGAGCTTATGGCCTGGATAAAGGCTCTTGCAGATGAGGCCTATGCCCAGGGAAAAACTCCCATGATTATGATGCACCACAGCATCGCACCCCATATGGATCTGGAAATCTCTCTTTTCCAGCCCTTCCTTCTCAACGATTATCTTGATGCGGCCGAGGCCTTTGCCTCCTGGGGCATCAACTATGTCTTTACGGGTCATCTTCACACAAACGACATCGCTTCGGTGGTAAACGATGACGGTCAGGTGGTCTATGATGTGGAAACCTCCTCCGTTTCTGACTTCCCCTGCACCTACCGTGAGGTTACCTTCAACACCTACACCGACGGCACAAATGACCTTAAGGCCGACACGGTTGCCTTTGATGCCGAGACTTCCTTTACCTGGGACGGTAAAACCTATGAGAAGGGCACATACAAGTATGTCTCCTTCGCTGAATACACCTGCGATTCTGACGGAATCGGCGGTGAGCTTTCGGGCACAGGCTTCATTATGCGTTTTCTCAGAGGCGGTCTAGGTGACGGTGTTTTTGAGGATATAAGAGCAATGGGCAGCATCGGTGCTTATCTTAAGGATATGGGCATCGACATTGAAAAAATTATTTATGATTTCCTTGCTCCCTATATCGGTGACGGAATAAAGCTCGGCAACACAAAAATTCTCAGCACCGATAACCTTATGTGGTTTATAAACGATCTTCTTGACCAGATTTATAAGCTTTATGTTGAGGATGAAAATGCCTTCCTCGACCTTTGCAAGAGCATTATTGACGATTTCCTTTCAATCGAGGTTTCACAGTATCCCTGCAAAAAGTTTATTGACACCTACGGCTTCGGTGATAAAAACAAGCCGGGAACTCTCGGTGATCTTGTGCTTTCCGTTGTATGCTATTGGTATAACGGCAACGAGGACACTGCCGACGATCCTTTTGTAAGAGATGCCATAAAGAATTTTGACAGCACAAATCTTATCAACACCGTTTTCGACAAGCTTGTTGATCTGCTCCTTCATACTCTTATTGAGGACAGCATTCTCGGAAAGATTGAAATAAGAACCTATAAGCTTTTATCCGACAAGGAAATTATGGATAAGATGGGCAAGGGAATTAATCTTCTTATAAAGAATCTGCTTAAGAATGACCTTTCCTATATGAATCTTATTGACTGCATTTTCGGACTGGATGTTCTGCCTTATGAAAGCATTTACGATATTCTTGACAAAGAGCTTATAAAGAAATATCTTACACAAAGTCAGCTTGAATCCGTAGGTATAGTTGTTGCGGAGATTCTTTCTGACCTTACCGTTGACGAGGACCCCGTATTTATGGGTGACTCGGGTGCAGTTCTCACAAACGAAGACAAAGAGGTTTCCGTAACGAGAGAAAATTACCGTCTGCCCACAGCCGTAACGGTCACTATGGGTGCCGACAGCAGTAAGGAAGCCTTTATCACCTGGTATTCAAAGACAACTCTCGGCGGTGATATTGAAATTTACCGTGCTGACAGTGAGCCTGCTTTCAAAGGAGAAAACACTGTTGCTGACGGTTTCACCCTTGAAACAAAGACAGAAACCGTAAGTCGCTCCTATCCGGGTATTGACCTTGGTATCGTCGGCTTCTTCGCCTATAATTTCAAAATCAACAAGCATACAGCCACCCTTAAAAATCTTGAGCCGGGTGCAACCTATTATTACCGTGTCGGTGACGCTGAAAGAGATTGGTGGAGTCAGACGGGTACTGTCACAACCGCTGACGGAGGAAAGAATGTAACCTTTCTTCACCTTGCCGATCCTCAGTCACAGAACGAAAGACAGTACATAAGAGCCTGGCAGAAAACACTCGCTGCAGCCACAGAGCTTTATGACGAGGATTTCATCATAAACACCGGTGACATCGTTGACCACGGCGACAATTCAAAGCAGTGGTCATGGGCACTTGACACAGGCTCGGATTATCTTATGAACACCTTTATGATGCCTGCGACGGGCAACCACGAGGGAATGGGCACAAGTGCAACGGTGAATTATTTCACTCTGGCAAATCTTCCCGACCAGGATACAGGCAAGGGCGTTTACTATTCCTTTGATTATAACAATGTTCACTTTGCCGTTCTCAATACCGAAGACCTTGACGAGGATGAGGGACTTACTGATAAGCAGCTTGACTGGCTTAAGAAGGATATGAATTCAAGCGATGCTCAGTGGAAATTTGTTATGCTTCATAAGGCTCCCTATTCCCAGGGCTCACATTACAAGGATGACGATGTATGCGAAATCCGTAATCAGCTCAAAAACCTTATGCCTGAGCTGAAAATTGATATGGTATTCCAGGGACACGACCACGTTTATATGCGTACGGGCTCTCTTGCAAACAACCGTCACACAGCCTACGATAAAACATATCTCAATTATAAGGGAGACATTTACAGAACACAGATTCTTCCTCAGGGCACAACCTATGTGATTTCGGGTACTGCAGGCGTCAAGACCTATATTCAGAACGACGAAAGCAAAACTGATATGTATTTCCCCCGTGCCGAAAAGATATGCTCCGTTGATGCACCTATGTTTTCTTCGGTGGAAATAGTTGACGGAATCCTTTATTTCAATGCCTATACTGTTGCCGATGACGGCACAAGGAGTGTTGACCGTTTCGCAATTCAGAAGGACAGAGCTCAGGGCACCGTTGAGGAAGGCTATACAGAAGACGATACTCTTTCACAGAGACATCCTTTCTTTGAGCTTCTTGATATTTTAAGAGTAATCATTGAAAAGATTATCAGCGTCATTAAGACTCTGAAGCTTGATAAATAACTGAATAGAGAGCAACCCCTCCGACTAATGAACAGCCGGAGGGGTTCTTTAAGGGTAAAAAAGAGGCTGTTTGATTACAGCCTCTTTTTGTGAAGGATTGCTTATTCCACAGATTTATATTATTTCTTGTGGTATCTGAGATGGCAGATATCATCACCGTTAGCAATAGTTTTCGGTAAATCGAGCTCTGCACCGTAGCGCTCACCGATACCTCTGTCACCGCACATCGCAATATCGCAAAGAGTTGCGATTTCCTCGTCGCTGCAGCCGGCCTTCTGCCATGCCTTTACTAAAGGACAGTAGTGGAAGTGAATTTCAAGCTCATCATCGGTGCAGTTTTTGATATCCATTTCAAATACCCACTGTGCAGGCTTGGTGAAAAGTGTTTTGCGAAGACCCTTGAGTGAATCTGTCTTTCCCTTTTCCACAAGTCCCTTGCCCTGCATAAGACCGCAGCGCTTTACGGCAGCCGAGCCGAAATCCTTGGGGTCAAGACCTCTTTTCTGTGCCTCGTCGCAAAGAAGATAAAGCCAGGTAGCTCTGTGCTCCAACTGCTCACGGACAGCAACGATGATGGGGTTTTTAATTTTTGCTTCATTTTTTACTTTACTCATTTTTTCTTTTCCTCCATATATTAAGGCAAAAGGTCAATGAAATTTGGCTTTTTGTCTTGGTTACGCTTTAAAAATATGCTTCAAGTCTGTAAATAGGCTGACCTAAGTCGGAAAATCTCTTTTCATACTCGGTCACAATGTTACCCTCGAAATCGCTGTTATGCAAATCCAAAGAAACATTTTTAAGCTTGTAGCCGCTTTGCGAAAATTCAGCAATTGAAAATTCAAAAAAGTGCATATTATCTGTTTTCTGATGAATTTCTGCACCGTCCTTAAGAAGGTTGCGGTAAATGTCAAGGAAGAAGCGGTGTGTGAGTCTGTGTCTTGCATATCTTGCCTTGGGATAAGGGCAGGAGAAATTAAGATAAAGAAGCTCAATGCTCTTTTCGGGGATAAATTTCGGCAGATATTCCGCAGAGCCGCAGATAAACTTTATGTTTGTAAGGCCTTCCTTTTTAGCCTTTTCGCAGGCAAGAACGATAACATTGAGCACCTTTTCAACGGCGATGAAGTTAACATCCGGGTGTCTCTTTGCAATCTCCATTGCGAACTGTCCTCTGCCGCAGCCGATTTCCATTCTTACGGGGTTATCGTTGCCGAAAATTTCTTTGTAATCAATGAGGCTTTTTTCTTCGATAGCCTTGTTGAAATCTCTTTCCTCACCGAGAGGGAGGTCGAGAATATAATCTCTGACATTTTCTACTCTGGTGTCGAGATTTTTCTTTTTTCTCATTCTCATAATCTTACAGCTCCATAATCTTTTCTATAAGGAAGTCAACGTCCTCTTCGGGTGTTGCCCAGCTTGTGCAGAAGCGGACAGCGGTTTTGTCGCCCGTTTTTGCCCAGAAGGAGGAAACAAAGTTTTCATTCAGCTTTTCAAGCTGTTCGTCGGTGAGAATGGGGAACTGCTGATTGGTGTAGGAATCGTAATAAAGCTCAATCCCCTTTGAAAGGAAGGCTTCACGGATTTTCATTGCAAGACCGGCTGCGTGGCGGGAGATTTTATGGTAAAGACCGTCAGTGAAAAGCACATCGAACTGAAGGCCTAAAAGTCTGCCCTTTGCAAGCATTGCGCCTTTTTGCTTTTCTATGTAACGAAAATCCTTTTTGTATAAATCGTTGGTGATTACCAACGCCTCTCCGAAAAGCGCACCGACCTTTGTTCCGCCGATATAGAAGGCATCGCTGAGTGCGGCAATATCCTTTAATGTAAGGTCGTTTTTATCGCTGGCAAGACCGTAGCCCATTCTTGCACCGTCGATGAAAAGGATAAGACCGTTTTCCTTACATATGGCATAAAGCTCCGTAAGCTCCCTTTTCGAATAAATGGTGCCGTTTTCCGTCGGGAAGGAAATATAGACCATTTTAGGCTGAACCGTATGCTCAAAGGTAGGATCGGCATAATGATCCTTTACGGTTTTTTCCACCTGGGCGGCAGTAATCTTTCCGTCCTCGGAGGGAAGACCGATAACCTTATGTCCCACAGCCTCGACAGAGCCGCTTTCGTGAACATTGATATGTCCCGTGCAGGCAGAGATAACACCCTGATGGGGACGGAGAACACTTGCGATAAAGATATAATTTGTCTGTGTGCCGCCGACGAGGAAATGGATGTCTGCCGTTTCGTTTCCGATTTCCTTTTTGATTTTTTCTGCAGCGGAAAGACAGTATTTGTCCACGCCGTAGCCGGGAGTCTGTTCTAAGTTTGTTACAACAAGCTTTTCGATTATTTCAGGGGTTGCGCCCTGGGTGTAGTCACTTTCAAATCTTATCATTTTTCAACCTCATTTATAAATCTTTTTTGCTCTCGGTGAGAAGGTGCAAAGAGCCTCATAAGCGAAGCTTCCGTACATTTTACCGTAATCGGTGGCAGTAATTTCTTTCTCTGCGCTTTTACCGATGATGACTGCCTCGTCACCTACGGTAACTCCGTCAATATCCGTAACATCCACCATCACAAGGTCCATACAGACCTTACCGGTAACCGGCGCCTTTTCTCCTCTTATAAGAACATAGCCCTTATTGGAAAGAACTCGCCTGAAGCCGTCAGCATAGCCTACGGAAAGAGTCGCTATTTTTCTTTTTTCCTTTGCTACATAGGTGTGTCCGTAGCTGATACCCTCACCCTCGGATGCCTCGTGGACATGTATAACGTGGGTTTTTACCTCCATGGCAGGCTTAAGACCTGAATCCTCGGTGGGATAATCCATAGGGTTTATGCCGTAAATGGCAATACCCATTCTCACCATGGGATATTTGTTTTCGAAACGGAAAAGTCCCGCCGTATTATAAAGATGAGGCAAGGGAATATCTATACCTATAGACGCGAGTTTTTCAACAAAGCCGTCAAAAAGCTTTATCTGTGTTTCGGACAGATTATCCTCCTCCACGTCAGCCTTGGCAAAATGGCTGAAAATACCCTCGACGGTTATAAAGGGGAGAGAATATATCTTTTTGACTGTCTCGGCAGAGGCATCACTTAAAGGAAAGCCGATTCTGCTCATACCCGTATCAAGAGCGATATGAATAACTGCTTTTTTGCCCTTTTCCTCAGCTGCCTTATTAAGAAGAACGGCGTCCTCAAGAGTGTAAACAGTAGCCGTTATATCCCTTTCAATAAGCTCACCGAAATTATCGGGGCAGGTATAAGAGAGAACAAGAATCGGAAGGCTTATCCCTGCCTGACGCAGCTCCATAGCCTCGTCAAAGCAGGCAACAGCAAAATAATCCGCCATTCCTTCGAGCACCTTCGCTACGGGTACGGCACCGTGACCGTAGGCATCAGCCTTGATTACGGCACACTTTTTCACCCCGTCAGCCACCTTGCGTGACAAAAGTCCGAAGTTATATTCAATTGCTTTCAGATCAATTTCTCTGTAAGTTCTGTGATACATAAAAAAACCTCGTATTAATTATGAATTATTCCTCAAGTCCCAGTATCTCTGCGCCTTCACCGGCATCAATGGTTTCAACGGTGCGGAGCTTTTTCCGGATAATATCATTTCTGCTCTTTGCATCGTCAAGGCTCTTTCCTGCCTCTTCAATTTTCTTTTTTGCCTTTTCAAGGACTGTTCCGAACTTTTCGTATTGCACCTTTGCGGCGGCAAGAACAGTTCTTACCTCCTTCGCCTTTTCGTTGATTGCCATAGCACGGAAGCCGATGGAAAGAGAGTTGAGAAGGGCTGTTATGGTGCTGGGTCCGGCAATCATTATGTTGAATTCATTCTGACATCTTTCGGCGATTCCGTTTTTAGAAGATATAATTTCGCTGTAAAGACCCTCTGTGGCAAGATAGAGAATGGCGAAGGGAGTGGTTTCAGGCTCATTGATATATTTTTTGACCTCCTTGGCCTGGGTGATAACCGTTGTCTCGAGAGCCTTACGGTTAATTTCAACCTGAGCCGTATCTCCTCTGTCAGCTGCCTCGCAAAGACGGATATACGCCTCAACGGGGAATTTCGAGTCAATGGGAAGGTAGGTTATTACATTTTTATCGTCGCCCGAAGGGATTTTAACGGCAAATTCAACTATATTTCTTGAAGCGGGATTTGTCATAACATTTCTGTCATACATACCGGGTATGGTCTGGTCAAGAAGACCCTCGAGCTGTACCTCTGCCCAGGTGCCTCTTGCCTTTACATTGGTAAGTATACGGTTGAGGGAGGTGACATTTTCCGTAACACCGGTTGAAAGCACCTTCATTTCACCGAGAGATTTGTAAACATTTTCCAGCTGCTCGCTTACGGTCCTGAAGGATGAATCAAGACGCTTGGTAAGGGTTTCGCTGAGCTTTTCGTCAACGGTAAGTCTCATTTGCTCGAGCTTTTCCTCGTTGCCCTTTCTCATTTCAAGAAGCTTTTGAGAAATTGTTTCGAGCATTCTGAGATTCTGCTCATAGTTATCCGTTGTCATTTTTCTGAGGATAGCATTCATATCCCCGAAGGCAGCAGTAAGCTCCTTTCTTTGCTGAGCTGAGGAGGCAGCATTTTCCATACGGCTTTTGCTGAATTCGTCGCGGACACTGCTCTCGACCAAGGGCACTACTCTGTCAATTTTTTCCATTGTTTTTTCATTTTGCTCAAAAAGTCTGTCATATTCTCCGTTATTTTTCTTTTTTAGCAATAAGATTAAAAGAACTACGCATATAATAAGTAATATCAGTATTGCATATATAACTAAGCTTGGTACACCGTTCATACTTTACTCTCCTTTTGAGGGTGAATATCAGGGTAATTATTAATTCATACCCTTCATTATAACAGTAAAGAATGAAAGTTTATTTCGATTTTAGAATAATAATATATTTTATAGATTAAGGAATGAAAAAAATGTTCAAAAAAATTCTTTGCATATCTCTTGCCCTTATAATGCTGCTTTCCTTCTGCTCCTGCGGAGGAAACAAGGGCGCCGATGCACAGCTTGTTTATCCCATCGACAAGGACCCGGGTTATCTTGACCCCCAGATAGTTTATGACCTCGGAGCTAAAAATATTATCGCAAACTGCTTTGAAGGTCTTGTGGCAATCGATGCAGAGGGCAATATTATCCCCGCTGCAGCCGAAGACTGGAAAACAAATGCAAACGAAACCCAATATACCTTCATCCTAAGAAAGGATATGAAATGGAAGGTAACCGCCGCCGCAGGTAAGGTTATCGGCGAAAATTACAAGGAGGAATTTGATGCCCGTGTCACGGCTCAGGATTTCGCCTTCGGTCTTACCCGTGCTCTTTTGCCCGAAACCCTTTGCCCCGGTGCTGACAGTCTTTTCTCAATCAAAAATGCAAAAAAGGTGTATAACGGTACTCTTCCTCCCTCCGAGCTCGGAATAAAGGCCGTTGACGATTACACCTTGCAGATTACTCTCTCTCAGCCTGACCCCGACTTCCTTTACACTCTTCTCGAAAGCTACTGTATGCCCTGCAACGAGGAATTTTTTGAAAAGACCGGCGGAAGATATGGACTTGCTACAAGGTATCTCATTTATAACGGTCCCTTCTATATCAACAACTGGGCCGATGACATTTCAATTTCTGTCAGAAAAAGCGACACCTACCACAGTGCCGATAAGGTTATGCCTGCCTCTGTTTACTATTCAATGAATAATGAACAGCCCACCCGCCTCAAAAAGCTCACCGACAGCACCTATTCCGTAACTCCCCTTACAAAGAGTCAGGCAGAAGAGCTTGCAAAAAAGAAAAATTACACGGTCAACACCTTCTCCTCTTCGGTGACGGCACTCGTTTTCAACTGTGGTGACGAAGGTCTGAAAAACGCAAATATCCGTAAAGGTATTGTTGCCTCATTTGACTATCCCGTAATCAGAGAAGCCTCAGGCGAATGTGACGCCGTCGGCCTTATTCCCGACTCCTTTCTTACGGGCTCGGTAAAATTCAGCGAATACAGAAAAGAAACCGACAAATATCTTAACCCCAGCCCCCTCACTGTCTTTAAAAAGGGTCTTTCCGAAATTGAACAGACAGGTATTGAGGTAACCGTTCTTTGCTCGGCAGAAAACGAAAACACCGTAAGAGCTCTTATGCAGTCCTGGCAGTCGGTTTTAGGTGTCTGCTTCACCGTTTACGCTGAGGCAACCGATGAGGTAACACTTAAGGAGAGAGTGAAAAAGGGTGATTTCCAAATCGCTCTTACAGACCTTCAGTTTACGGGCAACAGAGTTTATAATATCTTAAGCTCCTTCACTCCTCAGAGTAAGGAAAACTTCACCTCATACAAAAATAAAAAATACAACTCACTTGTGACAGATATGAAAAAATCCGACGGTATCGCTGCCATTGCCTCAACGGCAAAGCTGGCTGAGCAGCATCTTATTTCCGAATGTGTTGTCCTTCCCCTTTACAAGACCGACAATTATTACGGACTCGGCAAAAGGGTCAGCGGTGTTATACACAATGTCAGCGGTGAGATAGTATATTTCAGCAATACAATAAAAAAATAAAAGAGAATAAATGAACCGTTGTGCAGCCAAAAATGTACAACGGTTTTTTCTTTGCAAAAGGGAAGCTGATTCATATAAGCCTTCCGTCAGGGAAAAACCGGCCGGGTTTTATCTTAACTTTAGGTTTTTGTGGCTTATTATTCCCGTAGTGAGATAATATTTTTTATCCGAAATCAAAAATTCTCATATTTTTTTCTTAATCCTATTGAGAATGGGTAAAATTTATTATATAATATATTATTACAATAGAGTCATTATGTCCTCATACAGAAAGGAGAAAAATATATGTTATTTTCTCAGGATATAGGTATAGATTTAGGCACGGCAAATACTCTTGTTTTCGTCAAGGGTAAGGGTATTGTTATCCGTGAGCCCTCGGTTGTTGCCATCAACGTTGCAACAAGACCTGCAAAGGTTGTTGCTGTCGGCACAGAGGCAAAGGAAATGATCGGCAGAACACCCGGCTCAATCACAGCTATGCGTCCCTTGAAGGACGGTGTTATCGCTGACTTTGATGTTACCTGCGAAATGCTTAAAAAGTTTATTCATAAGGCAATGGGTGGCTCTTACCTTGCAAAGGCGAGAGTGGTTATCTGCATTCCCTCGGGTGTTACGGAGGTTGAAAGAAGAAACGTTCACGACGTAGCAATTGAGGCGGGCGCAAAGTATGTCAGCCTTATCGAGGAGCCTATGGCTGCGGCTATCGGTGCAGGCCTTCCTGTGGGACAGGCTATGGGCAGTATGGTAGTTGATATCGGCGGCGGTACGGCTGAGGTTGCCGTTATTTCTCTCGGTGATATTGTCTGCTCCCGTTCGGTAAGAATAGCCGGTGACAGCTTCGACAATGCCATCAGCCTTTATATAAAGAAAAAGTACAATCTTCTCGTCGGTGAAAGAACAGCCGAGGAAATCAAAATAAAAATCGGCTCTGCCACAGAATATGAGGGTGAGGGTAAAATGGAGGTCAAGGGCAGAAACCTTCTTGACGGTCTTCCAAAAAGCATCACCATCACAAGCGAGGAGGTCCGTGAGGCTCTCAAGGATTCCGTTGACCAGATTCTCGATGCAGTAAAATCTACTCTCGAAAAAACTCCTCCCGAGCTTTCAGCCGACATTATGGAGCATGGCATCACCCTTACGGGCGGCGGTGCTCTTTTAAGAGGTATCGACAATCTTATCTCTCAGCAGACAGGTATGCCCGTCAATGTTTCGGACAATCCCCTTGACTGTGTTGTAGACGGTACGGGCATCTATCTTGAATCGGATGTATTGGGGGCCAACGGAAAACGCTTCTAATTTTTAACACGGAATATTTCCGCCATATCTGCGTTAAAGTCCTCGGCAATATCGGCATATGGCCATCGGCCTTTGCCTTGATCTGACGAAAATCTTCTCGTGTTAAACCGATTTGAAAAAGAGGAATATTTCCGCCATATCTGCGTTAAAGTCCTCAGCAATATCGGCATGACGTAAATCTTCTTATTACAGACTCAAATAAAAATAAAAGGTGTTGGAAATGCTTCAGTTTTTTAAAAGCAGAAAATTTAAAACCTTTCTTCTGACTGTATGCGCTCTTACGGTGGGTGCGGTTCTTGCCGTTGCTGTAAGAAGCTCAGCCTCTCCCTTTACAAGTGCAATCGGCGTGGTGTTCAGCCCCGTGCAAAAGCTTTCATCCCTTGTGGCTGAAAAGGTCGATTGGGTTAAGGCGTCCTTCCGCGGTGCGGGTACCTATTTGCAGGAAATAGAGAGACTTCAGCAGAAGATAGCCGAATATGAAAACAAAATAGTTGATTATAACGCTATGGAGCAAAAGGTTGCCTCCTATGAAAAAATGCTCGGCGTGAAAGAGAAAAACCGTGACTATGTCCTTCAGAGAGCCGATGTTATCGGCACAGACAGCGCAGATATGTTTTCCTCCCTTATCATTGACAAGGGGAGCAATGATGACATAGCTGTCAACGACCCTGTTATCAGCGGCAACTATCTGGTGGGTATTGTCAGCAAGGTGCATCCCTCTTACTGCGTGGTTGAAACTCTTCTGAGCCCCGACCTTAATATAAGTGCCCTCGAAAGCAAAACCAGAGAGACAGCCTATGTGACGACCACATTGGAGCTTTCGGGTAAGGGACGCTGTATGCTTTCAGGCCTCGAAAGAACAACAGCCGTAACCCCGGGCGGTATCATAATAACCTCGGGTATAGGCGGCACCTATCCCAAGGGTATCATCATCGGCACCGTAAGCGAGGTCGGTGAAAGCAAATATGACCTTTCAAACTTTGCTGTAATCGAGCCCGGCGTTGATGTGCGTGAAATTGAGGACTTGTTTGTAATTACCGATTTCGAGGGTCAGGGCATAGAGGAAAAAGTGGACTGATAAATGCAGAATGCAGAATATCGTGTCACTTCGTTCCGATTATATCCGTGTAAGATTATACTGCAGGTTTTTCTTTGCGGAAAAGAAGGTAAAATATTATATTGCGGTAAATCCGCAACCATAATTTTGCATTTTGCACTTTGCATTTAAAAGAAAGGACGGTGATAAAAATGAGATTTGCTTCTTCCCGTAATATTTACATAAGAAGAGCCCTTACGGTGCTTCTCGTTTTTATGACTGCTCTTTTTCAGCATTCGGGCTTCATTCCCGAAATTTTCGGTGCTCCCGCCATGCTTCTTGTTCCTCTTACGGTGTGTATCGCTATGTTTGAGAGAAGTATTCCCGGAATGTGCTTCGGCGTTCTTGCCGGCCTGCTGTGGGATTTTGCCACGGCAAGGGGTGACGGCTTTTTCTCGGTAATGCTTACGGCTGTCGGTTTTTTCTCGGGTGCGCTCGTAACCTTTATTTTCCGAAACAACATCCGTGCGGCGCTTCTCATTTCCTTCGGTGCACTGACGGTGTGTAATGTTTCCTACTGGTTTATGTTTATACTGAGAAAGGGATATGAGGGCGGCTTTGATGTTCTCTTTTCCCGTTATATACCCTCGGTATTCTATTCTCTGATATTTGTTTTTGTTTATTATTATATTATAAGGCTGATTTTTAAGTCTACCTCTGAAAAGGGGAGATTAAAATTAAGCTCTGTGAATCAATAAGAAAGAGGAAGTGATAAGATGCAAAATAAATCGGGCAAAAAAAGATATGTCCTCGTCATTACAATGTTTATAGTGCTTTTTGCGTCTTTCCTTACCTATCTTTTCAATATTCAGATTATTGACACAAAGCAGAATGAGGACACGGTTGTTTCCTCCGTTGAGGTAAGCGTCGATGCCATAAGAGGCAATATCCTCGACAGAAACGGTTATCCCCTTGTCACAAACAAGCAGGTAAACAAAATCGTTTTTAACTATCTTGCTTTCCCGAAGGCATACAGCGACAGAAATCCGATAATTTTAGAGCTGATAAATATCTTTGACAAAAACGGTGTGGAATGGAAGGACAATCTGCCCATCGAGCTGAAAAAAGGCAAGCTCCGTTTTGTAAAGGACAGAGATAACGAGGTTTCTTATCTTAAAAGTGAGGCCTTCCTTGATCTTAACTATTATGCCGATGTTGAGGACTGCTTCAATGCCCTTGTTGAAAAATACGGTCTTTCCTCTTATACACTCCGTCAGCAAAGAGATATTGCCTCCGTTTACTATTCGATGGTAAAGGACGGCTTCAATGCGGGGCGTGACTATGAGTTTGCGACGGAGGTTTCCGCTGCTCTCGTTTCTGTTGTCAAGGAAAAAAGCGACCACTTCCCCGGCGTTGACGTAAAGGTTTCCTCCGAAAGACAGTATACCGACGGAACAATTGCTCCCCATCTTTTAGGTATGGTGGGCCCCATCACAAATGAGGAATATGAAAGCAAAAAGGAAAGCGGATACACTCTTAACGATGTTATCGGTAAAAGCGGTGTCGAATCCGCTATGGAAAGCTATCTCAAGGGTGAAAAGGGCGTCAAGACAATAAACACCGACGCTTCGGGTAACAAGAGCGAGGAATATACTCTTTTGCCGAAGACAGGAGACACGGTAATTCTTACCATCGACTATGAGCTTCAGAAGGTCGCTCAGGAGGCTCTTGCCAAGGGCGTAAAAAGTCTGCAGACCAGCCTCGAAAGAATTTACCCCATGTCGGGTGCAGTTGTGGTAATGAACACGAAAAATAACGAGGTGCTGGCAACAGCCTCTTATCCCACCTATGACAATTCAACCTATAACGAAAATTCAACCGAGCTAAATACTGACCAGAGTAAGCCCTTATGGAACAGAGCCCTGAGAAGCACCTATACTCCCGGCTCGACAATCAAGCCTGCCGTTGCTATGGCGGGACTTCAGGAAAAGGTTATTTCTGCCTCGACTCTTATCAAGTGCTTGGGTATTTACACCTACTACGAGGACTATCAGCCGGGCTGTACAGGCAGACACGGTAACCAGAATGTGGTAAATGCCATCTTCAATTCCTGCAATATTTTCTTTTATGAAACCTCCCGTCTTTTAGGCATCGAAAAGATGAACAGCTATTTTGCAATGTTCGGTCTCGGTGAGGAAACGGGTGTCGAGCTTTATGAGTCCACGGGTACCGTTGACTCCGTTGCCCTTCGTAAGAGTATGGGTGAATTATGGACCCCCGGTCTTACCATTCAGGCAGGCATCGGCCACGGTAACAATCAGTTTACCCCTATTCAGCTTTGCTCTTATGTTTCAACTATTGCGAACAAGGGCACAAGATATAAGGCAAGCATAATCAAAAGCGTAAAGACCGCTGACCTTTCCGAAACAATTATGGAAAACGAGACGCAGATTCTCTCTCAGGCCGACTTTTCCGCTGCAAACTGGGATTTAGTTCACAGAGGTATGCTTCTCGTCGGTACGGAAAGCTATGCCAATTTCAGAAATGTTCCCGTAAAGGTTGCCGCAAAGACAGGTACAACCACCATCGAAAAGACAGTCAACGGCAGAAAAATCGAAACCTATAACGGTCTTATTCTCGCCTTCGCTCCATATAACGATCCCGAAATTGCAGTGGCGGTTGTTGTTGAGGGTGCGGGAAGCGGCGGCTCGACGGCACCGATTGCTTCGGCAATTATGGAGCATTATTTCGCAGAAAAGAACACAGACGAAAGTCAGCAGAACGAAAATATATTACTTGGATAACAGGAGAAAAATATATGGCAGAAAAAATTCTTATTGCCTCAGGTAAGGGCGGTGTCGGAAAGACCTCTCTTACGGTCGGCATCGGTAAGGCTCTTGCCGCAATGGGAAACAAGGTGCTTCTTATTGACTGTGACTGTCTGAGGAGCATTGACCTTCTGGTGGGTGTTACGGAAAAGATAGTTTATGACTGGGGCGATGTTATAAAGGGTGCCGACAGCGAGGATGCCCTTTATGATGCAGGTGATGTAAGCGTTCTTACCTGCCCCGAGGAATACGGCGATATTACGGAAAAGGATATGAAAAAGCTTCTCGGCAAGTATGATGCGGATTTCAATTATATCCTTATTGATGCGCCTGCAGGTGTGGACAGAGGACTCACTCTTTCCGCAGCGGCGGCGGACAGAGCTATCGTGATTTCTACCCCCGACCTTGTGTGTGTAAGAAGTGCCTGCATAGCCGCAAGAAAAATAGGCACTCTCGGCATCGAGGATGTGAGACTTATTATCAACCGTGTTTCCCGAAGGGATGTTATAAGGGGCAGACTGCTCAATATCGACTCGGTAATCGACGGAGTTGAGGTACAGCTTATCGGCGTGGTTCCTGAGGACGGAAAAATCCGCTTCGGAGCCATGGGAATGAACATATATAAGGAAAATCAGCTTTCCTTTGATTCACTCAATAATATTGCGGCAAGAATAACAGGGGAGTATGTTCCCCTTGATTTGTAATCGGGCATAGGAAGATATTTCAAAAAATGAATAATTATTCATTACTGCGGAAAAACACAAAAAAAGAAACATATTTTTCCCGAATCTATTGATTTTTGACAATTTTTTTGTTAGTATGTATGTTGACCAAAGATTTTGAAAGGGATGAGTAGATGAATATTGCTTTAATTGCACATGACGCAAAAAAAGAACTTATGACACAATTCTGTATCGCATACTGCGGTACTCTCAGCAAACACTCACTTTGTGCAACGGGAACAACGGGCAAAATGGTAAGTGAAGCAACGGGACTTGATATCGTGAAATTCCTTTGCGGATATCAGGGCGGCGAGGAACAGATTGCAGCACGTATCGCCTGCAACGAAATCGACCTTCTTTTGCTTTTCCGTGACCCTCTCACTGCAAAGCCCAACGAACCCAACGAAGCAAATCTTCTCAGACTTTGTGACGTTCACAATATCCCTGTAGCCACAAACATCGCTACTGCAGAGGCACTTATTATGGCCCTTGAAAGAGGTGACCTTGACTGGCGTGACATTATCAACCCCAAAAATTAAGTTAATAGCGTAACAGCTGTGACGGAAAAGAGTAACAGAATTTCCCCGTTCAGAGAGAGATGCCCCGTGCTGAAAGCATCTTACGTAAGGATTTCTGCCAAGACATTCCCGAGCTGACCGTTTGCCGCGTTAAGGCCAAGAGAGGAACAGCTTTGTCTGTTCAATCGGGGTGGTACCGTGGAGCTGAGCTTCATCCCCAATGCGAGTTTTTTTGCGTTGGAGATGGAGCCTTTTTTATTAAATGCAAAATGCAAAGAACTCCTCCGTCACACTTCGTGTGCCACCTCCCGCTTTCAGGGGAGGCTCTGCGAGGTGGCACCTTCGGTGCTGTTGTAACCCGTAGGGACACAATGCATTGTGTCCGCAAGGAAAACCTCCCGTCACGGCAAAGCTGTGCCACCCATCCGTTCAAGGAGAGGTGGATTCGACCGACGAGAGCAGAGGGAGAGGGTTCGAAATTTACCGCAAAACCTGTATCTTGCTTCAAGCGAATTTGTTTCGCCTGTCAGCTTGAACGAATGTAAAAGATCTTTCGCTACACTCAAGATGACAACAGAAGTAAACTTCATATAACCTACCCTCATCGGTAGAGGCGGATATTATCCGCACGATATTTAATCAGTAAAACACACAGAAAATACTATGGAGGATAAATTATGGCATTAGTAACTAAATCAATCAAGGGTACACAGGATACCCTGCCAAACGAAAGCTATAAGGTGCAGTTTTTAGAGCAGACCGTTCTGGAAACAGCAAAAAATTATGGCTACAAGGAAATCAGAGTGCCCGTTTTCGAGCATACAGAGCTTTTCCAAAGAGGTGTTGGCGATACCACCGACGTTGTACAGAAGGAAATGTACACCTTTGAGGATAAGGGCGGCAGAAGCATCACTCTCCGTCCCGAGGGCACAGCAGGTGTTGTACGCTCCTATATTGAGCACGGACTTTTCAATGAGCCTCAGCCAATGAAAATGTGCTACCTTACCTCCTGCTACCGCTACGAAAAGCCTCAGGCAGGCAGACTCCGTGAGTTCCATCAGTTCGGCTGTGAATGTATCGGCACCGCTTCACCTGCCGCCGATGCAGAGGTTATTTCTCTTGTCAGCGACATTTTTGCCTTCCTCAACGTGAAGGATATTTCTCTTGAAATCAACTCTATCGGCTGTCCCGAATGCCGTAAGAATTATCATAAGGCTCTTCACGATTATTTCGAGAGCAAAAAGGGTGACCTTTGCGGCACCTGTCTTGACCGTCTCGACAGAAATCCCATGAGAATTCTCGACTGTAAGAGCCCCGTCTGTTCCGAAATTGCAAAGGATGCACCGAAGGTTACGGATTATCTTTGCGAGGAATGTGAAAGCCACTTCGCTTCCGTTCAGAAATATCTTGATGCAATGGGTATTCAGTATAAGGTCAATCCCTCAATTGTAAGAGGTCTCGATTATTACACAAAGACTGTTTTTGAGTTCGTTTCCAACCAGATTGGTGCCCAGGGTACCGTTTGCGGCGGCGGACGCTATGACGGTCTGGTTAAAGAGGTGGGCGGTCCCGACACACCTGCTCTCGGCTTTGCGATGGGCATCGAAAGACTTTTACTTCTCATGGCGGCACAGAACACACCCTTCCCCGAGGAAGCAAAGTGTGACATTTATATCGCATCAATGGGCGAAAGAGCCACCGTCAAGGCGGCACAGATTGCGTCCGATTTAAGAGGCGAGGGCATCCACGCCCAGTTTGACGTGGTTGGTCGCTCTGTCAAGGCACAGATGAAATTTGCCAACAAAATCGGTGCCGCATACACGGTTGTTTTGGGCGACAGCGAGCTTGATGAGGGCAAGGCAAAGCTCAAGAATATGGCAAACGGCGAGGAAACTGAAATTCCTCTTGAGGGCTTTGAGGATATCTTTATGCGCATTTCCATCAACGAAAGCCTTAAGGAGCTTGAGGACCTCGGCTATGAAAGCAATATCGACATCAATTCCATATTAAGCGGAAACTTATTTTAAGGAGGACTGAAAAAATGGATTTTATGACAGGACTTAAAAGAACAGACTACTGCGGCACCTTTACAGCAAAGGATTGCGGCAGAGAGGTTGTTGTTGCCGGCTGGGTGCAGAGACAAAGAGACCTTGGTGCTCTTATCTTTGTTGACCTTCGTGACAGAACAGGTATCGTTCAGCTTGCCTTCGACGATAACACAGCAAAGGAAATTTTTGAAAAGGCCTTCACCGTAAGAAGCGAATATGTTCTTATGGCAAAGGGCACCGTAAGAGAGCGTTCCTCAAAGAATATGGATATCCCCACAGGCGAAATTGAAATTTTCGTTACTGACCTTCGTGTCCTCGGCAAGAGTGAAACACCTCCCTTTGAAATTATCGAAAATTGCCAGACAGCAGAAAACACCCGTCTCAAGTACCGTTATCTTGACCTCCGCCGTCCCGACTTACAGAGAAACATCATTATGCGTCATAAGATAACAAAGATTATCCGTGACTATTTCGACGATAACGGCTTCATCGAAATCGAAACTCCCATTCTCGTTAAATCTACTCCCGAGGGAGCAAGAGACTTCCTCGTTCCCTCCCGTATTCATAAGGGCAGCTTCTATGCTCTTCCCCAGTCACCCCAGCTTTACAAGCAGCTTTCAATGGTTGCGGGCTTTGACCGTTATATGCAGATTGCCCGCTGCTTCCGTGACGAGGACCTGCGTGCTGACCGTCAGCCCGAATTTACTCAGATTGACGTTGAAATGAGCTTCATTGATATGGAAGACATCTTAGGTCTTATCGAAGGCTTTATGAAGAGAGTTTTCAAGGAGGCTATCGGTGTTGACATCGAAACACCTCTGCCCCGTCTTACCTATAAGGAGGCTATGGAGCGTTACGGCTCCGACAAGCCCGACACAAGATATGCCATGGAAATCACCGATATCTGCGACGAGGTTAAAAATTGCGGCTTCGGTGTATTCACGGGCGCAATCGAAAACGGCGGTAAGGTTGCCGCAATCACAGCAAAGAAGGCATTCTCTGTTCTTACAAGAAAAGAGGTTGACAAGCTTACGGAAACTGTAAGAGGTATCGGCGCCAAGGGCCTTGCCTGGGCAAGAATCGGTGATGACGGCACAATTGCTTCCTCCTTTGCAAAGTTTATGACCGAGGATGAAATGAAGGCTATTATGGATAAGTGCGGAGCCGAAAACGGTGACGTTATCCTTATTATCGCTGACAAGGCAAGCACAACTCTTTCCGTTCTCGGTGCTCTTCGCCAGATCGTCGCAAAGAAGCTCGACATTATCCCCACGGATAAATACAATCTTCTCTGGGTTGTTGAATTCCCCTTCTTCGATTGGGATGAAGAGCTTGGCGAATATGTTGCTATGCACCATCCGTTCACAGCTCCTCTTGACGAATGTATGGAATATCTTGAAACCGACAAGGCAAAGGTAAGAGCAAACGCTTATGACCTTGTTCTCAACGGTATCGAGCTTGCTTCAGGCTCAATCCGTATCACCAATCCCGACCTCCAGAAGAGAATTTTCTCACTTCTCGGTCTTTCCGACGAAGAGGCACACGAAAAGTTCGGCTTCCTCACCGACGCCTTCAAATACGGTGCACCCCCTCACGGCGGTATCGGACTCGGTCTTGACCGACTTGTTATGCAGATGCTGAAGCTTGATACTCTGCGCGATGTTGTTGCCTTCCCGAAGCTTCAGAATGCAAGTGAGCCTATGACTGAATGTCCCTCAGTTGTTGACGGTGAACAGCTTGAAATGCTCGGAATCAGCATTACGGAAAATGAATGATAAGCATTTCTGATAATTAATTAAGATATATATGAAAAAATCCATTGTAAAAGGCCGAAAAGGCTTTGTACAATGGATTTTTTAAATTCAAAATTCAAAATTCAAAATGCAAAATGAATGTGAAACCGCAAGAGTCAGATGTACAGATAAAGGTAAAAGTTTTGCTGATGTATTATAAAGCTTTTTACGGAGCTTTCCGTAGAACCTGTATAAAAAGCAGACAGAGCGGGAAGCGACTGTCGGACACAACAGAAGTTGAGGAGCAGGAGCGTAAATCAGACAAAAGCCTTTGTGCGATGGGGGGACAACAACCAATATCTTTTATTTTCACTTTTTATTAAACAAAAAGCTTTCCACGCTCAGGCCGCTAAGGCCTTTACTTTGGCACATTCGAGCGCCAAAGTAAACAAAGCGCCCTTTTTAGGGGGCTTCGGGGAAATACTTCCCCTCAGGGGTCGCCTTCGTAAACTCGGCGAAGATAAGAAACTGCCGTAGTGGTTAATTATTTTTGCTTTATTTCGCCCCGTTCAAAACCACTGTTCCGCATATTCACTCTTTCAGTACCTCGTAATTGCGAGAGACATAGGGGCACACCGTGGCAGGTGTGCAGACAAGCAGTCAGGTTTTTATCTTTATAGAAAGGTTTGATGATGCTTCGTTTACTTTAAGAGAGATAAAATCAGCAACCTTGCCTGTCAGTCTGCTCTCACACTTAAATCCTGGTTTTTAAAGGCTTCCTCATATTGCTTTATAAGCTCATCTCTGCCTTCGGCATTTTCATACCAGGTCTTATCACCGAGATATGTGCTGTAATGATAGTATATTTTTCCGTCGTCCTTTCCCGAATCGGTGCACATAAACACATAGGTTGTGTCCTTTTCGGGCATACCCCGGTTCATATCCGAAAGCATACCGTTCGGCTGCTGACCGCCCCAACAAAGCATAGTAAATTCTTCGGGTGCTTCACCCTTTATATTATGCTTTACCTTTATGCGGTAGTGGGTTACGGGGTCAGTGTCATAAAGCCCTATCCAATTTTCGTTAAAGACATATTCAAGGTCGGTATATTCCGTTCCGATAACCTCTTCGACGGTGCCGATAAAGGTGTAATCCGACCAGCCGATGGATTTTTCAGTATCACTTAAAGGGAAAATGTAATCAACGCACATAGGAACGACTTCCATAGAAGAAAACGGCTCGGTTACGGGGTGAAGCTTACTTTCCATAACCCTTATATTTATGTAGCCGCCCGCAATTACGGTGAGAACCGATGCTGCAATTAATATGATTACGGTTAAAAAGATTCTGATTCGCTTTTTCATAAAATCGCCCCTTTCATAATATAAGATAAGGGAATAGCCTCAGCTGTTGCATTTATGCGACAATTAAAACTCCGTTTTTCTGAAAAAACAGCAATAAAATCGTCTTTATGTTCATAAGATAAATTAAAATCCTAAATTGTCGTCAACGAGGATAACGTGGATTCTTTCCTTGTCTCTGCTTCTTCTCGTTATTACAAGCTGATTGCAGATGCAGTCGGGGGACATACAGTCGCCGCATTTGCCCGTCACTGCGCAGGGGGTATTTTTGTTAAGACGGACGGTATTCGGGGGAGAGGCGATGTTTCTCGTTCGGTTTATTCCCTCCTCGACGGTGGAAACAACCTTGTTCATACCTGCCACAACGATGACGTGCTCAGGTCCGAAAATGAGAGAAGAAACACGGTTGCCTGCTCCGTCGATGTTGATAAGCTCACCGTCAAGAGTGATGGCGTTTGTGCTCATAAAGAAGTAATCGGACTGAAAGGCGAGGGCATAAAATTCCTTTTGCTCGGCGGGGGTTACATAACGGCTTCTGTCATAAACGGTATATTTGCCGCTTTTCTGAAGAGCTGACGGGATACCGCATTCCTTTATGGTTTCACTTCCGCCCCAGGAAATTGTGCTTTTTTCGGGGATAAGGGAAAGAATGAGAGAAACACATTCCTCTCTGTCTTTACAGAAGTAGCCGTTCATATTTCTTTTTTCAAGGGCAGATATAATTGATTTAGCCCGGTTTTCTCTGGCTGCTGAAAGATGTGACATAGTAATTTCTCCTTTAAATTTTCTATGGTAATATTTTACCAAAGAAAAAGAGTTTTTACAAGGGGTAGTAGGTTAATATACAGATGTCTACAAAATCTGAAAGGGATTTTTGTTGAATATTTATAAAAAAGAAAGCGAGATACAAAAACTTTTTGTTTTTATCACAAATTTAAAAAAGCCAATTATTTTTTTCTTGCAATTTCGACATTATGGGTATAAAATATTTTTCATCACACATTAAAGCGTTAATAAGCCGTAGTGATTATTCGCCTCGTTAAGAGGATTAAAGGAGTTTGGAATTAAATGAGTTATGTACAGAATGTAATCGATTCAGTAGCAAAAAAATATCCCCATGAGCCTGAATTTGTTCAGACCGTAACAGAGGTTTTATCTTCTCTTGAGCCCGTTATCGAAAAGCATCCCGAATACGAAAAGGCTGCTCTTCTCGAAAGAATGGTTGAGCCCGAAAGAACGGTTTCCTTCCGCGTTACCTGGGTTGACGACGAAGGCAAGGTACAGGTAAATACGGGTTACAGAGTTCAGTTCAACGGTGCTATCGGTCCCTATAAGGGAGGTCTCCGCTTCCATCCCTCCGTTTACACAGGCATTATGAAGTTCCTCGCCTTTGAGCAGACCTTCAAAAACAGCCTTACTACTCTTCCCATGGGCGGTGCCAAGGGCGGCAGCGACTTCGACCCCAGAGGTAAGAGCGACGGAGAGGTTCTCCGTTTCTGTCAGGCATTTATGACAGAGCTCAGCAGACACATCGGTCCCTCTCTTGACGTTCCCGCAGGTGACATCGGTGTAGGCGGCAGAGAAATCGGCTATCTTTTCGGCCAGTACAGAAGAATTAACGGTAACTTCGAAAACGGTGTTCTTACAGGTAAGGGCCTTTCCTACGGCGGTTCTCTTATCCGTCCCGAGGCTACAGGCTACGGCGCTACATATTATGTAGTCGAGATGCTCAAGCATTTCGGCGAGGACATCAAGGGTAAGACAGTAGCAGTTTCAGGCTTCGGTAACGTTGCCTGGGGTACAGCTAAGAAGGTAGCAGAGCTCGGCGGTAAGGTCGTAACCCTTTCAGGTCCCGACGGCTATATTTACGATCCCGACGGTGTTATTACCGAGGAAAAGATTAATTATCTTCTCGAAATGAGAGCATCAGGCAGAGATAAGGTACAGGATTATGCCGATAAATTCGGCGTAGAGTTCCATGCAGGCGAAAAGCCCTGGGGTGTAAAGGTTGACATCGCTATGCCCTGCGCTACACAGAATGAAATCGGTATGAAGGAAGCAGAGCAGCTTGTTGCTAACGGTGTTCCCTACTATGTAGAGGTAGCCAATATGCCCACAACTAACGAAGCTATGGCTTATCTTATGGCTAACTGTAAGGCTGTCGCTCCCTCAAAGGCTGTAAATGCCGGCGGTGTTGCCTGCTCATCTCTCGAAATGAGTCAGAACGCTATGCGCTTCAGCTGGACAGAGGAAGAGGTAGATGTAAAGCTTAAGAAGATTATGAAAAACATCCATGACTCTTCTGCGGCTGCTGCTGAGGAATACGGCCTCGGCTATAACCTCGTAGCAGGAGCTAACATCGCAGGCTTCCTTAAGGTTGCTGACGCTATGATGGCACAGGGTCTTATATAAACAAAAGAAAGTTAAGGGGCTGTAAAAAAACAAAAGTATTACAATTCCCTTAAAATAAGCAAACAAATATAACAAGAACCATTGTAAAAGCTGAAAATCTCAGCCAATACAATGGTTTTATGCTTTTGTATTTATTTTTAAAGTAGGGGCACGGCGTGCCGTGTCCGTTTAAATGTAGCAAAAGTATCGATTTGTTTATGATAATTCAATATATATCTCTTGAATTTTCGGCTAATCGGCAAATCTTATCGGACACGGCACACCGTGTCCCTACTGTATCGCAGATTAAATTAGTTTTTTACAGCTCTCTTTTTTACAATTAAGAACTTAGTTATCATTTTGTTAATATGTACATATTATTTTGCACATAATCGAAGAGTAGATTTAAGGTGAATAGTGAAAGGAGTGTTACATATGAAAAGCATATTAAAAAAATCCTTATCTTTACTTCTTGTCTGTATGATGCTTTTATCGGTTATGCCTATGGCTTTTAGTGCCGTTGCTGCAGAAAAGCCCGTTGTTACCGGCAGAGGTGAGACATATAACCATTATCCCGAGGTCAGAGTCAAGGGCTTCGGAGCCAGCAGTGTAAAGATTTATTATGAGGATGATCCGGAACAGAAATCACTGTTCTATCCCTTGGATAAGGACAGATTTATTGATAATCTCAGTAATATCGGAGATTATATCATTAAATCAATAAAGAATAATGAGCCTAACGTGTTACGTACCGTTATCTATAGTTATATTATGGATACCTTTGGAATGCTTGCCTTCAATCCTGACGGAACAAATATGGAAGGTGTTACCACGGAGCCTATGGAGCTCAGATATAAAGGTGACGGCAAGTATGAGCTTTATTATGATTGCAGAATGTCACCTGCAGACATTGCTGTTTATCTTAATAAAGGCATTGAACAGGTTTTCGAGGAAACAGACGCTGAGAAAATTGAGCTTGTCGGCTCCTCCTTCGGTGCAAATGTTGTTACCGCATATATGCACGAATATAAGGAACAGCTTCACAGAATTGACACTGTTCTTCTTCGTGCTCCGTCAGTGGGCGGAATGGATTTTTTAGGTGAGCTTTTCAGCGGTAATTTTAATATCAGCCCCATCGGCTTATGCGATTTCGTTGATAATATGGCAGAGGCTCCCGTTTTTACGGAGTTCCTTTACCTTATGGAGGCGGCAGGTATTCTCAAGCCTTTACTTGACAGTCTTGCCGAGCCCGTACTGAGAGAAGCTGTTTATATGGGCATTGCCGATGCTGCCCGTGATTTGCTTTCCACACTTCCTACTATGTGGGTATGTATACCTGATGAGTACTTTATTCCTGCCATGAAATTTCTTTACGGCGAAAATTATGCGGATCCCGATCATAAGTATGCAGAGCTTATTTCAAAAGTGACATATTATCATAACGAAATAGCAAACAATGCTGCTGAGATTTATCTTGATGCCGAGGCAAAGAATGAAAATCTTAAGGTAGCGATTATTGCAAAGTTCGGTCAGCCTGCCATTCCTCTTACAGACGGAAGTAACCTTATGGATGACGGATTGGTAAGTCTTCCTGTTACATCCTTCGGTGCAACCTGCACAACCTACGGTACGGAGTTCTCTGCCGACTATAAGCAGCAAAAATATCCGGAATATAACTTTATGTCCCCTGAACGGAATATAGATGCTTCAACCTGTGCCTTCCCCTTCAGAACATGGTTTATAAAGGGTGTCGGCCATTCTGCAAGCCCCGGAGATTACGAGGCCCTCTCCAGAGAAATTATCCATGATGATATTGATGTTTTCACCGATCCGAACAGACCTCAGTTCCTTAAGGTGTGCGATGACGATTCTCAGAAGCTTGAGCCAATTGTGGCAACAGAAGAAGAGGAAAAAGAGCTGACATTTTTTGAAATGATTTTTGAATTTTTCAAAAAAATATTGTTTATCCCTAAAATGATTATCGAAAAGCTTTTAGAGGGTAAGGATATCTCCGTTATAAAATAATTTAAAGGCGGCTGCAGTAAAAAACTGCAGCCCTTTGCTTTTTAACATAAAAAAGAAATAATATTCATTTTATATAAAAAATTAATCAAATTTAACCCTATTAGACTTGACATATTGTATAAATTGTTTTAAAATATACAGGATAGTGCGAAACTATCGTTCGAGTAACATTACTGTAATTCTTTTGATGACCAAACGATGATATTCAGAATAAAAAAGAAGGAGGTGCTGCTACTTTGGATTGGTTATATATTGTAATCGGTGCCGTATGTGCTGTGGTTTTCGGTGTAATCGGTTTTATTGCCGGTCAGGCACACAGAAAAAAGACCGCAGAAGCGCTCATCGGCTCCGCTAATGAAGAGGCTGTCCGTATTGTCAACCAGGCAGTATCGGAAGCTGAAACAAAGAAAAAAGAAGCTATTCTTGAAGCCAAGGATGAAATCCATAAATTCAGAAATGAAACCGACAAAGAGCTCCGTGAGAGAAGAAACGAAGTTCAGCGTCAGGAAAAACGAATGATTCAAAAGGAAGAAAACCTTGACAAGAGAACTGAAAATCTTGAGAAAAAAGAAGAACAGCTTGACGAAAAAATTAAGCAGGCTGAAAACCAACTTGCCGAAGCAGAAAGCATCAAAAGAAGTCAGTTAGAAATGCTTGAAAAAATATCGGGCTATACAAAAGAGCAGGCTAAGATTGATTTAATTAAAACAATTGAAGAATCTCTTAAAAGAGAAAAGGCTGTCAAGGTTATGGAATATGAGCAGATGGTTCGTGAGGAAAGCGAAAATCTTGCCCGTGAAATCATCACCACCGCTATCCAGCGCTGTGCAGCTGACCACGCATCAGAAGCAACCGTTTCTGTTGTGGCTCTTCCCAACGATGAAATGAAGGGCAGAATTATCGGCCGTGAGGGCAGAAATATCCGTACCCTTGAAACCATCACAGGTGTTGATCTTATTATCGACGACACCCCCGAGGCTATCACCGTTTCATCCTTTGACCCCGTGCGCAGAGAGGTCGCAAGAATCACTCTTGAAAGACTTATCAGCGACGGACGAATCCATCCCGCACTTATTGAAAAAATCCACGAAAAAGCAAAGCGTGAGGTTGACCAGGCTATTAAGCAGGCCGGTGAAAGAGCAGTTATTGATGCCGGCGTAAACGGTGTTCATAACGAGCTTGTCAAGCTTCTCGGACGCCTTAAATACCGTACCAGCTACGGTCAGAATGTTCTTAACCATTCTCTTGAGGTTTCCTATATTGCAGGTCTTATGGCTGCAGAGCTGGGTGTTGATGTCAAGCTTGCAAAGCGTGCCGGTCTTCTCCACGATATCGGTAAGGCTATCGACCATCAGCAGGAGGGGTCACACATCGAGCTCGGTGTTGAGGCTGCCAAAAAGTTCAAGGAAAACGAAACCGTTATCAATGCTATCCACGCTCACCACGGTGATGTTGAGCCCAAGAGTATCGTTGCCTGTCTTGTTCAGGCTGCCGATGCTATTTCAGCAGCAAGACCCGGTGCAAGAAGAGAAAATCTTCAGAATTACATCAAGCGTCTTGAAACTCTTGAAAAGATTTCAAAATCCTTCAGCGGCGTAGACAGTGCCTTTGCAATTCAGGCAGGCCGTGAGGTTCGTATTCTTGTCAAGCCCGAAGCAGTAAGCGATGAAGAGATGGTTCTTCTTGCTCACAGCATCGTTGAAAAGATCGAGCAGGAGCTTGAATATCCCGGACAGATCCGAGTAAATATGATCCGTGAAACAAGAGCAGTAGATTACGCAAAATAATTTTCAGACAAGGGAGTTGCAGCTGAGGTTGTGACTCCCTTTTTGGCAGGTGAAGCTATGGAAATACTTTTTGAAGATAAGGAATTAATCGTCTGCATCAAAGAAAGAGGTCTTCTTTCCCAAAAGGGAAAAGAGGGTGAGGTAACAATGCTTACCCTTCTTTCGGAGCATACGGGCAAAGAGGTATATCCCGTACACAGACTTGACAGAGAGGTCGGAGGAGTTATGGTTTTTGCCAAAACCCCGAAGGCGGCTTCCGCCCTTTCTTCCCAGGTAACTGACCGGACCATGGAAAAGGAATATATTACCGTCGCACAGGGCTGTCCCGATGAAAAAGAGGGGACGATGGAGGATTTTCTCTTTTTCGACAAAAGCAAAAACAAGGCCTTCACCGTAAAAAAAGAAAGAAGGGGAGTCAAAAAGGCTCTTCTGAGCTATAAGGTCTTAAATGAAAAAGACGGACATTCCCTTATAAGAGTTAAGCTTCATACGGGCAGAACCCACCAGATAAGAGTACAGCTTGCCTCCCGTAAAATGCCCATTGTCGGTGACCGTCGTTACGGAAGTAAGGCTGAAAGCAAAATCATCGCTCTGTGGTCCTGCTTTATTTCCTTTGTTCATCCCGTGACAGGGGAGAGAATGAGCTTTGAAAAAATGTCTGAAGAAGAAATATTTAATTTCTGAAAGGAGAAAAATTTATGAAAAGAATAATCTCACTTTTAATGACACTCATAATGATGATGTCAATGCTTTGCGGACTTTCCTTTGAAAGCTCTGCAGCGGCAAAAAACACCCATCCCATAACAAAAGAAAACCCTGCTGTTGTAATCAGAAGCACCTTTGCCACTGCAAAATTCAAGGAAAGCTTCGGCGGAGTTTATACGGCTGTGCCCGTAAAGGATAAGGACGGCTATGTTCTCTATGATGTAATCATCTGGGAGGACAGAATCAACCTTTATAAATTCCCGAATTATCTTGAGGAAAATGAAAAGGACGGCTTTAACGGTGCATACGGCAGTGAGGAATATTACAGCTGGAGAGAATCCTTCTGTATAAAGAGTATTCTTTGTAAGGATACTGACGATATGAGTAAAAGCAGTAAGATTCTTCGCGACGCCTTTATCGAGTTTTTCCGCGTTGTCAACAAAAGGACGCCCTCGGATAACATTGTTCTCAAATATTCCGGTCACGGCAATATCGGCTACAGCGGATGCATGAACGTTGAGGATACTAAGGTTATGCTTGAAAAGGGCATAAAGATTTTCGGAAAGAAATTTGCTCTTATCGACTTCGGTACCAACTGCCGGACGGGTAACACCGATTTCGTGCAGGTATATCATAACTACACCGATTATCTTATCCTTTCTCAGTTTGATTACGGCGGCTTCGGATGGGATAACTGGGACTATGAGGTATATAAAAAGGTTGACACAGATTACTGCTACGCTGATATGTTTAATGTTGACTCCACCGTTGAGCAGGCAGGTAAAAATATAGTCAACAAAAGCACCGAGCGCTGGAAATATTGCAAAAAGGCTCTCAGACAGGGCAAAATCAAGCAGTCAATGACTCTTCTCGATATGAGTGCCTACGACAGCTTTATGCCCGAATTTGCCAAGCTTCTTTATAAAAACAGAGTAAGCTATGTGGACGATGTTTATTCTTACATAAACAAGAAGGGAAGCAAGAAGCTCAAAAATCTTTACAAGAAATTTGTTATTCACTATAAGGACAACAACAGCAAGGACTATTTTGTCTGGGACAAAAAGAGCTACGGTCTTACAGCATACACCCTTATTTATAAAACCGAGCTTTCCGAAAAGGAATACACCTATAACGGCAAGGTGCGTAAGCCCTCCGTGAAGGTTACTCTTACAAACGGTGCAGTTTTAAGCAAGGGCACATACTATACTGTTTCTTATGCAAAGGGCAGAAAGAACACGGGTAAATATAAGGTTACTGTTTCTTATAAGGGCAATCTGGGAAGTAAGGATGAGCTTTACTTCACCATAAAGCCTCAGAAGGTAACACTCAGCAGTGCAACAGCTATCAAAAAAGGCTTCAAGCTTAAGTGGAAGCCTGTAGCAGGAGCTGTGACAGGCTATCAGGTACAGTACTCACTCAAGTCAAACCTTTCCGGTGCAAAGACACAATGGGTGAAAAAGGCTGACGCCAAAGCTCTTACAGTTAAAAAGCTTAAGGCAAAGAAAAAGTATTATGTCCGCATCCGTGCCTATAAAACCGTTGACGGAGCAAAGGTTTATTCTCCCTGGTCAGCTAAAAAGACTGTAAAGACGAAATAAACAGCGGTGATGGTTTATCCATTATAAAAAACATAAATATTGTACAGGGACACGGCTTTTGAAGTGAACCCCAAAAGTTAGACACTTTTGGAGGTGCAGATCACTTGCCGTGTCCTTTTTTTATTCAGCCGCCCCTGAAAGGGGAGGTGGATTTGCGAAGTAAAGACGGAGGGGTCATAACAACCTTCATCTTTTATTTCCATTTCCTACCAAGCAATAATGTTTTCCACGCTCAGGCACCCTTGTTTCGGAAAATACTTTCCGAAAACCTCACCTTCGCGTGGCTCGGCGAAGATATGCAGACAGCAGGAGCTTTGCTGTCAGTCTCATCTTTTCTTTGGTAAACCCAACGGTTTACTGCTTCCTTTTTTATCAGCTTTCCCCCTTCGTAGAGAGGTAATTTCTTAAATGACTCAGGGTATATCACCGCACCGTTTATGCGGGGCTTTAAGTAATGGGTGGGAAAGCCCTTCGGAAAAGTGAGCTTAGTAAAAACTGTTTACGGTTTGAAGTTGTTTTTTCGGTAGTGTAATTGCTTTTTATTTTATTAAAAGCAGTATGACGGATAAAAGGAAAGTCATTGTACTACTTCATCCGAAAAAATTTTCCTTCAAATCCGAATAGTGGTATATTCAAAGTAACCAAAAATGATTTTGGTTACTTTTGTCGTAACAAAAGTAACTCTGCGAAGCAAACACACTTCATCTTTTATTTCCACTTCCTACCAAGCAATAATGTTTTCCACGCTCAAGCCGCTTGGGCTCTTCCTTTGCCCCGGTCGGCAAAGGAAGCAAAGCGCCCTTGTTTCGGAAAATACTTTCCGAAAACCTCACCTCCGCTTCGCTCGGTGAAGATATGCAGATAGCAGTTGCTTTGCAGTCAGCTTCATCAAGGCTCAATACCGTTGGTTTTATCAAAAAACAGCCTTTCTTCGGAGAAATACTTCTCCGAAGGGGGTCGCCTTCGCGTAGCTCGGCGAAGATAAGCTGTCAGTTACAGCTTTGAATAACAGTTTCCTTCAAATCCGAATAGTGGTTTATTCAAAGCACAGAAAAATATCAAGGGACACGGCTTGCCGTGTCCCTGCATAAGGCATATTAATTTTGCGGAAGCTTCATCAGAACTTGAGCACCACACCGACAACCGCCGCAGCAATTATAAAAACAATGGGGTGTATTTTTTTGAATTTCGTCACACCGATGAAAATAAGCGCCGAAAGAATTATACTTTTGTAATCCACGGCGGCAAAGAAATCTGCACCGCCGGAAAAGGCATCGGCAGAGAAAAAGGCTATCTTTACCACACCGAGACAGGCGGAAGCAATAAGACCGAGAGATGCGGCACGAAGGCCGTAAAATACCCACTCCACATACTTTGAGGAACGGAATCTCTGAAGAACCTTTGAAACAGCTATAACTATTATAAGAGCCGGAGCCGTAAGACCGAAGGGAGCCATAACAGCACCTAAAATTCCGCCCGCAAAGCCGAATTCACTGCCTGTCTGAAAGCCGACATAGGTCGCCATATTTATACCGATGGGGCCGGGAGTAGACTCGGAAATAGCTATCATATTTGAAATATCCATCTGAGTAAACCAGCCCGTGGTTTCAGCAATATCGGAAAGGAAGGGTAAGGTGGCAAGACCGCCGCCGACGGCAAAGAGTCCCACAAAGAAGAAACGGATAAAGAGCTCGAGGAAAATCATTTTTCTTCTCCCCCTTTCATTTTCTTAGCCTTAATCAGATTGATTAAGAGAGACAGAATTGCAACGGCTATTATAAAAAGCACGGGGGAAATATCCGTAAAGAAGGAAAGCAGCATAACCAGAACAAAAATCACCGCTGTCACCTTGTCAACGACGCTCTTTTTTGAAAGCTTGATAATGGAAGACAAAATGAGTGCAACCACAGCGGCTCTTACACCGCTTAAGGCGTGAGCGACAAGCTCAATATCCTGAAAGCCGCTGATAAAGGCGGCGATAACCGTAATAATGACAATTGAGGGAGAAATAACACCGAGGGTGGCGAAAATGGCTCCCGAAAAGCCCTTGAGCTTTGTACCGATAAAGGTTGCCACATTGACGGCGATGATGCCCGGTGTACACTGACCGATGGCGTAATAATCCATCAGCTCATCCTGAGTTGCCCATTTACGCTTTTCCACAATCTCCTTCTGAAGCATAGGAAGCATGGCGTAGCCTCCGCCGAAGGTGAAGCCGCCGATACGGGCAAAGATAAGAAACAAGTCAAAGAGAAGCTTCATATTTTCCTCCTTTTTATTTTTGGAAAAAATCATCAAAAAAGGGCTGAAACCAGCCCTTTGAATTTTTAGTTAATTTGCTGTCTGCTGTGCTTTTTAAAGAAAGCGAGCATAGCATCAATGTTTTCAGCCGAGGGCTCCATTTCGGGATAGATAACAGAGAAAACGTGGGGCAACGCCTTGCCGTTATACTCTTTGAAATTCATCATTTCCGTTTCGACACCCTTTTTCTTAAAGTCCTCTGCGGCACGAAGCACCTGCTTCAGGGCAAGAGTATCGCCCGTGGAGGTTACCATAAAGGTGGGTATCATTTCACCCAGGTCAAGGACCTTGTCAATATTGACATAGGGTGCCCATTTCTCTTTTTTATACTTGTTTCCCCCAAGCATAATCTTTGTGTAAAAGGACATAAGGGAGCCGTCATCCATATATGCAACGGCTGAGGTAAGACCGACGGCATCAAACTTAAGAGAGAAATCGGGAACAGAGAAAAGCTCTCTCATTTTTTCGCTTTGGGAAAGCATAGCCGTAAAGGCGGCAAGCATACCGCCGGCAGAGTCACCTGTAAGGCAGATGCTGCTTTTATCGCAGGGGAAGCGGTCAAGGTTTTCATTTATCCATTTAAGAGCCGCAGCCACATCACGAAGCTGCTCATCGGCTGTGACCTCGGGATAAAGACGGTAGCTCATATTGAAAACAACGTTACCTCTTTTTGCAAGGGTAAGACAGTAATTTTTGTTAAGCTCCTTGTCTCCGTACATCCAGCCGCCGCCGTGTACGTCGATTATAACGGGAAGCTTGCCCTCTGTATCCTCGGGATAATAGACGTCAAGCTTATGATATTTGTGTCCGTCGGGCAGATATTCGTGATTATTGCTTTCATGAACACCCTCGGGGAAATGGAGAGTTGCAATTCTCTTGTTATCCATTCTTTCGGTGTTTTTCCAGAACAGAGCAAGAACCTTATCCAAAAACATATCCTTCCGTCTCCTTTCACGCTGTCTTATTATTTAATTCTGCATTCTGCATTTACATAGCGGGAGGCATACCGCCGCCACTCTGGCTCATAGCCTGAGCAAAAAGACCCGGCTTCTTTTCCTTTTTGGGCTTATATGCGGGAGGGTTGGCAAGAAGCTTTTTAGCCTTTTTGGAACGGGCGAGAAGCTTATTGACCTCGATTACGGGAGGAGCCATTGTTGTGCTCATATAGTCAACACAGCGTGCAAGAAGAATCTGGTCATTATCGAGATTACCGAGAACGGTTACAGCGATAACATCCTGAACCTCGCTTGTGCCGTCCTCATAAATTTCGTTAAGCACCTGGAAAAGCTTTTTCATTGTCTGGGGATCGTTTTCCTTGATAGCACCGATGACCTTTGCTGTGCCGTAATCGTCAAAGAATTTTTCCGCAAGGAACTCACCGTATCGAGCGAGATTATCCTTATAATAGGGACGAAGGTCGGGGAAAACGAGACAGAGCTTGCTTGCGAGAGTGTTGGGGTCATAGAAGGAGCCCTGCTTTACGGCAGCCTTTGAAACTGTCTGGGCAGCCTTTTGCTGAACTGCCTTTTTGGGGGCGGCAGTCTTTTTTGCGAACTTGCTTTCGAGAGTGTCATTAAACTCATTGACAACGTATTTAACGTCTCTGCTGTCTGCCTCCTCCTCAAGAAGAGAAACCGAAAGCTTTTTCGGTGTGTTTTCGGGCATTTCGGGATCCTCGCCTGCAAAAAGCATAATTTTGCCGTCCTCGTAGCTGATGGCAAGAGCACCCTTTTCACCGGTATATCTTGCTGTTATTTTTCCTTCCTCTTCGATAATAAAGTCGCTGCCTTCACCTTTATAAGCGGCAAAGCCGAGCTTTGTAAGCTCCTGACCGATACCGTCAAGTATAGTTCTGAAATTTTCACTGATAGCCATACAGGATAACTCCTTTTCCTTAATCACAGATGTGAGTTTTATATTTTTGTACAGTATAAGAGTATAACACAAAAGACAGAAAGTGTCAACTGCAGAAAACCTTGATTTTTTCACCTGTAATTGCTATAATATATAATCAGTATATTTAGGTATAAAGGAGATATATATTATGATTAAAATTTCACCGTCTATTCTTTCCTGCGACTATTCAAAAATGGGTGAGGAATTCGAAAATATGAAGCGTTGCGGCGCTGACTGGCTCCATATCGATGTTATGGACGGTCACTTTGTGCCCAACATCACCTTAGGTGCTCCCCTTGTGAAGTGTCTCAGAAAATGCTCAGACCTTGTTTTCGATTGCCACCTTATGATAAGCGACCCTCTTAAATACATTCCCGACTTCATCAGTGCCGGTGCCGATGTTATCTGCTTCCACGTTGAGGCCGACTCCCCCATCGAAGAAACCATCGACTATATCAGAGAAAAGGGTAAGGTTGCCGCACTTGCCGTAAAGCCCGGCACAGAAATCGAGGCTGTTTATCCCTATCTCGAAAAGCTCGGTATGGTTCTCGTTATGACCGTTGAGCCCGGCTTCGGCGGTCAGAGCTTTATGGCTGATATGATGCCGAAAATCGTAAAGCTCCGTGAGGAATGCAAAAAGAGAGGAATCGAAATTGACATCCAGGTTGACGGCGGTGTTTCACCCTCAACGGTTGAAACGGTTGCCGAGGCAGGCGCAAATGTCCTTGTTGCAGGCTCCGCAATTTTCTGCGCCGAGGATCCGAAGCAGGCTATCACAACCTTACGCGAAAAAGCCGCAAAATACTTTTGATTAAATGCAGAACAAAGGAACCCTTCGGTCCTATTGTGCCCGTGTAAGGTTATTGCTGAAATATAGCTTTCCACCGCCAAAAAACACAAACCGTAATTCCGACTTCCGCACTTATAAAAACAATGCAACCAATTCCTTTAACCCTACTCAATCCCTTCTGAGGTAAATTCTATGGAAAAAAGCAAAAAAATTTTTTCTTTTAAAAATCCCGTCTTCAGATATAATGCTGACATTTTCGCTGTCTGTCTTGCCCTTTCGGCCGTGGGTGTCTATCACGGCGGCAGGGCTGCCGTGTGGCAGCTTCTTATCTGCTCTCTTACGGCTGTTTTAAGCGAGGCAGTCGGCTTTAAGGCTGTGCTCAAAAAAAATACCGCAGGTGACCTGAGTGCTCTTACAACGGGTATGATAATCGCTCTTATGCTGCCCGTCTCTGCGCCCCTTTATGTGGGAATATGCGCCTGTGTTTTTGCAATTATCGTGGCAAAGCTGCCCTTCGGCGACGTAAGAAACACTCCCTTTCTTCCCGCTGCAGCCGGCTTTTGCTTCGTTTCGGCTGTTTTTACCGATGCGGTCTTCACCTACCCTGCCATCGGCAGTGACTTCGCCTTTTTCGGAAGCGATGGCTTTGTGCGTGGTGAAACACTTTTTGATATGCTTTCAAAGGGTGACAGCCTTTCTCTTAACGTTTTCGGCAGAGTCTCCCTGCTTTCGGGCTCTTACCCCGGTGCCATCGGTACCACAAGCATGTTAGTTCTTGCGGCAGGCTTTTGCTTTATGGCAATAAGACACACCAAAAGGCTTTTTGCCTCCCTGGGCTATCTTCTGTCGGCGGCAGTATTTGCTTTTCTTTTTCCGAGAGTTAACTCGGGCAGAATTTCCTCGGTTATTATCGAGCTTTGTGCAGGCGGTCTTATCTTTGCCGCTTTGCTTCTCATAACCGACCCCGTAACCTCACCGAGAAAGCCTCATAGAGCCTTTTTCTACGGTCTTTTAGGCGGAACGGTATGTATGCTTTTAAGATACTTTTCAAAAGCTCCCGACGGAGCCTGCTTCAGTATCCTTATCACCAACGCTCTCTGGCCCGCCCTTACGGGTGAGACAATTCTTTCAAAAAAGACGGCTGAAAAATATATAAAGCCTCCCGTAAAGAAAAAGAAGGCTCCTGAAAGAAAGGCGGATGCAAAATGAAAAAGAAAAGCTCAAAGCCCGTCTTAAGTCTTTCCACGGCTCTTTTCAAGGGAAGCTTTGTCCATAACCCCGTTCTTACCCAAATAATCGGTATCTGTCCCATTGTCGGTGCCGCCACGACGGTTATGAACGGTCTTTGCCTTGCTATAGGTGTAATCGCTGTTCTTACGGTGTCGGAGGCTCTTACAAGCCTTTTGCTCAAAAAGGTTCCGCGCTGGGTACGTATGGGAATTTACACTCTTATCTCTCTTGTTACCGTGCTTTTGTGCGACAGATATATTTTCTCCCTTACCGCCGATTCGGGTGCAGGTCTCGGAATTTATTTTTATCTTCTCTGTGTTAATGCCCTTACGGTAATCCGCTGTGAAAAATTTGCCTGCAAAACCACCGCTGTCAACGCCGTTACCGACGGTGTTGCCGCAGGTATCGGCTACGGTGTTATCGCAATCGCTGTCGGTGCAGCAAGAGAATATATGGCCTACGGCACGCTCTTTGCCTCATCGGATGCTATCCCCCGCTCGCCCCATTTTTCAATGCCCTTTATCGCTCTTGTAATTCTCGGCTTCCTTGCGGCAGGACACAAATGGCTTCTCATAAAATTTTATCCCGAAGAAATCCGTGACACCTTTTCAATGGATGCGGCCTTCGAAAAGCCTGTCAGAAAGGACCCGGGTCTTTTCGGCAGAGAAAAAAAGATACAGCCCCGTGTCATCCGTGATTACGATGAAAAAATACGTCCGAGGCATCTTGCCGACGAGGATGGGAAAGGCGGTAATGAATAATGACACAGTTTACCTCTATGCTCACCGCCGCCCTTTACGCAATGCTTGTGCAGAATATGATTTTCAGCACCGGCTACGGTATGAGCGAAAGCATAAGAATGGCAAAACGGCCGAAGCATTTCTTTATGTACGGAGCCACAGTAACCTTCTTTTCCCTTTCTCTTTCTCTCATTTGCTTCTTCCTCAATAAAATACCCTTTGTCTTCGCTCTTGAAACAAAATACCGCATTGCCTTATATACACTCATTCTTCTTTTAATTTATCTTGTTACGGCGGTTTTCTGTCTCAAGGCACTGAAGGCAGATAAGAAATTTATGAACTCTTTGGGTATGTGTGCTCTCAATACTCTCATAATCGCTTTGCCCGTAATTGATTTCAAGGCCGGCTACAGCCTTTTTGAAACCGTCGGTACGGGCATCGGTGCAGGTCTTGCCTTCACCTTTTCAATGCTTCTTATCAATACGGGTATGAAGCATATTCACCGTAACCCCTATATCCCCGAAATTTTCAAGGGTACTCCTGCCCTTCTCGTTTATATCTCACTTATAGCTCTCGCTCTGAGCTGTATTTCAGGACAATCACTGTTTGTATAAGGATTTAAGATTATGCCTAAGAAAAACAAAGAAAAGAAAAAATCTCCCTATCCCGAAAACGGCAAGGTAAGAATAAGGCACAGCTACTATACCTTTGCCCGTGAATTTCCCTCAAAGATTTTACCTCTTGAAGGCAAAAGAAGAAAGCACAGAAAAAAGAGAATAGCAAAAAATACTCTTTTTTGCCTGCTTTTTGTCTCTCTTATGCTCGTTTCCTGCTTTACGGTCAATCTTTTACTTGATATTTCCTATACGGATAAGGATAAGCTCACAGAGACTGCCGTATCTGCCCCGTCTGAGGATGAAAAGCAGGAAGCTGAGCCTCTCTTACCCTTCGGCGGAGAAAACGTGAGAGCTCTTTATATGCCTGCAGAAAAGCTGGGTGACAGGGAATATATTAAGGCCTTCATAAAACAGATAAAGGCAAAAAACTGCAACAGCGTGCTTATCGACTTCAAAAACAGCGACGGTAAGCTTTCCTATACCTCTCTCAACGAAAATGCAATCCTTGCCCGCTGTACTCTTTTCGACAATAACACCGTCAGACACGCTCTCGACCTTTTTGAAAACGAAGAGATAAAGGTCATCGCACGAATTTTCTGCTTTACGGATAATGCTGTCGCCACGGCAAAACCATCTCTTGCAGTAAAATATATGGACACCGAGGTTAACTGGATTGACTCGGCCGCAGAAAACGGCGGAAGAAGCCGTCTCAACCCCCTTTCAAAGAATGCGAGAAAATATATCTTAAGCATTATTGAAGAAATTTTGCAGTTCAAAATCGACGGTGTACTTCTTGAGGAGGTAAGCTTCCCCTCGGGCGAATACGCCGCAAGTGCAACCTATCCCGGTGAAAAGAATTCTCAGGGCAGAAACAAAACCCTTCTCGATTTCGTATCAGAAGTTAAAAATTCACTTCCCGAAAACTGCCTTTTACTTCTCGGCCACAGTGCAAGGGATGTTCTCGAAGACAACAGCACTCTTTACTTCGGCTCCATGCTTTCCTCAGCCGTTGACGGCTTTGCAGTAAATACTCTTCAAAGAAGCGAAAGTGTAATCATCGACAAAAAGACCGACTATTTTTCAATCTTTTCAATGTTCTCGGCCGTAAAGAGTAATCTTAAGGACAAAAGAGCCGTTTATACGGTGGATATTTCCGAATATTCCGCCTCTTATTTAAGACGGATGAAAAAAGCCGGCTACACAGACTATATAATTTACAGCACCGACGGAAATTACAACTGAAACTGAAAGGAAAAGCTTATGACTAAAACCGCTTTTATTGCTATCGTAGGAAGACCGAATGTAGGAAAATCTTCCATTCTCAACCGAATGCTCGGTCAGAAAATCGCCATCGTTTCCGACAAGCCTCAGACCACCCGCACACGCATTATGGGTGTGCTCACGGTGGATGAAACTCAGCTTGTTTTTACGGACACTCCCGGCTTTCACCGTCCCAAAACAAAGCTCGGCGAAAAGATGATAAAGGCTGTCGGTGACAGTATTTCGGGCGTTGACGCCTGTCTTTTTGTAGTGGAATGCACCGAGGATATAAAGGACAGCGAAAAGGAGCTTTTAGAAAAATTCCGTCAGCAGAAAATGCCCGTAGTTTTGGCGATAAATAAAATTGACACCGTCGAAAACAAAGAGGAAATAATGAAAAAAATTCTTCAGATGACGGCTGAATATAACTTCGAGGCTATCGTGCCCGTCTCTGCGGCAAAGAACGACGGCATCGACGAATTACAAAAGGAGCTTGAAGCTCTTGCCTTCCCCTCCGAGCACTTTTTCCCCGAGGACACACTCACCGACCAGCCCGAAAGAGTTCTTGCCTCAGAAATTATCCGCGAAAAAATGCTTCGTCTGCTCGACAAGGAAATTCCCCACGGTGTTGCCGTTTCAATCGAAAAAATGCGTGAAAGGTCAGATACGGACCTTATGGATATTGAAGCGACAATTTATTGCGAAAAGGAAAGCCACAAGGGAATCATCATCGGCAAAAAGGGTGCTTCACTCAAGCGTATTTCCACCTATGCAAGACAGGATATGGAAAAGTTTTTCGGCTGCAGAATCAACCTTCAATGCTGGGTAAAGGTTAAAGAGGATTGGAGAAACAGAGAAGGACTTATCCATAATTTCGGACTTGATTGATAAACAGCCCTGCGGGATTTGACCGATCCGTCTTTGCTTCGCAAATCCACCTTCCCCTTTCAGAGGCGGCAGAAAAAACGGACACAGCTAAAATCTGAAATGTATCCCTCCCAAAATTCTGAATTTTGAATTTCAGAATTCTGCATTATTGACACTTTTCTGCAAATGATATGAGTATCATTTACAGTGAGGTGTTATCAGTGAATAAACAGGATTTATGGAATATTTTTATGAAAACAGGAAAGGTTTCCGATTATCTGCGATACAAGAACGCCGCCGACAGACACGCCGACGCTCTCGATTCGATGGATATGGAGGCTGCCGACGAGTTTTATCTTAACAACCCCCATGCAGAGGAGTTTGATTATGACAATTTTGACGGATGGTATAATAATTAACGAAAAACCCCTCAAGGACAAGGACAAAATTATTACCGTTCTCACCCGGGAAAAGGGCGTAATAAGCATCTTTGCCAACGGCGCAAAGGTCGGAAAGCACAGCAGTGCCACAAGTCTGCTCGCTTACTCCGACTTGTCCGTCGCAAGCACGAAAAGCGACTCCTATGTCCTTAAGGATGCGGTGCCGAAGCAAATCTTTTTTCCTTTACGTGAGGATCTTACCATCCTTTCCCTGGCTCAGTATTTCGCTGAGCTTACATATGAGCTTTGTCCCCGTGAGGATAAGGCCGACGAGGAGCTTTCTCTTATTCTAAACGCTCTTCACCTTCTTTGCGACGGCAAAAAGGATATTTCTCTCATCAAAAGTGTCACCGAGCTACGGCTGCTGACTCTCGCAGGCTATATGCCCGCTGTGGAATGCTGCAGTGAATGCGGCTGCGACCTTACTGAGGAGGAAATCTTTTTCGATTACACCACAGGCGAATTTTACTGTAAAAAATGCAAGGGTAACAAACGACTTTACTCCTGCTCTGTCGGTGTGCTGACGGCTATGAGATATATCTGTCTGGCACCGGCAAATAAAATTTTCAGCTTTTCTCTTTCCCCCGACGGACTTTCAGCTCTGTCGGATATTTCGGAAAGATATCTTAAAAGCATCACACGAAAAAAATTCAGAACATTGGACTTTTATAAAAAAATGATATAAAAATCAGAGGTCAGAAAATGAATAAGCATCATATTTCGCTTGAACTGAATAAGGTTCTTGCTCTTTTGACGGAATACACCACCTGCGAGGACGCAAGATATATGGCGGAGCATCTCGAGCCCGAAACCAATCTTGCTTTAGCCAATGCTCTTTTAGGCCAGACAGAGGATGCCCATGCCCTTATGGCCAAATTCGGTGCGCCCGCCTTCGGCTCCCTGAAAAACGTCAACAATGCTCTCAGCAGAGCAAATGCAGGCAGTATCCTTAATATGAGGGAGCTTCTCGACATTGCCGAGGTGCTTCGTGTTATCCGTTCCTTAAGCGAATGGAGAAGTAAGAATGCAGGTATTGTCACCCGCATTGATACCCTCTTTTATTCAATGTCTCCCAATAAATTTCTCGAGGACAGAATCACAAATGCAATCATAAGCGAGGAGGAAATGAGCGACAATGCCTCCCCTCAGCTTTACGAAATAAGACGAAAAATCCGTGCCGCATCCTCAAAGGTAAGAGATCAGCTGGACAAGCTCACAAAGTCTCAGCATTATCAAAAATTTTTGCGTGATTCAATCGTCACAATGCGAAACGGAAGATATGTTGTGCCCGTAAAAATCGAGCACAGAAGCGAGATAAGCGGTCTTGTCCACGACACCTCCTCAAGCGGTGCGACGGTCTTTGTGGAGCCTTCGGCAGTGGTCGAGGCAAACAACGAAATCAAGGTTCTTCAGGGCAAGGAAAGAGAAGAAATCGAGCGTATACTTTATGAGCTTTCCGCTGAAGCAGGCGGCTTTTACGAGGGCATCAAGGCAAGCTATGAATGTGCCGTCGAGCTCAATCTTATCTTTGCAAAGGCAAAGCTCGCTTATGCTATGAAGGCAACTGTTCCCATTCTCAATGACGAGGGCATAATCAATCTCAAGCAGGCAAGACATCCCCTTATTGACCCGAAAAAGGTCGTTCCCACCGATATTATGCTCGGCGAGAGCTTTGATACTCTCATTATCACCGGCCCCAATACGGGTGGTAAAACCGTGTCAATCAAAACCGTAGGTCTTATGTGCCTTATGGCTATGTGCGGTCTTATGCTTCCCGTAAAGGATCAGAGCAAGGTCAGCGTCTTTAACCATATTCTTGCCGACATCGGTGACGAGCAAAGCATCGAGCAGTCCCTTTCAACCTTCTCTTCACACATTGTAAACATCATAAATATCATCGAAACGGCTGATGACCATTCCCTTGTGCTTATCGACGAGCTGGGCGCAGGCACAGACCCCATCGAGGGTGCCGCCCTTGCCATTTCCATACTCGAAAGATTGCACCATAAGGGCGCAAGAATCGCCGCCACCACCCACTATGCCGAGCTTAAGGCTTATGCCCTGCAGACACCGGGCATAGAAAACGGCTCCTGCGAATTTGATGTGTCCTCACTCAAGCCTACATACCGTCTTTTAATCGGTACCCCCGGCCGTTCAAATGCCTTTGCTATCTCTCTTCGTTTAGGAATGGAGGAAAGCATTATCGACAGAGCAAGACAGCTCGTTTCCAAGGAAAGCACCGAATTTGAAACGGTTATTGAATCCCTTGAAAAATCCCGTCAGGAATATGAGGAGCAGGCAAAGCAGGCCGAATCCCTTAAGGCTCAGGCGGAAACCGAAAAGGCTCAGGCGCAGAAATACAAGGACAGCATTGAGGAAATGCGTAAAAAAGAGCTTGAAAAGGCACAGAGCCAGGCTCTTAAGATTGTCGAGCAGGCAAAGAGAGGCGCCTATGCTCTTATGGCAGAGCTTGAACAGATTAAAAAAGAAAGCGACAAGGCTTCAGATAAGGCTGATATGCTGCGCAAGGCAAGACAGCTCGTCAAAAGAGGTCTTGCTGACTTTGACGATATTACCAACCCCGTTGTTGCCGCCGTTATCGAGGATGAAAATTATGTCCTTCCCCGTCCTCTTAAAATCGGTGATGAGGTCTTTCTCGTTGACATCGGCAAAACAGCCACAGTAACGGCTACAGAGGACAGAAAGGGCAACATTGAGGTTCTTGCAGGAATTATGAAAATGCGTACTCCCCTTTCAAATGTCCGTCTTGCCGAAAAGCAAAAGGCAAAGCAGCCTAAAAACCGAAGCGTACCCAACAAGCGAGAGCACGTTTTCTCTCCTGGCAGCGAAGCACAGACACGCTGCGATTTAAGAGGAAAGAATATCGAAGAGGGCGTCCTCGAACTCGAGCGATATATCGACCGGGCATTGAGACTCGGCCTCGGTGAAATCACCGTAATCCACGGCAAGGGAACAGGAGCTCTCAGAAAGGGCATTCAGGAATATCTTCGCAAAAGCAAATATGTCAAATCCTTCCGTCTCGGTGTTTACGGCGAAGGAGAGACCGGCGTTACGATTGTAACGCTGAAGTGATTCGCAAAGATTAAAGAAGGGGGTTTTGACCCCTCCGTATTTACTGCAAGCTTCGCAGAGTCAAAGTTCTTTTTACGATGATTTATATTTTTATAGTTTACCGGCTACTTGTAAAAACCTTTCCACGCTCAGGCTGCATCGTCACCGAAGGGGGCGCCTTCGCGTGGCTCGGCGAAGCATACATCCCCTGAAAAGAAAGGTGGATTTGCGAAGCAAAGACGGAGTGGTCATAACAACCTTCATTTTTAATTTTTACATTCTACTAAACAAAAAAATTTCCACGCTCAAGCCGCTTGGGCTCTTCCTTTGCCCCGGTCGGCAAAGGAAGCAAAGCGCCCTTGCTTCGGGAAATACTTCCCGAAAACCTCGCCTTCGCGTGGCTCGGCGAAGATATATCGCAAGTCTCTGCTTTACAGTCAGTTTCATCAAGGCTCAATACCGTTGGTTTTATCAAAAAACAGCATTTCTTCGGAGAAATACTTCTCCGAAGGGGGTCGCCTTCGCGTGGCTCGGCGAAGATAAATGGTCAGTTACAGCTTTGAATAACAGTTTCCTTCAAATCCGAATAGTGGTATATTCAAAGCACCCAAAAATGATTTTGGTTACTTTTGTCGTAACAAAAGTAACTCTGCGAAGCATACATCCCCTGAAAAAGGAAGTAGTAAACTGTTGGGTTTATAAAGTAAAGACGAGAGTGACTGCAAAGCAGAGACTTGCAATATGTCTTCGCCGAGCAAAAAATAACCTTAATAAGGAGGCTTTATATGAAAAAAATACTCGTATTTTTATTTACAGTGCTTTTAATCATTTCTTCCTTTTGCATCATTTCCCTCGGTGCAGAAAATACACCTGACAGCAGAATAAAGGAAATTCAGCAATATCTGAACAGTAATTTTTCCGACTACATAGACTATATCCCCCTCGACGGCACACCTTCACCCTATATGAGCAAGGCTCTTATTTTTGCTCTTCAGGCAACGGAGGGCTTACCGACAAATGTGGCAAACGGAAACTTCGGCCCTACCACAAAAAAGTGCTGTCCCGAAATTCCTTATGAAAAAAATGCCGATTCAGCTCTTTCCTATTCAGAGAAAATTTATACCGATGCACAGATAAAGAATTTTATCCGTCTTTTGCAGTTTGCTCTTTATATGAACGGCTTTGATACGGGCGAATTCGACGGAAAATTCGACAGCGAGGTAAAAACGGCACTTTCCGATTTTCAGACTCTAATGTCTATGTCTGTAAGCTCAAAGGCTGACCTTGCCACCTGGCTTGCACTTTTTACGGCTCCCGGTGACACTGCACGAAAGGCAATTGCCTGCGACACGGCAACAATTCTCGACAAGCATAAAACCGATTTTCTTTATTCCGAGGGCTACAGATATGTCGGCAGATACCTCACAAATGCCGCCTCGGGCATAAACAAGGCACTTACAAGACAGGAGGCGGAAATTATCCTTTCCTCGGGGCTTAATTTCTTTCCCATTTATCAGACATCAGGCACCTCAGCATCCTATTTTTCTGCCTCAAGAGGCACGGAGGATGCAGGTAAGGCAATCGAGGCCGCCTTTAAGCTGGGTCTTCCCGAGGGTACGGTAATTTATTTCGCCGTGGATTTCGACGCCACAAGGTCACAGATAAATTCAGGCATCCTCCCCTATTTCAAAAAGGTAGCCGAAAGAATGGACAAGGTCTTTTACAAGGTCGGTGTTTACGGTGCCAGAGGTGTGTGCAGCGCTGTGTCGGAAAACGGCCATGCAGATTTCAGCTTCGTCAGCAGTCTTTCTTCCGGCTTTTACGCCAATGCAGGCTTTAAAATGCCCGAGAACTGGACCTTCAATCAATTCAGCGAAATCAGAATTAACGACGGAAAAACCACCTTCGGCTTAGATAAAAACGATTTTTCGGGCAAGGATGAGGGTGTTTCCCTTCTTACTGAGCCTCATCTTCATTCCTACAAGGCTTCTGTCTCTCTTGCAGCCACCTGCACTAAAAACGGAACAAGACTTTATACCTGCACCTGCGGTGACAGCTATACCTCAGCCATAACAAAAACCGGCCACACAGCCCTTAAGGATAAGGCCGTTCCCGCCACATATAAGACAGCAGGAAAAACCGAGGGCAGCCACTGCTCCGTATGTAAGGCGATTATCAAGGCTCAGGAGCCCATAGCAAGGCTTAAGCTCGGAAAGGTTAAAAATCTCAAGGCCAGCAAAGCTACGGCTTCATATATAAAGCTTACCTGGGGAAAGGTTAAGGGCGCTGAAAAATATAAGCTGCAGTATTCCACCGACGGAAAGAAATGGACCTCTCTTACCACAGATAAGACCTCTCTTACAGTAAAGAGCCTTAAGGCAGGTCAGCATTACCGTTTCAGAGTCCGTGCTGTGGCAGGAAGCAATAACGGTAGCTATTCTTCCACCATTAAAACCGCTACAAAGGTAACCAAAGGAAAGCTCAAAGCCCTCAAATCGACGAAAAGCGGTACTCTTACGGTTACCTGGTCAAAGCTTGGCGGTGCAGACGGTTATCAGCTTTACTTGTCAACGAGCAAAAAATTCACCGCCAAAACCCTCAGAAAGGTAACAGTTAAAAAAGATAAAACCGTAAAAGCTACGGTAAAAAGCCTTAAAAAGAACAAGCTTTGCTATGTAAAAATACGTGGCTATAAGCTCGTAAACGATAAAAAGGTTTACGGCTCCTTCAGTGAAGTCAGAAGCATTAAGATTAAAAAATAATTTCTCTCCGTTATAAAAAGCAGCAAAAAGGCGTTTTCGTAAAGGCAACCCTTCATAAGGATGTTAATCCTTATGAAGTGCCGCCCGAGGAGCGCCTTTTAATTTGTCTTTGTCTTTGTAATTGTATTTGTATTTTATTTTTTATTTTGATTTTTATTTTGTTTTATAATTTTAATATATTTTTCCGCAAATGTATTAATTGCACCCTGCTTTTAATACTCCTCCTCACAGCTTTCCCATTCTCTTTTTATACGGCGTCTTTCAGCTGCAGCTTCACGTCGCTCACAGGTTTTTTCGTACTTTGCCTTGTTTTTGTCGATAAAGTCCATAATTCTCATGAAGCTGGCTTTCATCATCCTGTCCTCGAAATCAGCGGCATTACCGGATATATCGTATTTGAGTGCCGCCTTAAGAAGCTTACCTGCCTCCTCATCGGTGTGCAGCCAAAACATATCGGCAAAATCATGATGCAAAACTAATGCTTTGTTTCTCATTGTTATTTTTTTCTCCTTAAAAATGAATTCTGAAAAGTAAAAGAAGACAGTATAAATCAACTAACGGGCTGTTGATTTATCTGTCATAATTTAATTTTAGAGAAAAAAATCAGACTTGTCAAGGCTTTCAAAAAAATAAAAATATTTTGCGGTTTTAGCATCTTTTTTTGCGTAAACCACGCAAAAAACGGCACTTTTCTCTGTATATATAGAGGGGATAAAATTTAAAAAGCCACAGAGACGGTTAAATCTCTGCGGCATAAAATTCAGTTTGCGGAATATAACAGCTCTTATTTGAGCATTCCGTGGTATCTGCCCATCCAATAGGGAAGAGTATAGGTTGTGGAGCCTTCCATTTCATTGGGGTTATGACAGTTATCCATTTCGTAGGTTGAGCCGTTATACTTGTGCATTGCTCTTTCGTCAGCGGGAGCAACTGCCCATTCGAGCTTGCCGAGGGCAAATACCATACCGATGAGCTTAAGAATGTTGTTGTCGGAGTTCCAGAACAAGGGCACCTTCTTTGTAAGGTCGAAGGAAAGCTCACTTGTTCCGCCGATGCCTACATCGTCAAGGTCAAGCTCTGCGATATCGTCTCTCTTTGCGTTGGAGGCGAGATAACGTCTGGTGTCGATGGGATGACGGGAAAGCACCCAGGAAGCAGTTTCAACAAGGCTGTTTCCGTAAACGTCGCTCATTTCGCTGTCCGGGTATGCCAGCTGATAAATATAATACCAAAGAGCATTTTCACTGAAGCTCATTGAGTACCACCAATCGGCAAGACCCTCTCTGTAATAACCGAGAAGCTCCTCATCGTCTTCCATCTGGAAAAGAAGATAATAGCCGAGCATAGCCATCTCTTCGTCGGAATAGTTAAGGATAATTCTTACAAGAGCCTTGAACATCGGTGTTCCGACAAGAGGACGGAGAATGAAGCCTAAAACGGGAGACACGCTGTTTGCGAACTCAAGCACGCACAGCTCGTATCTCTCTTTTTCCTGAGTCATAATCTTGGCATATTCATACTGCTCGTCAAGAGCTGCCATTCTGTATTCGTCCTCCCACTTCTGCTTACCTGTGAGGTAATGGGCAAGCTTGAATACATTGAGAAGAACGAGAGTCTGGAGAGGTGCGCCGCCTAAAACCTGACCGTTATGAAGGTAGGTACGGGAGAATTTACCCCAGGTTGTAGGCTGACCTGAACCGTCAACAAGACAGTAGCTGTTGTCAACAAGATGCTGAGCAAACTTATCAACAGCGTTTACGATAAGCTCCTTAAGCTCGGGATCCTCGTCGCCTAAAATATCATAAGCGAGCTTGTAAAGGAAGAGATGACCGATAACCTCGTCAGCACTTGTATCGCCCTTATAGAAGATATCCTCAACCTCATAGCCTGCACCGATAAGGTCATTCCATAATCTTTCGGGAATTTCCTTTGTGGCATTTACCTTGAGACCACGGTAATTTTCGTTATGGAGAAGATAATCGGAGCCGTCAGAGTTTTTCTTTGTGGAAATACCTGTGGCGGTGCCGTCTCCGTTATGTGACCAATAGGCATAGCCGTCATAATCAAATTTTTCATCCTTGAAGGAATAGGTTCTTGCCCAGAAGCCTTCAAGAAGTCTTGTTCTCTTTGCATAGTCGGTGCCCTCAGGAGGATTGGTTGTGTCTACCCAATCGGAGGGATTTTCCAAAGCAAGATTACCCTCGTCGTCCTGGATATAAGAGGTAGCACCGTAAAGCATATATTTGGAGTTCATCTTATCAAACATTGTTGCGGGGCTTTCAAAGGGAACATTCTGGCCGTAATTACCCCCGACAACAAGTGCGCCGGGTGTATAATACTTACCCTTATCGTAATCGGTAACGCCGCCGTTTCTCTGGGCTCTTACATAGCTTTCAACCTCACCGTCACGCATTGAGATATATGTAAGAAGAACTACTGCTTCTGTGGCAAGAGTTGCTGTCTTTCTTGCAGCCTCAATTTCTTCCTTTGTGGCTGTGGGGTCGTCACGGAGAACGGCATATCTCATAAGCTCGCCTGCACCGTACATCGACGTCCAGAGTCCGTCGTTGTCGCTTTCGTTGGGCACCCATTTTCCGTCAATAAGGAAGGCTTCGGAAACCATACCTCTTCTGGAAACATATTTCTGGGTATTTTCACTCATCATGGCTGCCTTATCTGTACCGTTGATTTCGAGCATTTCGATATGGGTATAGCCTTCAGCCATTACCGTCCAGATACCGTTTTTGCCGTCAGCGAAAATTGCAAGCACCTTGCCGTCGGTGGTGTCAGCTGAATAGAAATATCTGTCACCCATAAAGCGCTGTTCGGTATCTCTTTCATTCTTTGCATTTTCGTCGGTACGCAGAACACCGTAATCGGTTATCTTCCAGACTGCTCCGTCAGCTGTTGTTGCAGTCTGTGCCTCAGCATAAGCTGCTTTGTCGGCAACATTTGCAGGAACATCCTTACTGCCGATTTCATATCTTGTAACTATCTTCTGAAGGTTTTCGTTTTCGGCAACTGCCTCACCCTGATAGTCAATCTTTGTCTTTTTGTTTTCGCTCATCGTTGCTTCGGCAACAACATTGAGAGTAACACTTGATTCACAGCCGTCAGCATTTATTGCCTTGATTGTTGCCGTACCCTCTTTGAGAGCTGTTACTCTGCCGAATTCATCAACGCAGGCAACGTCAGCCGGCACTGCAGTCCACTCGACAAAATTGCTTGTGTTCTTTGCCGCGCAGTCAACAGTTCTGCTGTCACCGATTTCCATTTCCCAATTTTCAGGAACAATGAGACGGATCGTTTTTTCCTTGTCAAAGAGACCTGCCGTTGCTGTGAGACAGGTGCTGAAGGTAAGGATTACAGCGAGAATAACTGCAATAATTTTCTTCATAAAAACATCTCCTTTTATGTTAAATGTTTACTATAACATAATAGCACTTTGAAAGAGTACCAGTCAAGATATTGAGAAAAATTGAAAGAAATATTAATAAAAAATTATTAATATGAGGGAGATAAAAACGCAGGGGGAAAGCTGATGAAAAAAGAAGCAGTAATCCGTTGGATTTATCAAAGATAGCTTTTCTTAAAAACTGAAGCTGACCGTTTATCTTCGCCGAGCCACGCGAAGGCGCCCCCCTTCGGAGAAGTATTTCTCCGAAGAAAAGCTGTTTTTAAATAAAGCCGACGGTATTGAGCCTTGATGAAGCTGACTGCAAAGCAGAGACTTGCGATATATCTTCGCCGAGCCACGCGAAGGCCACCACTGAGGGAAAGCATTTCCCGAAGCACTAAAAGAGGGCGTTTTGTTTACTTTGGCGCTCGAATGAGCCAAAGTAAAGGCCACAAACTCTTGCGGTTCCCAAAATCGCTTTTTCGTCTTGGAGCGCCGAGCGATTTTGACCGCTGCGCCATCCTCGCCTCGCTTCATCTCGCACTGCGAGCGCTTCGGTGACGATGCAGCCTGAGCGTGGAAATTTTTTGTTTAGTAGAATGTAAAAATTAAAAATGAAGGTTGTTATAACCCCTCCGTCTTTGCTTCGCAAATCCACCTTCCTTTTCGGGAGATGCATGCTTCGCAGAGTTACTTTTGTTACGACAAAAGTAACCAAAATCATTTTGGGGTACTGTGAATATACCACTATTCGGATTTGAAGGAAAATTTTTTCGGATGAAGTAGTACAATGACTTTCCTTTTATCCGTCATACTGCTTTTAATAAAATAAAAAGCAATTACACTACCGAAAA